>JAZQHM010000047.1:0-6793 GCA_045540575.1 Faecousia sp. | reverse complement strand
TGTTATGCGTTATGAGGGCGTTGACGTTTCCATCACCGGTAACTCCACCAACCCCACCCGCTTCCAGCATCCCGTTGCCGGCACCTACAAGAAGGAGTGCATGGAGAATGGCCGCAAGTACTTCTCCGTCGCTTCCGGCGGTGGCACCGGTCGTACTCTGCACCCCGACAACATGGCTGCAGGTCCTGCTTCCTACGGCATGACCGATACCATGGGTCGTATGCATGGTGACGCACAGTTTGCAGGTTCTTCCTCCGTCCCTGCCCACGTTGAGATGATGGGCTTCCTGGGCGCAGGCAACAACCCCATGGTCGGTATGACCGTTAGCGTTGCTGTTGCTGTAGAAGAGGCTTCGAAGTAAAATACCCAATAAACAAAGGGCGCGTGAAAACGCGCCCTTGTTTTTATTTATAATTCTCCTGCAGCCATTTGACGGACTGCCGCAGACCTTCTTCTGTTTTGGTTTCCAGCACCACGGTGCAATTATTGCCATCGGCAAGACGGATAAAGTAGGGGATATCCAGTTCGCCTGTGCCCAGAGCCTGGTGGTCCTTTTTGCCGTCCCGGGCATCGTGCATATGCATATGGTGCAGGTGTGGGAGTCTTTCCATGATCACCGGCTCATCCATTTTTCCGGTGCAGTAGTTATGCCCAATGTCGATTGTCAGACCGAACACGGGGCTTTGGAGAAGAATGTCAATGGCAGATCTGTGGTAGCTTTCAAAGCCGTCGGTGTTCTCTACGCAGATGCGGATACCGCTGTCGCCAATGAGGGCTTCACATTCATCCCGGAAAGCCTTGATACCGGCAAGGTATTCCTGCTCGTATTCACCGAAGAAATACACCTTCCGCTGGGGCAGGGTATACACAGCGCCTTTTGCAAGGTGCATATTCAGCACCTGAATGCCAACCTTTTTAGCCAGCTCAATGGTTTCCCGTACCGTTCTGCGGTAGCCGTCAGTAACATAGGGGTTAAAATCAGCAATGTTGAGATTGTCGTCTAAGTGAATGGTGTAATAAATGCCGTACTTTTCTGCCAGCGCTTTCAGCTCCTCCGGATCCATTGTCCAGGGCTGAAACTGTGGGAAATTCATATTCAGCTCCACAAACGCAAGCCCCAGCTCCCGGCAAAGGGCGGCGGACTGCTCTACGGTTTTGGTTTCAATAAGACTGGGCATACCAAATTGGATCATTGGAAATCCCTCCTTTATTTTCCCCATTATATGCCCCCGGCAGCAGGAAGTCAACTATGTAAATAAAGTGTAAATTGCCGGAAAAAGTGAAATTTCCCATTGTAAATCCAAAGAAATTGTTATAGAATAAAGAAAAAACTATACAATCAGGAGGAATGACCCTTGAGAACTATTACCAATATCAATCGCAAATGGGCCTTCACCAAGCAGACGACGGAAATCCCTGCCGCTATCGACAATAAGTGGGATTTTGTCAGCCTGCCCCACAGCTGGAATGCATTGGATGGTCAGGATGGCGGCAACGACTACTACCGCGGCACTGCCATTTATGCCAAGGAGCTGGACAAAGAAGAGCTGCCCGAGGCTGAGCGCTACTACATTGAGATCAATGGCGCGAACTCTTCTGCTGACCTTTATGTGGGCGGAAAGAAGCTTATGCACCATGACGGCGGCTACTCCACCTGGCGCTGCGACATTACTGACGAAATCGCTCAGAAGACCATGATCGTTCTGGCGGTTGACAACGCACCCAACGATCGCGTCTATCCCCAGGTGGCAGACTTTACCTTCTACGGCGGCTTGTATCGCAATGTGAACATTATCGGTGTTTCCGAATCTCACTTTGATCTGGATTACTACGGTGGTCCCGGCATCAAGGTCACTCCCACTGTCGATGGCAGCAATGCCAATGTGGAGGTGGAAGTGTTCGTCACCAATTCCAAGATGGGTCAGTACCTGCAGTACACCGTTTTGGACGCAGAGGGCAACACCGTTGCCAATGTGGCTACCGATGATACCAAGATCAATGTGACCATTGAAAATGTGCATCTGTGGAACGGTCGGAAGGATCCTTACCTGTACACCGTGGAAGTGAATCTGGTGCAGGACAAGGAAATCCTCGACAACATCAACACCCGCTTTGGCTGCCGCAGCTATGCCATCGACCCCGAAAAGGGCTTTATCCTCAATGGCGAAAGCTATCCGCTGCGTGGCGTGAGCCGTCACCAGGACCGTTGGGGCATCGGCAACGCACTGCTGCCGGAGCATCATGAGGAAGATATTCAGTACATCCTGGAGGTTGGCGCAACGACCATCCGTCTTGCCCACTATCAGCACGATCAGTATTTCTACGATCTGTGTGACGAGACCGGCCTTGTAATCTGGGCGGAAATTCCTTACATTTCCCAGCATATGCCCGGCGGTCGTGAAAACACCATCAGCCAGATGAAGGAACTGATCACCCAGAACTACAACCACGCATCCATTGTGGTTTGGGGTCTTTCCAATGAGATCACCATGAAGGGCGCAGAAGATCCCGATCTGCTGGAGAATCACCGGATTCTCAACGACCTTGTCCATGAGATGGACAAGAGCAGACTCACCACCATGGCATGTGTTTCCATGTGTCCCATCGATGCTGAGATCGTGCAGATTCCCGATACGGTTTCTTATAACCACTATTTCGGCTGGTACGGCGGCGATACAACCATGAACGGTCCCTGGTTTGACAATTTCCATGCCAAGTATCCCAACATTCCCATTGGTATTTCCGAGTATGGCTGTGAAGCCCTTGACTGGCACACCAGCAACCCCATGCAGGGCGACTACACCGAGGAATATCAGGCATTCTACCATGAAGAGTTGATCAAAGCCATCGACGCGCGTCCTTACCTGTGGGCGACCCATGTTTGGAATATGTATGACTTCGGCGCGGATGCCCGTGCAGAAGGCGGCGAGAACGGTCAGAACCACAAGGGTCTGATGACCATGGACCGCAAGTACAAGAAGGATTCCTTCTATGCTTACAAGGCATGGCTGAATCCCGAGCCCATGGTCCACATCTGCGGCAAGCGCTATGTTGACCGCGTGGAAGAGACTACCAAGGTTACCGTTTACAGCAACTGCCAGAGCGTGGAGCTGTTTGCAAACGGTGAATCTCTGGGTGTGCAGGAGCATAATGGTCTGCCTTTCTTCTACTTCGATGTGCCCAACACCGGTGTCACCAAGCTGGTTGCCAAGGCTGGCGATTTGAGCGATGAAAGCGTTATTTACAAGGTGGATACCTTCAATGAGGCTTACCGGCTGAAGGAAAAGGGCGCAGTGCTCAACTGGTTCGATGTGGAAGCTCCCGAGGGCTATCTGTCCCTGAACAGCAAGATGAGCGAGGTCATGGCAACTGTTCGCGGCAAGCTTCTCTTTGCTACACTCTTTGCAAAGATGATGCCCAAGGGCAAGAATGGCGAAGGTCCCAAGGCTATGGGCTTCGACCTGACTGCGGACATGATGCAGATGCTGGGCGGCTTTACCGTTCTTCGTCTGACCAGCATGCTGGGCATGGTGAATATCGAAATGACCAAGGAGCAGTTGCTGGATCTGAATGCACAGCTCAACAAGATCAAAGCACCCAAGAAGTAAATATCCTTTATGAGCCGCCGGTTTCCGGCGGCTCATTTTATCAAATGGGGTTTCAAATTTCAGTTTGTCGGGCAGATGGAGTGCGAAGCGCGAGCCTCCCTTGTCTAAAGGGAGGTGTCCAAAATCTCTGATTTTGGACGGAGGGATTCATCGCCCGCAGGGCGATATGCCGCTATGCGGCATAAATATCCCCCAGTCAGCCTGTTCGGCTGACAGCCCCCCTTTAGGCAAGGGGGCCTAGTGTCCGACAAACCGCAATTCGTCGTTCATGAACTGCCAGAAAATGGGGCGGACTTTGGGCAAAGTGATGAAAAAACTTGAAAAAAGAACGATTTTACTCTTGCGTTTTGTGAAATATTGCTTTATAATGGTTGCAAACTATGGTTGGAGGTGGCGGCTTTGGGTGAATTGATCGCAATTCTGTCCGGAAAAGGCGGCACGGGTAAGACATCCCTGTGCGCCGGCATCGCCACGGCTTTGGCTCAGCAGGGTGTAGAAGTGCTGTGTATCGACTGCGATATCGGTCTTCGGAATCTGGACATTTCCCTGGGTCTGGTGGACAGCCATGCGCTGTCTTTTAAGGAGGTCTGCTCCGGAGAATACAGCCTTTCCCAAGCCATGCGCCATCCCAAATTCCCTGCGCTGTCTTTTTTGACCGCACCGGTCAACTGCAAAGCAGAGGATATCGATGCCGATGCCTTCGGCACCATGCTGACCAATGCCCGCAAGGAATATAAATATGTATTTCTGGATGCTCCCGCCGGTATCGATGCAGGCTTTTCTCTGTGTGCAAAGTATGCAGACCGGGTGATTTTGGTGACGGGCGCAGATCCCGCATCTGTCCGGGATGCGGCAAGAGCCGGGGAGCTGCTGGAGCTCATGGGAAAGCAGAATGTGCGGCTGATAGTCAACCGGGTCCACAAAGAACTGTATCATGCCGTTAAGATCACGGTAGATGATGTGATGGACCGGGCAGGGCTGCCCCTTTTGGGCATCGTACCGGAGGATGAAAATGTGGTTTTGAGCGCAGCGTTTGAAAAGCCCCTGCTGCTCGGCACAAAAAAAGGCGCTGCAGCAGCCTGCAAGCGCATTGCAAAGAGAATTTTAGGGTTATCGGAGCCCATACCCGTCCGATAATAAGAAAAAGGAGAGAAAGAGCGTGAATATTGCATTTTTGGCCCACGACAAGAAGAAAGAACTGATGGTCCAGTTCTGCACAGCTTATAAGAGCGTGCTCAGCAAGCATAATTTGTACGCAACTGCCACCACCGGCAGGCTCATTGCCGATCATACCGGTCTTCCCATCACGCTCCTGCTCAGCCATAAGCAGGGCGGTCACCAGCAGATCAATGCCCGCATTGCTTATAACGAGATCGATCTGGTGCTGCTGTTTACCGATCCCAATACCACCGAGCCCTGGGACGATGCACAGATGATCGAAACCATTCGCGCCTGCGATAAGCATAATGTGCCCATCGCTACCAACCTTGCCTCTGCGGAAATGTCCATTATGGGTCTGCAGCGGGGCGATCTTGACTGGCGCGAGATGCTGCACACCAAGCCCAAGTATTGATTATGAAGATAGGAGATATGAGATGCGAGCCATCTCATATCTTGCTTTTAGAAAGGAAATAGAAAATGGATATTATCAAACCCCGGACGCTGTCCGGTTTTATGGAGCTGCTGCCCGGAAAGCAGGCGCAGTTTGAGCGTATGCTCGCGATTTTAAGAGAAACCTATTCGTCCTACGGCTTTGCCGCTTTGGATACTCCTGTCATCGAGGATGCCCAGATTCTTTTGGCAAAGGGCGGCGGCGAAACCGAAAAGCAGATCTACCGTTTCCAGAAGGGCGACAGCGATCTGGCGCTGCGCTTCGATCTGACGGTGCCGCTGGCAAAGTATGTGGCTCTGCACGCAGGTGAGCTGGCATTCCCCTTCCGCCGGTATCAGATCAGCAAGGTCTACCGTGGCGAGCGCGCCCAGCGGGGTCGTTTCCGTGAGTTTTATCAGGCGGATATCGACATCATCGGCGACGGCAAGCTGGATATTCTCAACGAAGCAGAGATTCCTGCTATTATTTATAAGGTATTCAAGGGCTTCGGCTTGAACCGTTTCCAGATTCGGGTCAACAACCGCAAGATCTTAAACGGATTCTATGCCATGCTGGGTCTTAGCGAAAAGAGCGGCGACATTATGCGCACGGTTGATAAGCTGGATAAGATCGGCGCAGAAAAGGTCAAGGCTATTTTGGTGGACGATTGCGCTCTGACAGAGGCTGAGGCAGATGAGATCTTGAAATTCATCGCCATCCGCGGCACAAATGCGGAGGTTTTGGCTGCACTGGAAGGCTACGCAGGCAGAAACGAGATGTTTGATGCGGGTCTTGCCGAGCTGAAAGCGGTTACGGTGAATCTGGCAGCCTTTGGTGTGCCGGAAGCCAATTTTGCTGTGGATCTGACCATTGCAAGAGGTTTGGATTACTATACCGGCACGGTGTACGAAACCACCCTTCTTGACCATCCGGAGATCGGCTCTGTTTGCTCCGGCGGTCGGTACGACAATCTGGCTGGTTATTATACCGAGCGCCAGCTGCCCGGTGTGGGCATTTCCATTGGCTTGACCAGACTTTTCTATGTGCTGGACGAGCAGGGACTTCTCAATCCCCAGCTGCCCACTGCGCCCTGTGATGCGCTGGTGCTGCCCATGACAAGTGAGCCCGGCGAAGCCATCGCCTTGGCAGAAGCTCTGCGCAGCGCAGGTCTTAAGGTACAGCTTTACGGTGAAGCCAAGAAGTTCAAGCAGAAGATGGCATATGCCGACAAGCTGGGTGTGCCTTTTGCGGTGCTGCTGGGCGAGGACGAAATCGCCGAGGGCGTCTGCTCCGTGAAGAACATGACAACCGGCGAGCAGGTGAAGCTGCCCGCAAACGAGGCAGCCGCCTTCATCAAGGAGACCCTCAGCGCCAACAACGGCTTCGTAATTCTGGAAAAATAATATAAGGGAGGGCACTGCCCTCCCTTGTTTGTCAAATTTCAGTTTGTCGCGCAGTTTTCAATTACCCACAATGTTGTCATCCCGACCAAGGCGAAGCCGCGTGGAGGGATCTTCGCACCGATTATCTGCTTAGCAGGGACGATAATGCGTAGATCCCTCGACTCCCGTTCGGTCGCTCGGGATGACAAAAC
>JAZQHM010000046.1:0-6688 GCA_045540575.1 Faecousia sp. | reverse complement strand
TCATCTTACGGCCGGAGTCGAAGGGGGCCTCATCCACACGGGGAGTGGCCTTCTCCAGATCGGCCTTGTCCAGACCCACGGAGTAAGCGAAGTTCACCAGAGCGCACTCGGTGGGTTCGCCCTCGGCCTGCTTTTCTTCGTTCAGGTTGGCATCGGAGCACAGAGCCATGGCAGTTGCAACCAGATTGGTTTCGCCGATGTGATCCACCACGGTCATCTTGTTCTGGGTCAGGGTTCCAGTCTTGTCGGAGCAAATGACCTGGGTACAGCCCAGAGTCTCAACGGCAGTCAGCCGGCGGATAACGGCGTTGCGCTTGCTCATGTTGGTAACGCCGATGGAAAGAACCACCGTAACCACCGTGGCAAGACCCTCGGGAATTGCTGCAACTGCCAGAGAAACCGCCACCATAAAGGTAGAAAGGATACCGCTGATGGAGTAGTTGCCCTTCATGATCAGGTTAAATGCGAAAATAAACACGCAAATACCCAGCACCAGGAAGGAGAGGGTCTTTCCGAGGTTGTCCAGCTTTTTCTGCAGAGGTGTTTCTTCCTCTTCTGCAGCAGCAAGTGCGCCGGCGATCTTGCCCATTTCCGTGTCCATACCGGTTTGGACGATCACTGCCTTGCCGCGACCGTAAACCACGGTAGAGCCCATATAGCACATGTTCTTCCGGTCGCCCAGGGGCACCTCATCCTGCCCGGCGGTCAGATTCAGTGCATCGATCAGCTTGTTGACGGGAACGGATTCACCGGTCAGCGCAGCTTCTTCGATCTTCATGCTGGCATTTTCGATAATGCGTCCGTCAGCAGGCACAGCATCGCCTGCCTCCAGCAGCACCACATCGCCGGGCACCAGCTCATCAGAATGCAGCACCAC
This sequence comes from Faecousia sp., assembly GCA_045540575.1. GTDB lineage: Bacteria > Bacillota > Clostridia > Oscillospirales > Oscillospiraceae > Faecousia. Next base: position 5,811 of record JAZQHM010000046.1, on the reverse strand, counting down.
CATTTTACCGTCGCGCAGCACCTTGCAGGTTGCAGCCGTCATGGTCTGCAGTGCTTCAATAGCAGCCTCAGCTTTACTTTCCTGGATCACGCCCAAAATCGCATTGAGCAGCACCACCACCAGAATGATGCCCACTTCCACCAGACCCTCTGTCAGATGTCCAAAATCCCGGGGCTCCGGCAGCTGCAGAAAATCAATAACTGTTGTGGCTGCGGAAACCACAGCTGCGATCATCAAAATGATCAGCATCGGGTCCTTCAGCTGCGCCATAAAGCGCTGGAACCAGGTAGCTTTTTCTGCCTCTTTCAGCTTGTTGGGACCGTACTTGGCGAGGCGTTCCTGCGCCTGGGCGGTGCTCAGACCCTGAGCAGTAACGCCAAGGTCCTGAAGAACTTCCTCTGCCGATTGGGTATAGGCCTTCTTCATCGATCGATACTCCTTATTTTTCATAATAAAAAAAGACTCATGCACAGTTTTCCAACTGTACATGAGTCTCATTCTCACAAGCATTCCGGGTCAAAAGACCGTTATGACGAAATGACTTCACGCAAATATGCGTGGAATTACTCCCCCATGGACTTTCTCAGTATAACAGCATCCCATCAGAAAATCAACAACAAAGATTGAAAAATATATTAAGAATCAGCAAAGAATGCCCTCGTTTTCATGTAAAATAGTATTGGTAGAACCGGATTCTACCATCGGTAGATACCGGAAAATATTTGTAGGTTGCCACAGCCCCAAAGCGTATGCTAGAATAACAAAAACACCGAAAGGAGGAAGTGCCGTGCCCACCAAAAGAGAGCTGCGCTGGTTGCGTCTTGACAATGCAGCCAAGATCTATCCTGCCGCCCGCCGCCAAAACTGGAGCAGTATCTTCCGCCTTTCCGCTACGCTGACCGAGCCGGTGGACACCGCTGTGCTCCGCAGCGCTCTGGATGTGACCATCAAGCGATTTCCCTCAATTGCCGTGCGGCTGCGCAGAGGTGCATTCTGGTACTACCTGCAGCAGCTGGAGCGCGCCCCCGATCTGCATGAGGAAAGCAGCTATCCGTTGACCCGAATGAGCCGCAAGGAGATCCGGCAGTGCGCCTTTCGTGTGATCGTATACGGTAAGCGCATCGCGCTGGAGATCTTTCACTCCGTTACCGACGGAAATGGTGCCCTGATCTTTTTCAAAGCCCTCCTAGCCCAATATCTGCAGCAGCGCTATGATATCTGCATACCCGCAGAGCAAGGGATCCTTGACCGGCTGGAAGACCCAAAAGCAGAAGAGATGGAGGATAGCTTTCAAAAATACGGTGGCAGCGTCAACGCCAGCCGCAAGGAAAATGACGCATGGCATCTCACCGGCACACCGGAGCCGGACGGATTTTTGAATCTGACCTGCTTTCAAGTGCCGGTAGCCCCGGCTTTGGAAAAAGCCCACAGCTACGGTGTCAGCCTTACTGCATTTTTAAGTGCCGCCATGATGATGGCGCTGCAGCAGCTGCAATCAGAATATGTGCCCAACCGAAAAAAGCGCAAGCACATCAAGGTGCAGATCCCGGTGAATTTGCGAAACCTATTCCCCAGCAAGACCTTGCGCAATTTTGCCATGTATACCACCCCGGAGCTTGACCCGCGGCTGGGAGATTACAGCTTCCCGGAGATCTGCAAGATCGTCCATCACCACATGGGTTTGGATATCACTGCGAAAAAGATGAGCCGCCGCATTGCTGCCAACATCAGCAGCGAACGGCTTTTGGTTGTCCGGCTGATGCCGCTTTTCATAAAGAATATCATAATGAAAGCGGTTTTCAATGCAGTTGGTGAACGCAAAGCCTGCCTGAGCATGTCGAATCTTGGAGCTGTGCATCTGCCGGAAAGCATGCTGCCCTATGTAGAGCGGATGGACTTCATTTTAGGTCCGCAAGCCACCAAGCCCAACAACTGCGGTGTGCTTTCTTTTAAAGGCATGCTGTATATCAATTTTATCCGCAATATCCGGGAATCAGGTCTTGAGTATCATTTCTTCCGGGTGCTGCAGGAGCAAGGGCTGCCGGTAACCGTGGAAAGCAACCGACAAGTGCCTTAAAGGAGATCATTATGTATTGTATAAACTGTGGTGTAAAGCTGGCAGATTCTGAAAAGCAGTGCCCCCTTTGTCTGACAAAGGTGTATCATCCGGAAATACCGCAAAAAGATACCGACCCTCTATACCCGCCCCAGCGGTATCCTGCGCTGCAGGTCAGCCCCACCGGTACAAGAGTGATCCTTACGGTCCTCTTCTTGTTGCCCCTGCTGATTTGTCTGCAGTGTGATTTGCTGCTCAGCGGCGGCATTTCCTGGTCGGGCTATGTTTCCGGCGCTTTGGTGGTTCTGTATGTGGCGATCGTACTGCCCAGCTGGTTTCGCAAGCCCAATCCCGTTATTTTTGTACCCTGCACCTTTGCAGCCGTCGGCGCCTATTTATTGTATATCAATTTTGCCACCGCCGGCAGCTGGTTTTTAAGCTTTGCTTTTCCTGTCACCGGCTTTATTGCACTTGTTGTGACAGCCGTTGTGACTCTGCTGCGGTATGTCCGAAAAGGCATGCTGTATATCATCGGTGGCGCGTTTATCGCTTTGGGCGCGTTTATGCCGCTGATGGAATTTTTGCTGGTACTGACCTTCTCTTCCGTAGAATTTGTTTGGTGGTCGCTGTATCCGTTAACCGCATTGGTTTTGCTGGGCAGCATGCTGATTTTCCTTGCCATCTGCCGACCTGCACGGGAAACGATGGAACGGAAGCTTTTCATTTAGCAAAAGCATCATTCATGCCAATCATCGAAGCCCTTTTCCTTGACAAAGCAGGCAATATGGTTTATGATTCAAATAGCATTCGGGCAATTCGATTCTGCTGGATCGGATTGCCCTTTTGTGCGATTACTGCTGCTCCTGTCTGCGAATAACACGCACCAGTTTTTCTTCCAGATCCCAAATAGGCGGCTCCAGCCATTTGTCATACAAAATGCACATATAAAGGGCTTGATGCCATGTTCTCAGCGGCACAAAACGGACATCGTCGCGCTGCTGCACACATTCATCGGACAATACGCAAATGCCTACCCCAGCAGCCACCAAATCCAAAGCCAGCTGGGCTGTATTGACGGTGCAAAGGACCTTTTCGTCGTTGGTGTCGCCGATTGCCCAATGGCTGAAGCTTTTTTCAATATCGTAATTGAAAACCACCTGCGCTTCCTCCGCGATCTGCTGCGGAAGCAGAAATTCGCTGTTCGCCAAGGGATGCTCCATCGGAAGCGCCACGCAGAAATCCCGCTGGCACAGCTTACGAAAATGCAGGCTACGGTCACGGTTGGTGGTATCCACGATTGCCATGTCCAGCTTTTCCTGCCGCACAAGATCCATCAGATCCTCGGCAGAGCTCTCCGTCAGCTGCAGACGGATCCGGTCATTTTGCCGGATGTGGGACGCCAGCTCACGGGCAACCACCCCGCCCAGCGCACCGGATACCACACCCATATGGACCACCACAGGGGCGCTGACCTTGCTGCTGCGCAGGGTCACGGAGGCGGAATTCAGCTCATGCAGCGCCGCATCCACCTTTTCCTGATAAAACCGACCCTCTTCCGTCAGCCGGATGTTCCGCCCCACCTTTTCAAACAGCTTAATGCCGCCCAGTTCATTTTCCAAATGATTGATGGCGCTGCTTAATGAAGGCTGGGAAATGCCCAACCGGGCAGCCGCCAGGGTATAGTGCTCCACCTGGGCCAGCACGGAAAAATAGCGCAGATAATTGTAGTTCATACTGCCACCTCAAAAATCTATAGATAGAAACTATAAATAAAATATCATAACTATATTGGTTTTTGCAAGAAAAAAATGTATAATCGTCTAGGTATTTTTGAGAAGCGGCAAAATCCGCCCTCAATTTACCGACAGTAAGGAGATTTTGACCCATGAGCTTTACTTACAAAGGTCTGTCCGCCACCTATGACAGACACATCGTCACCGATGAAGAGGTGGACCGCAACATGCAGCGTCTGCTGCAGCAGAATCCCCGCATTGCCGTAATTACCGACCGTCCCACCGAAAGCGGCGACGAGGTAGTGCTGGATTACGCAGGCTTCTGCGATGGCGAGCAGTTCGCCGGCGGCACTGCGGAAAATCAGACATTGACTTTGGGCAGCGGCGCATTTATCCCCGGCTTTGAAGAGCAGCTGTTGGACAAGGTCTGCGGCGAAGAGGTCACCGTAAAAGTCACCTTCCCCACCGAGTACCATGCAGAAAACCTAGCCGGCAAGGAAGCCGAATTTAAGTGCAAGATCCACGAGATCCGTGTGAAGACCGCCTACGAGCTGGACGACACCTTTGCCAAGGAAGTGGGCGGCTGCGATACTTTCGAGCAGATGCAGCAAAAGCTGAGAGAAAGCCTGCAGTCTTATACCGACGAGCGCGGCGAAATGGATCTTCAGGACCGGCTGCTGCGTCAGGCTGCCGCCACACTGGATTACACCGTCGATCCCAAGGAACTGGAGCGTGCGGTGGATGATCAGCTGAACACTCTGCAAGCGCAGCTTGCTCAGCAGGGCTTGAATCTTGACATGTACTGCTCCTTTATGCAGACTACCCCCGAGGATCTGCGCAAGGATGCCTACCCCGCCGCGGAAGCAGCCCTTCGCAACTTTGCAGCCGTCGACAAGATCGTAAAGCTGGAAGGTTTGGAAGCCACTCAGGAGGACATTGCCGAAGCGATCGCTGTGATCTGCCGTCAGAACGGCATGACTCCCGAGCAGCTGAAGCCTTACTATGATGCCGAGTTTGAGATGGCAGTTATCCGCAGCATCATGACCACCAAGGTCATGCAGCTTATCCGCGAAAACGCGGTGATCACCAATTGTTAAAAAGCGCGAAAAGCGCCAAATATAAGGAGGAAAACATACTATGGCAATCGTTTATGACGAGAACGGCAAGTACGTAGACGAGAAGGGTCTCGTAAAACTGGACCCCACTAAGTTCGCCGACTGGCAGATCGCTGAAGAGGCTGAAAAGACTCTTCCTTCCGTGGACTTTTTCCGCGAGAAGCTGGGCCTGCTGGAAGATGAGATCATCCCCTATGGCAAGACCCCCAAGATCGACTTTATCAAGGTTATGAACCGTCTGAAGGACAAGCCCGACGGCAAGTTCATCGAGGTCACCGCTGTTACCCCCACCCCCTTCGGTGAAGGTAAGTCCACTGTTTCTCTGGGTCTGATCGAAGGCCTGGGCTACATCGGCAAGAATGCCGGCGGCGCTCTGCGTCAGCCCTCCGGCGGCCCCACCATGAACGTTAAGGGTACCGCAGCTGGCGGCGGCAACGCTCTGCTGATGCCCATGACCGAGTTCTCCCTGGGCCTGGCCGGCGACATCAACGACATCATGAACGCCCATAACCTGGCCATGGTTGCTCTGACTGCCCGCATGCAGCATGAGCGCAACAACAACGACGAGTGGCTGGCCAAGAAGGGCCTCAAGCGCCTCGACATCGACCCCAAGCGTGTTGAGATGGGCTGGATCATCGACTTCTGCGCCCAGTCCCTGCGCAACATCATCATCGGTATCGGCGGCCGTCTGGACGGCTTCATGATGGAATCCAAGTTCGGCATCGCCGTAGGTTCCGAGCTGATGGCCATCCTGGCTGTTGCCCGCGACCTGAAGGACCTGCGCGAGCGTATCGGCAAGGTTGTTGTAGCTTACAGCCGCAACGGCGACCCCGTTACCTGCGAAGATCTGGAAGTTGCCGGCGCCATGACCGCATGGATGCGCAACGCCATCAACCCCACCATGTGC
>JAZQHM010000045.1:0-15945 GCA_045540575.1 Faecousia sp. | reverse complement strand
CGTAGCTTGTAAAGGTTACCTTATCTCCGGATACCGTCTTGGATGTGATCACTCCGGGTACATAGGCAAGGATTGCAGAGTAGCTCTGCTTTTCACCGTTGACCAAGACCTTAAGATCATCAAAGCTCTTGGCTTTCCAGCTGTCTGCCTTGGTAAGGGTCACGAACTTATCAGTAATCTCACCGTTGATGATCAGATATGCCTTAATGCTGTCGGGGATGCAATTAGCCGGCACATCCTTAGACCACACCTTCCCTACGGTAAGAGTGGTGGTCATGCTGTTAAGAACGCTGTCAAGAGTTATGCTGGAATCGCAGTAAACCTTCATGTTATCCACCGCAAGACCATGCTGATTCTTCCAAGTGGAAATATGGAAGGAGTTGCTCACTACCTCCGGCAGGTTATCGATCAGGATATAGTTGGTATCCGATCCGTAGAACACCAATGCCCGGCGGTTTTCGATATCCAGGCAGACTTTCAAGTGCTGCCACTCATCTGTCAGATTGCCGATGGTATAGGCTTTTTCGCTGTTGAGCACCCGAATGGAATTGCTGACAACAGAAACCAGATTGTGAGAAGCTGTTCCGGGTTTGTCGTCAGATCTTGCCTGCCGGTAACCCAGGGCATAACCGCCCACTAAAACCTCGGGGCTTGCCTTCTTGATATCCATCTCGAAGAAGATCATGCTGTACAGATTGTTCAGCTTGCCATCGATGAACATTCCGTCAACTACCAAACCCATCTGGTGCTCCAGATTGTTAGGGTCGTTGAGGGAAAGGAACTTGTTCTTTCCTTCTGTGACGATCTGGGCAACACCCATATTGTAAGGACCGGAATTGTCGGTCATCTTGCCCAGGGTTTCCTCCTGGAAATCGTTGTCATAGATCACAGGTCTGGTGGTCTGCACCACGGTGATCACATTGTTCTTATCGATTTCAGAGGGGATCGCCAGGTAGCCGGCAACAGGCTCCAGATACACGGAGTACTCCGCAACACGCTTGTTGATCTCCAGCGGGACGTGGTCGAAGCTGGCGGTCCAGCCGTTTTTCTGCGTCAGAGTCACATACTTATGCTGAATCATCTTGCCGTTATAAACAAGGTTCACCTTCACGGATGTGGGGCGCTTCTCAGCAGGAACTTCACCCCAATCCAGCTTTACGGACAGCTCGCGATAGGGTGTGTAGTCGGTTTTTGCTCTGGTAGTGCCGCTGATCTTGGCATTTTCCACCCAGAATTCATCCATCATCGCCTGGCTGGTCATCTGGAAGGTATCCACATACTTCACAGCATAGGTGTTACGGAACCACATATCCTTTACCGTGGCAGTAACCGGTGTAGCGGTTTGGGGCCAGGTCTGGGTTACGGTAACATCGTAGCGCTTGGTAGTGCAATCAAAGTCCACTTTGAAGTGGAATTTGTAATTGGGACCGAACTTGATACCGGTGGCTGCGTACTCATCTTCGTTGTACACATAAATATCACCGTTTTTCAGTGCGATGAGCATACTGTGGTCAGAATAATTGGTCAAACCGAAATGAGACTGACCGAACATGATAACGCCGTTAAAGGCTTCCTGCATCTCATCGCCGATGGTAAGGTCGAATTCCAGTGTGCCGTTTAAGTAGCACTTTCCGTCGATCTCGTATTCTGCTTCATTGTGCATGAAGCCGGAGGGGTCAGCGTCCTTGGGGATCCATGCATCCTTGGGGGCATCGGTAATGCCGTCCTTGGAGGTTGCCGCAGGCTGCAGGAACTTAATTTCCTCTTTTTCCACGATGTCAACAGGAGCATTGTTCATGGCATGGAAGTTGTACCAAATGTCCTCCACAAACTTAAGACCAAACTGCACAAACTCCTCTGCATGCTCCTCGGCAGACTTTTGCTGAGAGTTACCCATATAGCCTTCCTGAAGTTTGAAGAACAGATCCTCGTTACCAACCATCATTCGGGAATCCATTTCCCGCATACGCTTGGCGACCTCCGGTGTCTGGTCGTCGTAATTCCACAGACCCAACAGCTTGAGGTTTGCATACAAGCCTACCATAACCTGCACGCTGAGGTAACAATACATACACTTGCTTCGGGTATAACCGCCACCGTCGACGGAACTGAATTCCATCAGCATGCCCATTTTACCGGCATGGGGGGAGGTCTTTCCGGACATGATGTAAGAATAGGTCATTGATCCGGGGATGCCGTTGGTGCTGATAACTGCCAGACCGTAGGTGTAGTCAATATGATCAAACAGCATATCAAACCAGTCATCCCGGTCATAGATCGCCTTATTTTGAATGTCCTCGTATTTCCAGGGCACCTTTACACCCACACCGGAGCCGGCGCTGTTGCCGGGAAGTGCAACGCTGGGCACACCATCGCCCTCAAACAGCACTTCGCCGCCGTGGGTCAGATATTCACCGATGCTGACACCAAACAGGTCCTGATTGGTCCACTGTGCGATGATATTGGTGAAGCCTGCCTTTTTAAGGCGCTCGATATACTGGTCGTAATCAAAGCCTACATAGATTTCATCCAGCTTTTCGGCGCCGAAATACATGGAACCGTTCAGATAGTTGACGAAGCTGGCGTTTTTAAAGTTGGGGTTATAGTCCTTGCCGTAGTTACCCAGCAGGTCCAGACCGGTGCTATAGTCATTCCCGGCATTGTGACCCCAGTTGCTGGCGATGGCAAGACATTCCATCAAAAGATCCATCTTGCTATGCTCTTCGGCAGTCAGCGCGTTCCAGATGGCAGGTGTATTCTTTGCCAAAACCAGAATGCTGCCGACGATACTCTGCTCCCAGAAGCAGCCTACGGTTGCGTTGGGCTCTCTGCCGCCGGAAACCAGCCGCTTGATTCTTTGAACTGCCTCATCCTTTGCCAGCGAACCGTCGGAAGCTGCAGTATTTTCATCCAAATAGGTCGCCAGCGTCAGGTAATAAATGGCATTCATGTTCTTCATCGCCTGATTGCTGGTGCCGGAGTAGGGACCAAAGCCGGCATCGATGGTGGTAAACGCTTCATCGATGACTTCCTGGGTAAACACAGGCGCTGCAGCATAGTTGCTTGCCAGTTTGCCGGTCTTTAAGTAGCCGTAAAGCATGGTCAGCAGCTTGATGTCCTTTTCGGCATCCAGCTCTTTCGGGGTAATAACCACCAAGCCGCGGCTGTCGATGACAATATTCCTGTCACCTGCATACTCCTTCAGAGAGTACATCTGTGTATCATCCAGCCCGGTGATTCCCAGGTATTCACGCAAGAACGAGCCCGGGACCTTAACATCCACAATCTCGCCATCCACCATGACAAGCTCTGCTGCTGCAGACATGGTCACCAGCGCGCCATCCGCAAAAGCATTGACGCTGCCCGCCAAAACTGCGATAGCGCCCTCGCCCAGGTCCGTAAGCTCCGGATGGATCATTTCCACATCGGGTGCAATGGTTCTGCGCTCACCGGTAGGCAGCTTGGGGCTCTTCATCTTATCCATGGGCAGACGCTCTGCGCCTTCATAGACAGCAATGTTATCTAACCACAGGCTGCCGCCTACAGACGCGCCGGTGCTGTCATTGCCGGCAACAGTAAAGCGAATGTAGGGAATGGGATAGTTCTTTTCACTCTTCAATAGCTCCAGATCTGTCAGCTTCTTATCGTTTACATAAACCTGCGCCATATCTTTATTGGGATCTGTAAAGTCAATAAGGAACTCGATCTTCAGCCACTTGTCCTTTTCCACTCTGATATCGTCGTAAACGGTTTTTCCGATTTGGATGCGACCGTCTTCGGTGATATAGAGCAGCATTTGGTTGGTAGTTTTGTTGTAGCGATACTGAATATAAGAATTCTTCGGCACAAAGCTGCCGGTAGAAAGCTCCATGCGGACCACCATATGCTCCACAGGACGGCTTTCCTTCAGGTCTGCCTGCACATAGGCAGCAGAGGTGCTGTTTTTGATCTGTATGTAGCCGTAGTGATTCTTGCCGTCGGCTTCTGCTGCAGAATCGATGATCTGGTCATCGCCGTAGTTCAGCGTTGCACCGTCCTGGATCCAACGGTCGGGGTCTTCAAAATCGTTATAGTAGAAAGCAACCAGCCGACCATCGTCAACATCTTCTTCCTCCTGCTGCACTTCAGCAATGGTATAAGTAACGGTTGCTTTCAGTTCAACGGGCTCGCCGTCCACAGTGATCTCGTTGATCACATCCAGGCTGTTGCTTACAGGGGCGGCCTGCGTGGGCACTGCCATCGCAACAAAGGAAAACAGCATTGCAAACAGTAGCAGTATGGAAACATGGCTCTTAAGGTTCTTGCCGAAAATCAGCAAAAGCACAACTGCAGCAACCACAACAACGCCTGCAATAATTGCCGCAACAAGCCACCCACCGCCACTACTGCCGGCAGGACCCTCTACTTTTTCATATTTCAATGTCACCTCGTCGGCATCCCAAACGCCGCCCACCTCAATGCTGGCAGATTGCTCTGCAGATCCGGAAGCAACCTGAACGGACGCCGGGAAGGAGATCTTGGTCTGCAGATCCACCTTGGCCGCAGCATTGTTGATGATCTGCAGCCCAGCCTTGATGGTTTCATCTGCCGTATACGCATCCTTATCGGTGGTAAATACAACATACAAGCCATCCTGGGTGGCTGTTTTCTTGTTGACCGCAGCTACGCTGAACGCAACAGCGGATACCAAAATCACAACCGCCAATAGAATTGTGAGGATACGATAAAAGTTAAATTTCATTTTCCTCTCTCCTCATAGTAAAAAATCTGTCACTCTTTTATGGAACGATAAACTCCGGGTGTGACGCCTTCAAGCTTTCGGAATGTTCTGATGAAAACCGTGCTGCTCATAAAGCCGGTTTCCTCAGAAATTTTGACAATGCTCTTATCCGTTTCTTTCAGCAGCTTTTTCGCCTGGTCAATTCGCACCTTGGCAATATAGCCAAGCACAGATATCCCCCGCTCTGCTTTGAAAAGCTTGGAGATATAATAAGGCGACATATGCACTTTGTGTCCGATGCTCTCCATGGAAAGCTGCGGATCGCTGTACTGCTGCAGAATATAGTCTTCCACCCGCTTGCACACATCCTCCGTTTTGGAGAACACCTGCCGTTTTGCCATGCACAGCTCCAAGGCGGTAATCAGTTTTTCGCGGAACTCTACCAAGCTTTGGCTGCCCGTCATATCGCCCAGTATCTCATCCGTTTGCTCCGATGCGCCGCAAACAGCGAATGCTTTATGCAAAACACTGATCAATTCGTATTTGAAGCACTCCACTGTATCAATGGAGGATTGGAGATTGATCTCGTAGGTTTCGAAAAGCTGATCCACAAATTCCTCTTCCGCAACACTGTGGTTACGCTCTTTCAGATAGCCGATGATCGTTCTCGAAAGCTTCGACTCCACAGACGATATATAAGTAAACTTTCTGTCTTTTACGCAAGCGTAGTCGATAAAATTTTCGTTTGTCATCAAGTAGCGATATTTCTGCGCAGCAACAGCTTCCTGATAGGCTGTACAAATTTCTTCCGTGCCGTAATGCACCTGGCTGAAATACACAGAAATGTCGGCATTGTAATGTTCCCGCAGGAAGGAGCAGGCTGTGATCCAAACCGCTGAATCCACCGCAGCAGCGGCGGGATCCCGGAAATTGATCAGCAGCGGATGCTGTCCGTTTCTTGATTCGGCAAAATATCCCTCGCCCTGACCTTGGGCAATCTCCGCAAATACATTTTCAATGACGAATTCCTGCTGGAAGCCTGCGATATTTCCGCTGTCCTTGATCTGGATAATGCAAACAGCAAAGCAGTTTGATGCAAACTCCGTGCCCAGTGCTGACAGGGATTTCACAGTTTTTTCGATACCATCCCCATCGTGCATCGCTGCACTGATCAGCTTTCTTCTGCGGGCTGTCTCACTTTCCTTATCCAGATAGTTCAGACGGCGCTTATCCTCGGCATTTATGGTGATTGCCTCTTTGATCAGCTCAATTTCATTGGGCGCAGCGTCGGGTTTGACCAACTTTTTGCCCTTGATGTCCTTAACCACACTTTTGATGGGGGCATACACCTTTTTGGTACCAAGCAAAACCGCAAACACACCCGCAACAAGGCAAATTGCCAAGCCAACAAGCAAAATCACCTTCAGCTGGTCCAAGGCATCTCCAAACATATCTGTGGACAGCGCATACGCACAATATCCGTCTACACTGGAAAAGTCCTGGGCGTAAATGGTGTATCCGCCATTGACAGATGTCATGTCCTTTTGCGATGTCTTCCCATCGTACCAGTCGATGGAATAGTCGTTGCCGTTGTCGTTGCCGACGATCAGGTTCTTGTCGCTGCCGAAGATCAGCAAAGAGCCCTCGTCATCGCTTTGTCCGTCCCGCATCAGGCCGTCAATATATTCCGTTCTAAGTACCAGAACGATCATGAAATCCATATTCTCATTGCCGGAAAAGCTTTGCCGCATACCAACGCACAAATATTCCCTTTGCCCGGGCATTTTTAAAACATGGGGTCTGGGAAGCTTCATGCTCAGTATATCGTCAAACAATTCGCGCTCATAGCCATTGGGCATATAATTGGCAATGAAATAGTCATCTGCCGCAGCCGAACCGTTTACCGAGGAAATCACCCGGTCATCCTGAGGATAATAAACAAAAACATCGTAATATTTCACATTGTTTCTTTCTATCAGCTCGTCCTGCACCGCAAGGGTCTGATAGATCGTCTTATCCACCTGGTAAATTGCATAGCGGGAGTAATTTTTGCACTGCTTGTTATTCCCGATGCTCAAAACGGTGTCGGATGCCTCAACCATGGTATTATCCACGGTAACAAGAAACTGATTCAAAATGCGGTTGCTGCTTTGATGGGTCAGTTCCTTGATCGACCATTCCGTATATAAAACAAGACCCAATGCAACCGCAAGAGGGATCAGCACCGCTGTAACCATTGTGGTTGCGATCTTGAAAATCAAGCTACCTTTTTTCATACTTCACTCCAAGATTATACCGGAGATTTTCAGCAATTTTATCTACAGTATGTTTTCTAAATACATTAACCCTTTACCGCACCGATCATGACACCCTTTGTAAAATGCTTCTGCAGGAAAGGATATACACACATAATCGGTACTGTCGCGATTACGATTGCAGAATACTTGATGGACTCTGCATAGCTGTTGAAGGTATCGCCCATGCCTTCGCTGGAAAGACCGGCTGCGTTACTCAAAACAGACTTCAATATGTTCTGGATCGGAAGCTTGGAAGGTGTTTCGATATAAATCGACGCAGCAAACCAGCTGTTCCAGTGGCTGACGCCGTAGTAAAGCACCAAAACCGCCAGGGTCGGCACGATCAGCGGCACAATGATCTTAAACAGGATCTGCATATCGTTTGCGCCGTCCAGATATGCGGATTCCCGCAAACTTTCCGGAACGCCCTCGATGGCAGTTTTACAGATCAGAGAATTGTACACGCTCAGCGCACTGGGCAAAACCAGCGCCCAGATGCTGTCATAAAGACCCAGATCCTTTATATTCAAGAACGCAGGGATCAAGCCGCCGCCAAAATACATGGTCAGCAGCAACATACCTACAATAGGCTTCTTCCAGAACATATTGGTAGATGCCATAAAATAGCCGCACATCAGCGTCAGCACGATGTTGATCGGCAGTGCGTACAAAAGGACCTTGATGCTGTTCCAGAATCCGGAAATGAGAAGCGGATGCGTCAAAGCCAGGCGGTAAGCTTCCAGGGATACCTCGTCCGGCAAAAGCATCAATCCGGGATTCTTCAGCACATGGGTACTGCTGCTGACAGACGCGATCAGAATATACCAAACCGGATACGCACACAAAATAACAAGCAGCGCGAGCACGATATAAACCACCGTATCGATGATACGATCCTCTGCCGTCCGCTTTATCTTATTCTTATTTTTCATGTTCTTCATACCTGTGTCCCTCTTAGAACAGACCGCTTTGTCCGGCCTTTTTGCTAAGCATATTGGAAATCGAAAGAACGATGATATTCACAACGGAATTGAAAAGATCGATCGCCGTGCCATAGCTGAAGCTATTTCCCAGAATTCCTTTTCTGTAGGAATATGTAGAGATAACATCCGCCACCTCGTAAGTAAGAGGCTGATACAGCAGCAAAATCTTTTCGTAGCCAACGCTCATCACCGTACCCAGTTTCATGATCAGAAGCAGAGAAATGGTGGGCAGCAGGCCGGGAAGCGTGATGTGCCAGATCTGCTGCAGTCTTCCTGCGCCATCCAGCTTTGCTGCCTCGTACTGTTCCTGATCGATGGAGGAAAGGGCCGCCAGATAAATGATGGAGTTCCAGCCCACTTCCTTCCACAAGCCGGAAAGAATATAGATCGGCACAAAGGCATTTTGCTCCTGAAGCAGGTTGCGCCGCTCTCCGCCGAAGAATTCGATGATATCGTTGACAACACCGTCTGTCTGGACAAACTGGCTCACCATTGCACACACAACCACCAGCGCGATAAAGTGGGGCAAATAGGTAACCGTCTGGGCAATGCGCTTAAACCATGTGGCGCGGACCTCATTGAGAAGCAGCGCCAAAATGATCGGCACGGGGAAGCTGAAGAAGATCGTTGAAATGCTGATGGTCAGCGTATTGCGCAAGACTCTTCCGAAGAACGGATCGCTGAAAAAACGCTTAAAGTTATCAAAACCGATCCACTTACTGCCGGAAAAGCCCAAACGCGGACGAAAATCCTGGAACGCGATCAGCACACCGTACATCGGCTTATAACAAAACAGGATCAGCCACACCATAACCGGCAGGATCAGCAAATATTTGAAATAATTCTGCCGAAAATCACGGGCGATACGCGCTCCCAAGGGCATTTTTCCATTTACCCGGGCAGAAAGGCGCCTTTGATTCGGCTTCATATTTGTACCTTGCATAACTTTTCTCCTTATGACCAGTAAGTTCCGGCAAAAACCGGAACTCACTGATATGGTTTATTTAGCCGGCAGCACCGTTTACATACCGCTGATAGGCGGCATTCTGAATATCCAGAGCCTGCTGCAGACCCAGCGCGTAAGCATCCTCGACCATCTTGTCAAAGCTGTCGACGCTGTCTTCACCGGTAATAATGCGCATTGCCTTTTCGTTGACCAGGGTTACAACTGCCTGATACAAATCTGTGTGTTGATCTCTTTCCTCGGCAGTCAAGGCAATGCTGGGGATCATGTGCTTTGCCGCCTCCTGATTGGTCAGCCAGGTGTTGACACCTTCACCTACCACGGGATGGTTCTTGATGCGAACGGTCTGTGCCAGCTGAATGGTGGGCATGGAAACAGAGCTTGCGCCCATGGAGGTATAACGCTGGGTGGACATGGTAGCGCCTTCAGAGTCGTTGGTGATCAGAGGGGTCCATGCATAATTGCCGTTTGCATCCACAGTGTGGTGCAGACCCTCTTCGCCATAGTTGAAGTAAATAAGACCCTCTTCACTGAAGCCGTAGTTGAGCCATCTCAGAGCAGTTGCGATCTCATTTTCGGGGCAGTTGGTGGAGATCATGCAACCTGCGGGATAGTTGTTGGAGGTATAGGCGATGCACTGTGCCACATCACCCTCATTCTTCACGGGGTAAGGGACGGGAATCCAGTTTGCACCGTTTTCAACGACCTCTGCATCATTGATGCACTTGGTAAACAGAGAGTTAACCACATATGCAGCACCGATCTGATTGTTCATCATCTTGGTGCGGAACACTTCGTCATTCATGGTCAGCGTATCTCTGTCGAACAGAGAGTTTTCAACCCAACGGTTCAAGGTGGTAAGATACTCCTTATACTCGGGCTGGGTATGGCTGAATTTGATCTCGCCGTCTTCCAGATAATACTGTGCGCTCAAGCTTGCGTAAGCACCGGTACCGGATGCCAGACCCACATCATGGAAGCGCAGGTAAGGAGAGCCGAACTTTGCACCGTACTTATCGCGGAAAGCGATCAGCATTTCTTCCCAATCAGCCATGGTAACGGGAATGTCCAGACCGCATGCATCCAGCCAATCCTTACGGACGATAGGACCGTAAGCACAGCTGTTGTACTCACTTTCGGTGAATAGGCCAACGCAGAACACCTTGCCGTCGGAGGTGGAAACGTGCTTCAGACGGTCTTCGTGACCTTCTTCATTTATGTATGCCCAGTAGTCGGGTGCGTACTGCTTCAGGAAGGGAGTCAGATCGATGATCGCACCTTCCGCCATTAAGCGGTCTGCTTCACCGGGCGAAACGTAGTTGCCAATGATATCCGGCAGGACATCCTCAGTCATAAGCAAGTTAAATGCCTGGACCTGATCAGCACCGGGCACAGGATACTGCCAGTTCACCTTGACACCTGTCTTATCTTGCAGACCGGAGTGCCAAGGAGACTGAGATGCGTCAGTATAAGACTCGTGGTAAGGACTGTAGATCGTCCAGACGTCCAGTTCCACATCTGTCTTCAGAGGATAGCTCAGCTCTGCATCGTCGCCGCCGATAATGCCACCTTCGTGGTTAACATTGCCGCCGTCTCCGTTGCCTGCAGGACCGCCGCAGGCTACCAGGGTAATCAGCATCGCAGCAAGCAAAAGCATTGCCACAATATTTTTTGTAATTCTTTTCATGATTTTTCTCCTTTCGGTTTTGCAGCAATAACATTGCCGTCGGCAAGCACACCGCTGCACATTAACTTCCATACTCATTGTACCAAACCCCAGCCTGCAAGTATATCGTTATCTTCTAAAAACATCAACCAAATTAGGAAACAATTTACATAGGGATACTTAAACTTATCGATTCTCTCAGCAGGAATCGATTATTTTTGCGTCGCTCTTGACCGGCGCTTGATTTCATGATTTTCTACTGTTATAATACCAATCGGAGGTGATTTTGTGAACAGTTTGTTCAGCATAAACGGGAAACTTATGCACTATGGCACAAAGCTTGGCTACTTGTTGTGGCTGCAGCTGCTGACCGTTCTGTGCAGCCTGCCCATCATAACCGCAGGCGCAGCCTTCACCGCCATGCACAAGATCCTGCTGCAGATCTATCGAGATACAGAAAGCCACATCACAAAAACCTTCTTTACCTGCTTCGTTCAAAACCTCCGTCAAGCTACCGCACTATGGCTTTTATATTTACTGTATTTTGCCTTTTTGGTTTTGGATTTCCTTCTGATCCGGCAGGCGACCTCAGTCGCACTGAAGCTGGCGATCTATTTTCTTCCCATTCTGGCGATCGCCGGCTACTTGTCTTTCGCCTGGATCTTCCCGCTGCTTTCCCGCTATGAAAATACAGTTCTGCAAACCATTAAGCTTTCTTTTACATTGGTGATCCTGCGACCGGTCACTACCGTTGTACTTGCTGTGCTGGGGCTGATCCCCGTTGCGTTGCTGATGATCACGCTGTACAGCTTCCCCTATGTTGTATTTCTGGGAATCACCGTTCCCGGTTTGCTGCAGGCACTTCTTTACAGCCGCATTTTTGATTACCTGGAAGACACCAACTGGCGCAAGCAGCAGGCAGAAGAGCTTATCGAATCCAAATAATCTCTGCCCAAACGCGATGCTTTGTCGTGTTTGGGCAGCTTTACATTGGTCAACCTTTTTGATAATTCATCGTAACTTTCTTTATCCAAATTGACATACCCCCCGGCACAATGCTATACTTATCCATGATAGAATCCATACGGAGGTAATCACGATGTTTTACGATGCAAAAGCCTATTTGAGAGGTCTTCTCCCTGTTTACAGCGAAGAGATCCACAGTGGTCTGGACTTTTGGGCAAAGCACGGCGTTGACTGGGAAAAAGGCGGCTTTGTCACCTATGTGGACCGGGACGGAAACTGGTATCTGGACGAAAAGAACGGCTGGTTTACAGGCCGCGCCATGTTTTCCTTTGCCAAGGGCTATAACGATATTGAGAAGAAACAGCTGTGGCTGGATGCTGCGCTGAATCTGTATGATTTTATGGTTGCGCACCAGTTCATTCCCGACGGCAGCGGCAGGCTTTACCACCATATGGACCGGGACGGTAACCCCTGCAGTGTCCATAGCAGCGTAGGCAGCGGCGGTCCTATCGCCCCCAACGCACACCATGACGAAAGCTTTGCGATCATGGGTCTTTCGGAGCTGTATAAGGCTACCGGACGGGAAGATGTGAAGCAAACCCTTTACCGGATGATCGAAACCCAGCAGTTTATCTACCATCATCCGAAGTATTACATTGACGGCACCATGTCCCCGGAAGGACCTGCTCCCCAAACCCAGCTGGGCGATATGATGTCCCTGCTGTGCTCCATTCAGACCGCCCGCGGGTGTGACCCGGAGCGCGAGGCATATTACACCGCCTTAATGCACGAGTATATTGAGCATGTCTTTACTTACTATTACGACACCGAAATGGAAATGCTTGTGGACCGCAGCGCCGGACAAAAGGCAGACCGTGTGATCGATTGCCCGGGGCACAGCATGGAGGTTGCCTGGTTTATGCTGGCAGAAGGTCTGTATACCAAGGATCAGCAATTGATCGACCGGTGCGCCGCCATCGTTGACAAGCTGTTTGATCTTGGCTGGGATAAAGAACACGGCGGTTTCTCCTTGTTTGCCAACATCAGAGGCACACCCGTCTTTTCCGTTTCTGAAAAGCTAAAATACTGGTGGCCCAACAACGAGCTGGAGATCGGTCTGATCTATGCTTACATCGGCACCAAGGACGAGAAATTCCTGGAAAAATACCGCATGGCTCACGAGTGGATCTTCGCCCACTTCCCCGACCGGGAGAAGGGCGAATGGTACGGCTTCTTGAACCCCGACGGATCCCCCATCTCCCACTGCAAGGGCAACCATATCAAGGGTGCTTATCATTTGTACCGCAGCTTCTATGCCATCTACAATCTGATTCAGGCCTATCTTGCTGAAAACAATTAAGCTTCCGGAGGTAAAATATGTTTGAAACCGGTTTGGTATCTGTTTCCTTTCGCGGACATACCGTTGAAGAAGTAATCAGAGAATCCGTCAAGGCGGGGCTTAAATACATTGAATGGGGCAGCGATGTGCACGCACCTTATGATGATCCAGCCGCGCTGGAGCGCATCGTCGCTTTGCAAAACCAGTACGGCATCGCCTGCAGTTCCTACGGCACCTATTTTTATCTTGGCGTAACGCCTTTGGAGGAGCTCCCCGGCTACATTCGCGCAGCCAAGCTGTTGGGCACAACGATCCTGCGTCTTTGGGCAGGCAAAAAAAGCCCGGATAAATGGTCTGCCGAAGAAAAAGCCCAGCTGTTTGCGCAATGCCGTCAGGCTGCGAAAATTGCCGAAGAAGCCGGTGTTACGCTTTGCTTAGAGTGTCACCGGAACACCTTCACGGAAACCAAGGAAGCCGCTATGGTACTGATGAAGGCGGTGGATTCCCCCAATTTTGCTATGTACTGGCAGCCCAATCCCTCCGACACGGCAGAGGAAAACATCGCATATGCCCGCTATTTAAACGATTACATTTACCACATTCATGCCTTCCATATAAAAGGTGCAACCAAGTACCCCCTTGCAGAAGCCACGGAAGAATGGCAAACCTATCTGAAAGAGTTCTCCGGCGACCACAAGGTACTTTTGGAATTCATGCCGGATAACCGCATAGAAAGCCTGCAGCAGGAATCTGACGCTCTTCGGCAGATTATCGCAGGTGTTTCCCGCTAATAAAAAGGAGACTGCTAAGCAGTCTCCTTTTCTTTTAATATTCCAGGATAATAAAGTCCGCGCCGGAAAGGGTAATGCGGAATTGCTTGTCACTTAAGCGGGTAATTTGCGCATCTTCCCGGGAAGGCTTGTATACGCGCAGATTCAGCGGTTCACGGGCACTGATGGTCACCGTTTTGGTTGCCTTGGGGTCAATTACATCGCCAAATTCGCTGGTACGCATATTTCCTTCGTTGTTAAAAATGGAAAGGAAGCGTCTGCCCTTTTCATCTGTGGATACCAGCCAGTGAAGGCCATCCACCCAAATAGGCATCGTCTTCGCGATCAGCGCATCCAGCTGACGGGTCAGTTTTTCAATGTCCTTGCTTTCTAAGATATTTAAGTTGCTTCCGGCTCGCTTTGCAGCAAAAGTGCCTGCCTTTGTGGCATCGATAAGGCATGCGTAGGAAGAAAGAACGCTGTCCGGCGCATCCTCATAAATGATGTCCACAACGTCGCCAAACCGGGAGTTTGTGATGGTATGACCTTCGTTGCCATATACCTTTCCGTCTCTTTCGAAGAACAGCGTCAGCACATCTTCAATGTGGGTATAATATTCCAGTTCTGCAGGGGTCAGCGGCGTTCTCATAAAGACACCGTTGCGAACGCCGTAGGTTTTTGCCCGGACCGGATTCAGAATCTCCAGACAGTAATAGTCCTTGGGCAAAACGATGGCAAAGGGAATCGTAGCCTTCACACCCTGCAGGTCAAGTGCAGAATCGATAAATGTTTTCTTGGTTTTGCCATAAGCAGAAAGTGTCCACTCCTGCATATCGTCATAGCTGCAGTTTAGACCCCATTCTTCGGAGAAATAGTCCGCGCCGCTCATAAGGCTGTGGTAATACAGTCTTTCCTGCATCAGCCGGGAGCTGCCGCCATTGGCGCCATGGGTGGTAAAGTCATCCCGGTGGGTTTCCTGGGTCAGATACCACTCATTGATGGGGTCTAAGTTAAAGCAAGGCATGCAGAAGCCAAGCTCATTCCAATCTTCATCGTGGATCACCCGCCAGCACTCATAATAGGTGCCCCACTTCTTACCGGAGGACTTAGCAACACCTCTTGCCAGGGCGACCTGCTGACGCTCACGGGAAATCTGACTGCCCACCTCCGGCATAAAGGTGCGCATTCCCATCTCGTCTTGCAGCTTTGTAAACAGATAGTAGCTGTCTACCGGCAGGATATTGCCATCCGTCTCGTCCAAACGGCGCTGGAACATCTCCCGCACCTCTTCTATGTACTCTGCGATCGTTTCCGCGTAAGTACGGTTGGCATAGTACTCCAGCGTATCGTGAGAGGTGGCATACAAGGTATCTCCATCCGGTGTGCGGACATGTTTTCTGACCATGCGCTCTTTCATGGTCTGCAGATCATAAGGTCCCTTGCTGCCCATAAAATGCTGCAAATTGCTCCACTCCGCATCTCGGCGGTTGGAAGCACTCTCATGCATCTGGAATCCGAGGAATTCGTCACCAAGCAGCTCTCTGTACTCCCGGATCAGCTTTTTGTCAAAGGCATAGGGATAGTAAGTAATGCCGCCGGCGATTCTGTCAACATAGAAAGGAATGCTATTTTCCTTTATAATGCTGTGGAGCTTTCCGCCAACTCTGGCATAGTTATTAAACAGCCGCTCCTTCGGCACGGCAAAGCAGTGCTGGATCTTAAATCCGGTATCCTTGTTGATCAAGCCGTTCTTTTCCAAGCCCTTGAAACAATCATCATTGTAAACATGGAAGAATTTCATTTATTTCTACCATCTCCAGTCGCATACAGACGGTGAACTGGGGACTCCTTTCTGCATAGAATTAAGGATCATTACCAGTACAGTTATTTTTAATTGATTATAGCAAAAACAAGAGACCATGACAATAAACCAAACTGGAAAATATATACATTTTTAGCACAAACGGCAGACTTACCATTCTCTATAGGATGTCCACAAATGCCTGTTCAAAACATACCACCCCGGGCGGTTAACCGCCCGGGGTGTTTTTTAGGTTAGTGCGTTATGATCTTACGGACTCAAGATATGCGCGTGCGGAGTCACCGAACTTCATTACTTCAATGAACATCTGATCCAAGCCATTCTTCTCAGATATTCTTGCCAGATAGTTCTCGATGCTCTCTCGGCACTCTGCATACATTGTACCGTCTCCATTGTATACCTTTACTGTGACTTCCTG
>JAZQHM010000044.1:0-19031 GCA_045540575.1 Faecousia sp. | reverse complement strand
CATGGCTACGATCCGACTTACCCAAATGGGTGGCGGCGATTTTTGTTTGAATTCCGTTTGCAGGGATGCCCCTGCGGGCAATTCGAGCCTGACAGGCAGGCGATATTCGTTACGCCATTGGGCACTCCCGATTCGTTACTGCCTCGAACCCACCAGATTTCCGTTTTGCAGGCACTTAAGCCTCCCCTCGGAGGGGAGCCTTTGTCCGATAAACTACAATTTAGTTGCCGAGGATATTTTCTATATCGACGCCGTACATTTCTTCGTTAAACCACGCGTCCCGGTTGTCTTTCAGCCATTTGATGAGATTTGCGCTGTCGCTGAATACCCGCACCTCGCGCACATCTGACTTGCCGTCATCCGTAATATAGGTTATGCTGATCCAAAGCTTAATGGAGTCGTCACTGCTGTGATACTGGAACGCATATGCCAGATTGCCGGCTTCGCAGTCTGCCTCGATGGCAGAAAGCAGGCTCTCATGGTGTGCTGTCGCAATTTGCCGGCCGTCAATTTCAACCCAGGAGATCCGATTCGGATTGGTGCGCCAATCTTCATAGGGGATATATACCCTCGCGTCACTGAATATCTTCCGCAAATCATTGCGCACCGCTTGACTTACCCAGGCAGAATAGCTGCGACTGACGGTCCTGCCGTCTTTGAGGCGGTAGGTAAACTCCAAATCTACCATAGGGTCGTTAATATTTTGTCTGCCGGCTTCGCCGTTTTGGATCACATATTTATGGATGTCGATGAGAGTCTGAATGTCTTCCGGATCTTCAATGGTCAACTCGCCCTCGTAACGGTAATAATTTGGATTGTCGCTGATAGAAAGACTTGCCACCTGCTCCGGCTTGGGCGTCCAGCGGGTGATGCCCAGAGGATCCAGCATGGTAAGACCGATACTTAGAAGCACCACGCCCGTCAAGATGCCCATGTGCAGGAAATTCTTTCCGGAGAAGACCTTAACCGTGCGCTGCAGCAGCATTCTTCCGGTAAACCAGCCCACCAGCAGACCCACGATCAGATAGGGCATATAGTTGTTGTTTACCAGCTCGCCGAACATGGCAAACACCGCACCCACGCACAGGGTATACACCACGCAGAAAACCGGCTCAAGACGGGTAATTGCAATGAAATCTCCGGCACATTCCAGTCTGCGGCGGCGGTACATCACAAGGCTCAGCGCCAAAAGCGCCACGCCGATGGCAGCCACAATGGCAAGATAGCCCCAGCCCTCGCCAAAGCCCATATACTTGTAAAGCCGCACCGCTTCATATCCGCCATTGAGACCTAACTCGTATGTCCATTGGATCATCTCCTCATTGGAAACGATCTGCACGATGGGGCAAAGGATCTCAAAAGGCTTTGTTGCAATGGTAACGCCGTAAAGCAGGGGCTGATAAATGAGTTGAATAAACCACAATGTGATCATGGACGCGCCATTTAAAATGCCGTACACCGCCGCCATGGCGAAACGGTTTCCGGTGCAGAATACGCTGAAAACTGCCAAGCCAAAGAAGAAAAGGTACTGAAGCGTCATGCCCAGCAGCCAGATAAATGCCACAAACCAGAAATCTCCCATCCGGAACATGACCAGGAAAATACCCACAAAATTCGGCACGATTGAATAAAGGAGTCCCGACACCACATGGGTCAAAAACCAGTTTTCCCGCCGCATGGGCATTGCGTGCAGCGCATTACAAAGCCGGGAAGAATACAGATCACCAAACAGCAGCTGGGCAGCCATTCCGGCATACACCAGATTGATAATGGCAAGATAGGATATGGTTTCTCCCACATTTCTGGCAGCATAATAGCCGTTGTTGCCGGTAGAATCCGCCACATTCAGCATAATGAGCAATCCGCCAATGAAATAGATCGCCCAAAGGGGCGCGAAGCGGGTAATGTCCTTACGCAGAACGGTTTTATCAAAGAACGATGTTCTTAACTTCATAGTCAACACCTCCCAGCTCGTAGATGAAAATCTCCTCCAAAGAAAGGGGCAGAACGTCGAAATATACGGGATTTGCGGCTTTTACCTTGGCGCTTACCTCTGCGGCGCTGCCTCTTACCACGAAGGTATTCAGCCGACCGGACTCGGTTGCGTGCAGCACCTCCAGCCCCTCCGGCACATCGCCCACCAGCTGCAGCTTTACGGTGCTGCCCTGCATATCCGCAAGGCTGCGCTCCAAAAGCATTTTGCCGTGGTCCATAATGCCCACATGGTCGCAAATATCTTCCAATTCTCTTAAATTGTGGGAAGAGATCAGCACCGTTGTGCCGTGGCTTGCCACATCATTCAAAATCAGATTCCAAACCTGCCGCCGCATGACGGGGTCCAATCCGTCCACCGGCTCGTCGAGGATCATCACATCCGGGCGGGTGCAGATGGTCAAATGGAAAGCCGCCTGCTTCTGCATGCCCTTGGAAAACCGGCGGATGGGGCTCTTTTGGGGCAGCTGGAACACTTCATAGAGTCTGCCGAACAGCTCATCGTCGAATTTGGGGTAGATGCCCTTATAGAATCTACGCATTTCCTCCAGGGTTGCAGACGGGTAATAAAAAATATCATCCGGAATATAACCCATGCGCACCTTCTGCCCGGGATTTTCATAGACCGGCTCGCCATCCATCAAAATCTCACCGCAATCCGGGCGGTAAACACCGGTCAAATGGCGAATCGCCGTAGATTTTCCCGCGCCGTTGGGTCCGACCAATCCGTAAACTGCGCCGGCAGGCACGGTCATAGTCAGATCGTCCAGGGCTTTAAAGCTACCAAATGTTTTGGTCACATTTTTCATTTCAAGCATGTTCGTTCCCTCCTTTGGTCAGGCGGTCCACAAGCTGCTGTGGGGTAACACCCAGCATCAGCAGCCGCGCCGCGATTTTGTCAAATTCCTCCAGTGTTGCCTGCTGCTCCCGATCCGCCAAAAGCGGCACACCGCAGACAAAGCAGCCCTTTCCCGGCACCGTTGCAATCCAGCCCTGCATTTCCAGCTCCCGGTAAGCGCGCTGGATGGTATTGGGGTTGATGGTCAGCTGGGTGGCAAGCTCCCGCACCGAGGGCAGCTTATCCTCCGGACGCAGGACACCGGTAAGGATCTGGTCCCGGATACCGTCGCAGATCTGAGTATAGATCGGTCGGGCATCCCGGTAGTCAAGATGTAACATGCGCATCCCTCCTGTGTACTAAGTGTATGAACTGTACTAGTACAGTTACTATAACAGCTAATACTGTTTCTGTCAATAGGAAATTTTGCGGACGGTGTCCGCGGACAATTCGTGCATGGTGCATCTATTGTCGTTACCCGTTCCCTCTGCTCGGTCTCGTTTCTCCTGTGCCAATTTCAGTTTGGCGTGCAACTTCAAATCTCCAACGGTGTTGTCATCCCGACCAAGGCGAAGCCGCGTGGAGGGATCTTCGCACTGATTATCTGCTTAGCAGGGACGATAATGCGTAGATCCTTCGACTCGCTGCGCTCGCTCAGGATGACATCCTAAGGGTGGAGGACATCCCGATAAACCGCAATTTGAAAAATTCACAATTCGGCTAGGAATTTTCTAAAATCTATGCTATACTAAGTAAAATTGGTTTAGAATTGCCATTTTTAGATTTCACTTTCGACGAGGTATGCACTTATGGGACTCATTACCAAGCTTTTCGGCACTCGCTCCCAGCGGGAGATCAAAAAGATCCAGCCCATCGTAGATAAAATTCTTTCTTTGGAAGAGGAATATGCCGCCCTCAGCGAAGATGCGCTGAAGGCGAAAACCGGCGAATTCAAGGCGCGCCTTGCAGGCGGCGAGACCCTTGACGACATTCTGCCCGAGGCTTTTGCCGCCATTCGGGAGGCTGCATGGCGGGTGCTGGGCATGAAGCCCTATCCCGTGCAGCTCATCGGCGGCATCGTGCTGCACCAGGGACGCATTGCCGAAATGAAGACCGGCGAAGGTAAGACCCTGGTCGCCATTTTGCCCTGCTATCTCAACGCCTTGACCGGACGGGGCGTCCATGTTGTCACCGTCAACGATTACCTTGCCAAGCGCGACTCCGAGTGGATGGGCAAGGTCTACCGTTATATGGGTCTTAGCGTGGGTCTGATCATTCCCTCCATGAGCCCCGCCGAGCGCCGCATCAGCTATGCCGCAGACATTACCTACTGCACCAATAACGAATTGGGCTTTGACTATCTGCGCGACAATATGGCGATCTACAAGCAGGAACTTGTTCAGCGTGGACACGCCTTTGCCATCGTGGACGAGGTGGACTCCATCTTAATTGACGAAGCCCGTACCCCTCTGATCATCTCCGGCAAGGGCGAGGATTCTTCTAAGCTGTACGAAATGGCAGACCAGTTTGTCGCCACCCTGCGCAAAAAGGTCTTTGCCAAGACCGAGGACAAGGAAGTGCAGGATCACTACGACTGCGACTATTTCGTAGACGAAAAAGCCCGCACCGTTTCCTTGACCGCCAGCGGTATCGAAAAGGCAGAAAAGTTCTTCGGTGTGGAAAATCTTTCTGACAGCGAAAATACCACCCTTTCCCACCACATCAACCAGGCGATGAAAGCCCGGGGCTTAATGAAAAAGGATATTGACTATGTCATTAAGGACGGTCAAATCATCATCGTTGACGAATTCACCGGTCGACTGATGTACGGCAGACGCTACAACGAAGGTCTGCACCAGGCAATCGAAGCCAAGGAGCGCGTCACCGTTGCCGGCGAAAGCAAGACCCTCGCCACCATCACCTTCCAGAATTTCTTCCGTCTTTACGATAAGCTTTCCGGCATGACCGGTACGGCGCTGACCGAGGAAGACGAATTTGCCACCATTTATCAGCTGGATGTGGTGGAGATCCCCACCAACAAGCCCATTGCCCGTATCGACAATTCCGATGTGGTGTACAAGACCGTGGCAGGCAAGTACCGCGCCATTGTCAATCAAGTGAAAGCATGTAACGCCAAGGGTCAGCCCGTGCTGGTGGGTACCATCTCCATCGAGCGCAGTGAGCTTTTGAGCAAGCTTTTAAAGCGCGAGGGCATCAAGCACAATGTGCTCAATGCCAAATATCACGAGCAGGAAGCGCTGATCGTTGCCCAGGCAGGTCAGTTCGGCGCCGTTACCATCGCCACCAACATGGCAGGTCGTGGTACGGATATTATGCTGGGCGGCAATGCCGAGTTCATGGCAAAATCCGAGCTGCGCAAGGGCGAAACCCCCGAGGAGCTGCTGGCAGAAGCAGATTCCTACGCAGAAACCAACGATCCGGAGATTTTGGCGATCCGGGAGAAATATCAGCAGCTTTTGGCAAAATTCAAGGCAGAAATCGCCAGTGAGGCAGATAAAGTCCGCGCTGCCGGAGGTCTTTATATCATCGGCACCGAGCGCCACGAATCGAGACGAATCGACAATCAGCTCCGCGGTCGTGCCGGTCGTCAGGGCGACCCCGGCGAAAGCCGCTTCTACCTGAGCCTTGAGGACGATCTGATGCGTCTGTTCTCTACCGACCGGATCATGGGCATGATGGACTCTTTGGGTCTGGACGAGGACACCCCTATCGATGCAAAGATTCTCAGCAACGCTGTGGAAAACGCCCAAAGAAGTGTGGAAAGTCGCCATTTCCGGGCAAGAAAGAGCGTTTTGGAATACGATAATGTTATGAATACCCAGCGCGAGGTCATCTATGCCCAGCGGCAGAAGGTGCTGGACGGTGAGGATCTGCGGAGCAATATCCTTTCCATGCTGCAAAGCGTGCTGGAAGGCTACGATGCCGATGCGCTGCGGCAATTTGAGGGCATTTTCTACCCCAAGGGCAGCGTCACCGACGAGCCGGATCTGGATGCGCTTTATGAGCTGGCTGTACAAACCTACGAAAAGAAGGAAGCCGCCGTTACGCCTTCTGTTATGCGGGAGCTGGAGCGGGTTATCATGCTGCGGGTGGTTGACGAATACTGGATGGACAACATCGATGCCATGGACGACCTGAAGCAGGGCATCGGTCTGCGGGCTTACGGTCAGCATGACCCCGTCATCGCTTACAAAGAAGAAGGCTATCAGATGTTTGAGGCGATGGTGGGTGCCATTCGTGAGGAGACGGTGCGCCGTCTGTTTATGGTGCAGCTGCGTCCCCAGCAGGAGGTCAAGCGTGTAAAGGTTGCCAAAGAGACCGGCACCTCCGCCCCGGATAAGACCGTGAAAAAGCAGCCTGTCCGCAATGCTGCCAACAAGGTAGGACCTAACGATCCCTGCCCCTGCGGCAGCGGCAAGAAGTACAAAAAGTGCTGCATGCAAAAGGACAAGATGGCCGAATGACTTCGGCTAAATGCAAAATGATAAATGCAGAATGCAGAATTATTTCGTCCCCAATTTTGCATTTTGCATTCTGCATTTTGCATTATGGAGAATATTATGATTATTTCGCAAACAGTTGGCTCTCTGGAATATTTGATCGCCGAGGGTATCGCTGCGCCCCATTGCTTCACCACTCGGTTAGGCGGTGTAAGTGAGGGCTACCTTTCCAGCCTGAATTTAGGCGCCGGACGGGGCGACAAGCTGGAAAATGTGGCAGAAAACTACCGCATTTTAGCCAGCGCTGTGGGTTTTGATGTGAAAAACACCGTGCTGACCCACCAAATCCACACCGACATTGTCCGCGTCGTCACGAAAGCCGATCACCTTGGGCTTGACCACCACGCGTATCCCCAATGCGACGCGCTGGTGACCAAGGATCCCGGCACGGCGCTGGTGGTTTTCACCGCCGATTGCACACCGATCCTGCTTTGGGATCCGGTGACCGGCGCAGTAGGCGCTGCCCACGCAGGCTGGCGGGGAACGGCTGCGGGCATTGCAGGAAAAACCGCAAAGGCTATGGTATCTGCCTTTGGCTGCGACCCCAAAAACATTCGCGCTGCCATCGGTCCCAACATCGCCCAGTGCTGCTTTCAGACCGACGCGGATGTGCCAAACGCGCTGCTTGCCCACTACGGAAAAGAGGCGGAAGCCTTTATCCGCAGAGAAAACAGCAAGCATTATGTAAACCTAAAGGAAATCAACGCCCTTTCTCTGCGCAATGCAGGCATTGGGCATATCGAAATCAGCACCGATTGCACCGCCTGCCGGCAGGACCGGTTTTGGTCTCACCGCAAGGTCGGCAATCAGCGGGGCTCTCAGGGTGCCATTATCGTCTGCAAAGGAGGATAGAAACAATGAAAAGAATATTGTCTGTCCTGCTGCTTTGTGCCGTGCTGCTTACCGGCTGCAACTGGGAAGAGCCGGATTACCTGCCCTCCGACGATATCCTGCTGGGAGAAGACGAAACCGCACCTGCGGCAACTGTGCCCAGCGCCCGTGAGCTTTCCATGGCATATGACCCGGAGGGCAACCTGAACCCCTACACCTGCACCGACTATACCAACCGTGCGCTGTTTTCTTTGATTTATCAAGGTCTTTTCACCGTAAGCCGGGACTATAAGGTCTACCCCGTACTTTGCAAAAGCTACAATGTATCCGCTGACATGACCACATGGACTTTCCAGATTGCCGATGCCCTGTTTTCCGACGGCACTGCCGTTACGCTGGAGGATGTGCAAGCCAGCCTGAAGGCATCCATGGACAGTCCCTGGTACGGCAAGCGGCTGCAGCATGTAAAGTCCTTTTCCATTATGG
Organism: Faecousia sp.; assembly: GCA_045540575.1. GTDB lineage: Bacteria > Bacillota > Clostridia > Oscillospirales > Oscillospiraceae > Faecousia. The sequence continues at coordinate 11,363 of JAZQHM010000044.1, read as the reverse complement.
CTGACAGCATCGTGCTGCAGCTGGATGTCCCCTGCGAAAATCTGCCGCTTTTGCTGGATATTCCCATTGTGAAGGCGTCCGAAACAGAGGCAAAGCAGCCCCTGGGCACCGGTCCTTACCTTTTGGAAAGCAATCAGCTGCGGCGGCAGGCTGGCTGGTGGTGCGACGCAAATCTTCCGGTTTCCGCCGCAACCATTGCCTTAAGCATTGCCGATTCTCCTGCAAAAGTTCGTGACCGGTTTGAGCGTTCGGAGGTAGGGCTTGTCTGCACCGACCCCGGCAGCCTGGACTATGTGGATTTCCGGTGCGACTATGAGCTGTGGGACAGTGAAAACGGTCTGTTTGTCTACCTCGCCTGCAATGAAGACAGCGAAATTCTGCAAAACGAGGCGATCCGCACCGCTTTGACCCATGCCATCGACCGAGACAAGCTGGTTAAGGATTACTACCGGGATTTCGCCCGGAGTGCCACCTTGCCCGCATCCCCTTGGTCGCCTTTCTATGACAAAAAGCTTTCGGAAAATTACGGCTACGACCCCCAAAAATTGACAGAGGCTGTTGCAGCAGCGGAGCTCGGAACCAAATCCCTCACGCTGATGGTCAGCACCGCCGACCTCTGCCGGCGGCAAACCGCCCAGGCAATCGCTAAAATGCTCACCGATTGCGGTCTTCCCACCACGGTCAAGCTGGTTGCCCCGGCAAAGCTGGAATCCCAGCTGCGGGACGGAGAGTATGACCTGTACTTGGGACAGACCCGGCTGTCTGCCAACATGGATCTGAGTGCATTTTTTGCAAAAAACGGCACCTTAAGCTTTAGAGGCCTTGCCAATGAAGATCTATACGATCTTTGCATGCAATCCCTTGCCAATGCCGGTAACTACTACAGCCTCCACAAGGCAGTGATGGAAGATGGCTCACTTTGTCCGATTCTGTTCCAAAGCTACGCCATTTACGGTGTCCGCGGCAGCCTGCCGGGCTTGACACCTGCCCGTGACAATCTGTTTTTCTACCATTTAGGTATAACCATGGAGCAGGCAAAGAACGCAAATTAAAGAATTTGGGCACCCCGATTGGGGTGCCCATTTTATTTACTTAGCAGCACTCGCGACCGCAGCCACCGTTCCAGTTGCCGCAGCCATTGCCGTTGCCGTTACCGCAGCAGCAGAACAGGAGAACGAGGATGATGATCCACCAGCAGCCATTGCCATTGTTACCACACATAAAGAATACCTCCAAGAAATTTTTCGAGCGATGATGCGCTCATTCCATGGTATTCCAAAGCCCAAAAAAGGTGCAGCCCTTTGGCTGCACCTTTTCATTATAACTCACGAAGAGCGTCCACCAAAGCGGTCTTGGAGGCGGTCTTTTCGTCCTTGACCTTGATGACCTTGGCGGGGCAACCGGCAACCACCGTGTTGGGCGCCACATCGCCCACAACCACAGCGCCGGCAGCCACCACAGCATCGTGACCGATACGGCAGCCCTCGATCACCACGGCATTGGCGCCGATGAGCACATTGTCCTCCACAATGACAGGGGTAGCAGACGCAGGCTCAATGACACCTGCCAGCACCGCGCCGGCACCAACATGGCAATTCTTGCCCACGGTGGCACGACCGCCCAAAATCGCACCCATATCGATCATGGTGCCCTCGCCGATGACCGCGCCGATATTGATGACCGCGCCCATCATAATCACCGCATTCTTGCCGATCTCCACCTGCTCCCGGATCACCGCGCCGGGCTCGATGCGGGCGGGGATATCCTTCATGTCCAACATGGGAATGGCGGAATTGCGGCAGTTATTTTCGATCTCCACATGCTGGAATTCGTTGCTTTCCAGCACCGGCTTTACATCCTTCCAGTCACCGAAAACGATTTTGCATCCCGAGCAGCCACCGGGGAATTCCCGGCAGTTGGGGAAGGTGACGGGAGCTTTTTCCCAAACATAAACCTTCACCGGGGTCTTCTTTTCAGAGGTGCGGATATATTCAATGATTTCCTGAGCGTTCATTTGTTTTTCTCCTTTGTTTGATTACCCCCATGGTATCACCTTTTGCACCAAAACTCAAGCAAAAATTGACAGCACCGGAAAAATGTCTTATAATATAGCATCATTAAGGAGGCGTTTCGCCATGCAAATTATTGAAGACCGCCGGGCGCTGCATCAAATCCCGGAAATTGAATCGAATCTGCCGAAAACAATGGCATATCTGCGCAGTGCCTTGTCCGGGCTGCGCTGCAAGCTGTTTTCTCCCATTGAAAACTCCATTTGCGCCTATTTTGACTTTGGTAAGGAAGATACCCTTGCCTTCCGCGCCGATTGCGACGCGTTGCAGGTCACGGAAGTGAACGACCTGCCCTACTGCTCCACCCACCCGGGCTACATGCATGCCTGCGGTCACGACGGACACATGGCAATGCTTTTAGAGCTTGCCCGCCGTCTGGATAAGAAAACCGACCTTCCTCATAATGCACTGCTGATTTTTCAGCCCGCGGAGGAAAATGTGGACGGCGCAAAATACATTTGCCGCGCCGGTGTGCTGGAGCAGTACAATGTGAAAGCCATTTTCGGTTTGCATCTATGGCCGGGTCTGGAAGCGGGCAAGGTGTTCACCCGGAAAAATGAGCTGATGGCGCGCTCCTGCGAGGTGGATATTCAGATCACCGGCAAGTCCGCCCACATCGGTAAAGCCAGCGAGGGAATCGACGCGCTGGATGCGGGCATGCGGGTCTACAGCCGCATTCGCGCCATGGAGCAGGCGCTGCCCAAGAACATTTTCCGGCTGCTGAATTTTGGTCATTTCGTAAGCGGCACTGTCCGCAATGCCATTTCTTCGAAAACGGTTTTGGAGGGCACCTTACGAACCTACCAGCCGGAGATCCACAGGCATCTGCACGACGGCATTCACATTATTGCGGATCAGGTGCGGGAAGAACTGGGCTGCGAGATTACCGTCAACATTGCCACCGGCACACCTGCCGTGATGAATCCGCCGGAGCTGGTGGACAAGGTGGCAAAGCTCCTGCCCCTTGAAATGCTTTCTGAGCCTTCCCTGACAGCGGAGGACTTTTCTGAATACCAGCAGCGCGTAGACGGGCTTTTCGCATTCCTCGGTTTGGGCGATACGCCTGCGTTGCACTCTGCAAATTTCAATTTCGACGAGAATATTCTTCTGAAAGGTGCCGATTACTTTGAGGAATTGGCAGAAAAATTCCAATGATTGCACTCAATGAGAATTTAACCCCTTTGCGGCGCAGCGGTATCCGGCTGTACACAAATTTGGCAAAGTCCGTTCCCGATTGTGTTATGTTAACCATTGGAGAGCCGGATTTTGACACGCCTCAGCCCATTAAGGACGCTGCCGCGGCTGCCATCTCCCAAAACCGCACCCATTACGCCCCCAACCAGGGCACTCCGGAGCTGCTTAAGGCTGTTGCAGAATTTGAAACTGCCCGGGGCATGGCTTGCACACCGGAGCAGGTGCTGATTACCGCCGGCGCAACCGGCGCGCTGTACACCGCGCTGACCGGCATTTTGAATCCCGGCGACGAGGTGATCATTCCCACACCTGCGTTTCCCCTTTATGAGTCCATCGTCACCGCTGCCGGCGGAAAGTGCGTATTTTTGGACATTTCCAAGGACGCTTTCCAGCTGACGGAAGCTGCGCTGGACGCTGCCATCACCGAAAAAACAAAAGCCATCGTCCTCAACTCTCCCAATAATCCCACCGGTGCGGTGCTGAATGAGGATTCTCTGGCTGCGGTAAAGGCCGCTGTGCTGGGCAAGCCGATCTTCGTGATCTGCGACAATGTCTATCAGGGTCTCAGTGCGGAAAAATGCCCGGATCTGAGCACAGATCCGGAGCTGAAAGAGCAGCTTTTCCTCTGCCAAAGCTTTTCAAAACCCTATGCCATGACCGGCTGGCGGGTGGGCTATCTGGTTGGTCCGGAGGAGGTAATGGGTCGGTTGCTATTGCTGCACGCTGCAGAGCTTGCCTCCATCCCCACCTTTTTGCAGGACGCCTGCGTTACCGCTCTTACGGTTTCCACCGCGGAAATGGCGGCTGTCTATGCCCGCCGCAGAGCGTTGGTTTGCCGCCGCTTAAGGGAAATGGGGCTTTCCTTCCCGGAGCCCAAGGGCGCATTTTATGTGTTCCCGGACATTCAGAAATACGGTCTTTCCGACGAGGAATTCTGCACCCGGCTCATTAAAGAAGCGGGTGTCGCCACCGTGCCCGGCAGCTGCTTCAGCTGCCCCGGTCACATCCGCATTTCCTACTGCTGCGCAGACGAAGCCCTGGAAAAAGGACTCGATCGGTTGGAAAACTTTTTAAAAACCTTATAATAAAAACCCCGCCAATTGGCGGGGTTTTTTATTGCAATTTTAGCCCTTAACAGCGCCGGCTGCGACGCCCTTGATGATATATTTCTGGCAGAACAGATACACGATGATGATGGGGGTAATCGCCATCATGATAACCGCCATGGTAGCGGCAAGGTCCACCGTGCCGTAGCTGCCCTTGAGGTACTGCACATGGATGGAAATGGTGCGGTACTTGGTGATATCCAGCACCAGGTAGGGAAGCAGGTAGTCATTCCAAACCCACATCAGCTCCAGAATACCGACGCTGATCAAGGTGGGCTTCAGCATGGGAAGCACCACGCCGAAGAAGGTGCGCACCGGACCGCAGCCATCAATGGCGGCAGCTTCTTCGATGTCCTTGGGAAGACCCTTGACAAAGCCGGTGAACATGAAGATCGCAAGACCTGCACCGAAGCCCAGATAGATCACGGGGATCGTCCAGGGGGTATTCAGCTTCATGGAAGAAGCGGTGGAGGTCAGGGTGAACATGACCATCTGGAAAGGAACGATCATGCTGAAAAGGCACAGGTAGTAGAAAATATTGGCTGCCTTGCTCTTAACGCGGACAATGTACCAAGCCGTCATGGAGCAGCACAGCAGGATCAAAAAGGTAGATGCCACGCTGATATACACCGTGAAGCCAACAGACTTTAAGAAGGGGAAATCGCCGAAGGTCAAGCCCTTGATATAGTTGGCAAGACCGGCAAAGGTCTCGGCAGTGGGCAGGGCGAAAACGTCCAAATCCACCGCGGTACGGGTCTTGAAGGAGTTCATCAGCACTTCTACGATGGGCATGATCCACAGCAGGCAGATGACGGAGAACACCACAGTCAGAATAATGCTGCCAACAGAAGCTTTCTTTTTCATTACTGCTCGATCTCCTTTCTGCGGGTAGCCCACTGCTGGGCAAGCGCCAGCACCGCCACCAAAATGAAGAACACAACGGCCTTTGCCTGGGCAACACCGTGCCAGTTCTTATTGATATTGTAGGTGTTGAAGATATTCAGCGCCAGCATTTCGGTGGTCTTGATCTGGCTGCCGTCGGGATTGACGATAACGGGAGAACCGCCGGTCAATGCCATGTTCTGATCAAAGAGCTTAAAGGAGTTGGTCAGAGTCAGGAAGGTGCAGATGGTGATAGAAGGCATCACATTGGGAATGGTGACCTTGAACAGCTTCTGAATACCGTTGGCACCGTCAATATTGGCAGCCTCCAGCATATCCTCAGAAACAGCCTGCAGACCTGCGATGTAAATGATCATCATGTAACCGATCTGCTGCCATGCCACCAGAATCACCAGACCCCAGAAGCCCAAGGTGGAGTCCAGCACCAGCTGGGTGCTGTAATAGCGCAGAACACCGTCGAAAATCATAGACCAGATGTGACCCAAAACGACACCGCCGATGAGGTTGGGCATAAAGAACACGGTACGGAACAGATTTGCGCCCTTCATCTTCTGCGTCAGTGCATAGGCGATGGTAAATGCCAGCACATTGATGAGGATCACGCTGACCACAGCGAACAACGCAGTATTCCAGAACGCATTGATAAAGCCGGCATCAAACACCTTTTCATAGTTGCCGGTGCCGATAAAGATCGCGTCCTTGGGAATGTTAAACTTGCAAAAGGACAGATAAATACCCTGCGCGAAAGGCCATATAAAGCCGATGCAGAAGCAAAGGAAGGTGGGCAGGATAAACAGCCACGCCCATTTTTTAATGGGTCGGCGCACCAGATCCGTTTCGGAGCGGATTGCCTTTTTCTTCATTTTCAAAGCCAAAACAAAGGTCCTCTCTTTCCAATGGTTTTTGCATACATGCCATATGGCATGGGCTTAGCTCCGCATTTTCCCGGCGCCATGCCCCTGCCATACAAGGGGGATAAGGGGCGGACCGTGGTCCGCCCCTATTGGGATAAGCTATAGATTAGCCGCCGTTCTGGATCTTGTAGTTAGCAGCCCAGCCTGCAACGAATGCAGTCTCAACAGCAGCCCAGTCGCCAGTGCCTGCGGAGTAAGCAGCCAGAGCGTCAACAACGCCGGCTCTCCAGCCATCGACATTGGGAGTGTGGTTGAATGCCCAGGTAACAGTGTAGTTGCCCTTAGCAATCAGATCGTTTGCGTTAGCAAAGAAGACATTCTCAGGAGCCTTTGCATTCCGGAAGGGGATGGGGCCGAACTGCTCAGCCATCATCTTGGTGCCGGACTCGGAGGTAACAACCCACTTTACGAAGTCCAGAGTAGCCTTCTGGTCAGCTTCGCTAGCCTTAGCGTTGACAGCCCAGCAGTTCTCGGTGCCGGAGCACAGAGCAGCCTTCTCTTCGCCTTCAGCGCCAACATAGATGGGGATCATAGCCAGCTTGTCAGCGGACATACCAGCCTCAACCAGGCCAGCGTACTCCCAGGAACCGTTCTGATAGAACACAGCCTTACCCTCGACAAACTCAGCCTTGGAGTTGTCGCCGGTCTTGCTGGGCAGCTCAGCGCCGGTGCAAGTGGAGTTGTTGATGTACAGGTCCCAAATGTTCTTGTACAGGTTCAGGTAAGTACCCTTGATCTCAGCGGGCTGCTCAGTGACCTTGTCCTCAGCAAACTCGTAGTACAGGGGCATGTTGGCCAGGTGGCCGGAGAAACGCCAGGAAGAGGAGCCGTCCAGACCTGCGGAAGAGAATGCAGCGAAGCCCAGCTCTTCGGACTTAGCGGTGATTTCCTCTGCAACAGCCTTCAGGGAAGCGAAATCCTTGATGTCAGCCAGAGTCTTGCCAGCCTTCTCAAGCAGCTCAACGTTTACGATGATGCCGAAGCACTCGTAGCAGTAGCCGATTGCCTTGGTCTCGCCCTTGGAGTTCTTCAGGTTGAAGTCGGTGGTGGTCATCTCAGCCAGAACATCGGTGCCGTCCAGAGCCAGGCAGTACTCGTCCCAGTCAAGCAGGCCCTGTGCGTTACCGCACTGGAACAGGGTGGGAGCGGAGTCGGTGTTCATCTGAGCGTTCAGGGTGGTGGAGTACTCGCCGGAAGCGGCGGTAACAACCTTGACCTCAACGCCGGTCAGCTCGGTATACTCCTTAGCCAGAGCCTGCCAAGCATCGTTGGATTCGGGCTTGAAGTTCAGATAGTAGACCTTACCCTTGGTCTCGCCGCCACCCTGAGGCTTTTCCTCAGCGGGAGCGCAACCGGCGAAGATGCTTACTACCATCAGGCAAGCCAGAAGCAGAGCAAACAGTTTCTTCATTTTCTTTTCCTCCTAATTTTTTTGCGGCTTTTGCCGCTTTTTTATGATTTTTCCGGGTTTTTTATCCGGTGGAGACGGTTTGGATTTGTCCCAAAGCCCTCCAGAACAAAGTATAGCGCAAACGGTTGCATTTTTCAATCGTTTTGCTTCAAGGAACAGAATTTTCCACATTTGCAACAATTCTGCCCTTGGGTTTTTGGTGAATTTTACAAGTATTTACCTTCTCCGAATTGTTTGCGCAACCGATTGAATCCCCACTTTTTCTGCTAAATCCGCCAATTTGCGGCTATGCAGGCAATTATAGTTACCCAAAATGTTGTCATCCCGACCAAGGCAACGCCGCGTGGAGGGATCTTCGCACCGAATTTCTGCCAAGCAGACACGACAATGCGTAGATCCCTCGCCTTCGCTCGGGATGACAAGTTTTTAGGTTATCGGCGTGCCAAACTGAAATTTGAATATCTCTTCCTTTGGGCGCATAGCCTTTACAGAAGGAGGGGGTCTATATGGCAGAAGAATCCCTGCAGCTGCCCCACGCGCTTACCTTAAATGAACGCAGCCGGCTTTCCATGACCGGTGTCAGCGAGGTGGTCAGCTTTGACGAGAACGCGGTGGTGCTGCACACTGGTGCCGGGTTGCTGAGCATTCACGGGCAGCAGCTGCAGCTGAAACAGCTTTCCCCCGACGGCGGTCGGGTTGCCGTTGATGGCAGGATCAGCGCGCTTATTTATGAAGAACCCCGTAGTGAGCGCAGCTGGCTGCAGCGTCTGCTGGGATGACCGCGCCGGCATTGGCGGCAGGTCGTCTGGCGGCGGCCTGCCTGGTGGGTATGGTTTTGGGTCTTTGGTACGGCTTTTTGCGCCCCTTGCGGACAAAAAGCCGCACATTTGCTGACCTTTTGTTTCTTGCCGCCCTGATGCCGGGGTGGGTATATGTGAGCTTCGGCATCTGCCGCGGCGACCTTCGGCTGGGCTACACCGCAGGACTTGCTTTGGGTGGATTTTTTTGGGAATTGACCGCAGGAAAGGTTCTGCGACCCCTGTTTTTCCGGTTTTGGCTGGGTTTTTTTGGATTTTTGGGGCTGATTCAGCGCCCTTTTCGAAAAATTTTTCAAAAATTCCGCGATTTTGCAAAAAAATTATTTGCATATGGAAAAAAATCGGTTACAATGATATGGGGTATGTCCATGCCCCGAAAACACACAAAAGGAGGCCGCCATGAGAAAGCTTCGCTCTTTCCTAAGACGCGTCCGGATCAAATACCGCCGCAGCAGCACCCTGACCAAGACAATGGTGATCTCCACTATCGTTGTGTGTATGGTAGCCCTTCTGGTGATCGGCTGGCGCATTGACTGTGCCATTGCCGACTATGAAGCAAAAAGAGACCTCGCCGCACAGCTGGAACAAGAAAACGATAAGCTGGGCGAGAATATTGATAATTTGGGGTCTGCAGACAGCATTGATCAAATCGCGAAGGACGAGCTGAACATGGTCCCCAGCGATGCTGTGATCATCACCCCGGAAGACTAAGGATATTTTATTTTGGAGGAAGCAGAGCAAACTATGGAGTTAACCGTCGGAGCAATTTTAGAGGGCAAAGTCAAATCCATCACCAATTTCGGCGCATTTGTATCCCTGCCGGAAAATAAGACCGGTCTGGTACATATTTCCGAAGTGGCAAATGCCTATGTCAGCGACATTCGTCAGCATCTGACTGAGGGTCAGGATGTGAAGGTCATGGTCATCGGCACAGAAAACGGCAAGGTAAACCTTTCCATCAAGCGTCTGGAGGCACAAGCCCAGCGGGAAAGTGCACCCCGCACCCAAAGCCGTCCCGTTCACGCCGCAGCGCCCACACCGCCCCCTGCACCCAAGACTGCTGATCAGCTGTTTGAGGAAAAGCTGAAGGCCTTTATGTCTGAATCCGACACAAAGCTCTCTTCTATCCGTGCAGATCACCGCACCAAGAGCCGCAGAAGATGATCCATTCCGGCTGCTGCCTTGCGCAGCAGCCTTTCTTAATGAGAAATTGCGGTTTGTTGGGCTGCTCGCGGCAAAGCCGCGAAAGCTTCCCCTTCTGGGGGAAGGTCTTGAAACTGCGCGACAAACTGATATTTGAATTTGCGAGGTGATGTTATGTCAACCGTAGTGGTCACCGGCGGCAGCCGGGGAATCGGCGCAGCTGCTGTCCGGCTGTTTGCTGAAAAGGGGCACAAAGTCTTCTTTTTATATGAAAAAAACCACGCAGCCGCCCAAGCCGTTGCGGAAAGCACCGGCGCAGGCGCAATTTGCTGCGATGTGGCTGACGGTAAGGCAGTAAAAGAAGCCTTCGCTGCCATCGGCGATGTGGACATTCTCATTTGCAACGCAGGCATTTGCTACTCCGGGCTTATGAGCATGCTGGACGAGCAATGCTGGGACCGGCAGTTCGATGTGAATGTCAAGGGCATTTACCACTGCGTCAACGCTGCCATGCCGTCGTTTTTGAAAAAGCAAAAAGGCTGCATCATCACCGTTTCTTCCATGTGGGGGCAGGTGGGTGCCAGCTGCGAGGTGGGCTATTCCGCCACCAAGGGCGCGGTCATCGCCATGACGAAAGCCTTGGCAAAGGAGCTTGGACCCAGCGGAATTCGGGTCAACTGCGTTGCCCCCGGCGTAATTTTAACGGATATGTGCGCAAATGTGGAGCCGGATATTCTGGAAAGCATGGCGGAGGATACCCCCGTTGGACGCAACGGCACACCGGAGGATGTGGCAAAAGCTATGGAATACCTGGCAAATGCCCAGTTCGTCACCGGCGAAGTCTTAAGCGTCAGCGGCGGATTTATAATATAGTATAAAGGAGTTAATCATATGAAAATTGCGATTGCTTGCGACCATGGCGCACTGGCGCTGAAGAACAAGATGGTCTCCCATTTGGAAAATAAAGGCTACGAGGTCAAGGACTTCGGCACCCACACCCTGGATTCCTGCGATTATCCCGATTTTGCCGCCCCCGCCGCCAAGGCTGTTGCCGCCGGCGAATGCGACAAGGGCGTGGTGCTTTGCACCACCGGCATCGGCGTTTCCATCACCGCCAACAAAGTTGACGGCATCCGCTGCGCGCTGCTTTCCGATGTGATGTCCGCCCGGATGACCCGGGAGCACAACGACACCAACATGATGGCAATCGGCGCCGGTGTGGTGGGCGAAATGCTGGCATTGGAAATCCTGGACACCTGGCTGGGCACAGAGTTTTCCCACAACGAGCGCCATCAGCGCCGCATCGACAAGGTCATGGCTTTGGAAAAGTAAAAGATAATACCGCCACCCAACAGGGTGGCGGTATTTTTTTAGAATTGATAGCCGGCTTCCAAAAGTCTTGTCAGCGCTTCGTTGGCTTCTTCATCGGTAAAAAGAGCGGTAAACCGCTTGTCGATCGCCAACGCCTCCAGGCTCAGCTTCAGCGCACCTTTTGCTGCCAACGCGTTAAAGCCGTCGCTTAATCGGCTGCCGGAAAGAGTCCGCTTGGCGGTTTTTAGATCCATCGGGCGCATCCGCACCCCGATCTTTTCGGCTTTGGCGCGGTTTTCTTCCCAAATGGCAATGAATTTTTCTTCCATATAATACCTCCAAATTGCGGTTTTTCGGGCAGATAATCAACCGTTTTGTCATCCCGAGCGACCGAACGGGAGTCGAGGGATCTACGCATTATCGTCCCTGCTAAGCAGATAATCGGTGCGAAGATCCCTCCACGCGGCTTCGCCTTGGTCGGGATGACAACATTG
>JAZQHM010000043.1:0-20473 GCA_045540575.1 Faecousia sp. | reverse complement strand
GTATGCAAACCGGACGGAAAGATATTCTTTGCGTTCATTTCAAACGACATAGTAATCCTGACCATGCAGCAGTGCCAGGATGATTACCTCATGAACGGGGATTACAACAAGGAATCCTTCCGGCTGGATGATTTCCCCTTTGTGTTCCATACCCCTGACCATTGCAGAGAGCTTCTTGGCAAGGCGGGCATTCAGATCGTTCATGAGGTTGCATCCGATGGTGCCAGTGAACTATTGCAGGATCTCGTTAACGGCTTGGATGAAGCGTCTTATCAGCAGTACCTTCGTTATCACTTTTACATCTGTGAGAAACCTGAATTCCTGGGCATGAGTAACCATTTGCTTTTTGTGGGACGTCCAAAAAGCTAATTACTTGAACAAAAAAACGTGAAACCAGTTGAGTATAAACCCAACTGGTTTCATGTTTTTTAAATTATGCAAGAATCTTCGCGGTGGTTTCGTCTTCGTACTGGCGGGTGTACAGTTCGTAATAATAGCCGTGAAGCTTCAGCAGCTCAGAGTGGGTACCTTGCTCCACAATCCGGCCATTTTTGACTACCAGGATCATGTCGGCGTTCCGTACGGTAGAAAGTCGGTGGGCGATCATCAGGCAGGTTCGGCCTTCGGTAATACCTTCCAGCGCAGATTGGATCTTAGCCTCGGTAAGGGTGTCCACGGATGCAGTAGCCTCGTCCAGAATCAAGATCTTCGGGTCTGCCAAAATGGCCCGTGCAAAAGAAATCAGTTGCTTCTCGCCGGTGGAGAGCAGGTCACCTCCCTCACCCACATCTGTATCCAAGCCCTTTTCCAGATGGACGATGACATCCTCCGCGGAAACGGCGCGGATCGCCTGCCAAATTTGATCCTCTGTTGCATTGGGATTGCCCATCAGCAGGTTTTCCCGTACCGTGCCTGAGAACAGATGAGGCGTTTGCAGCACATAGCCGATAGAAGAATGGAGCCAAAGCTGGCTGCGCTCCCGCGCATCCCTGCCGTCAATCAGCACCTGTCCCTGGGTAGGCTCGTAGAACCGGCATACCAAGTTGACCAAGGTGGATTTTCCCGCACCGGTTTCGCCAACAATGGCCAAGTGTGAGCCGAAGGGAATCTTCAAAGAGAAATGCTCCAAAACCGTTTCGTCACCATCGGGATACTGAAAAGTCACATCCTTGAATTCAATGTCGCCCCGTAGTTCTTCCCAGTTTTCCTTTTTGGGATTGAGCATATCGCCGTACTTTTCCACCACCTCCGGCGTGTCCACCACATCGGATTTTACCGCCAGCAGATCTGTGAAACGCTCAATGTTGACCTGGGTGGTAATCAGATCGGAAATAATGTCCACCAGCCACCGCAGGGGTTCCATCATGCCCTGCGCATAGGACATAAAGACAGAGAAAGTACCCAACTCTTCTGTGGCAATGTAGCCGCCTTTCCACAGCACGATGGCTAGGGCAACACTGGATGCCAGGTTCATCGTACCGGCGAACAAACCGCGAAGACGGGAGGCCTGGACGCTCTTTTTTCGCATGTTCTGGGTTTCCTCTGTGAAACGGGACTCGATCTTCTTCTCAATACCCAGAGATTTGATGGTTTTGGCACCGGTAATACCCTCGTTGAAATTGCTGGTGATTTGGGAGTTGATTTCCCGCACCTCCCGGTTGACGCCGATCAGCCGCTTCTGGAAAATGGCATAAAGCACCGTCAATAGCGGCAAAATGGACAGAACCATCGCCGCCAGCTTCGGGTTCAAAACGATCATCACCACGATGGCACCGATCAGATAGCTCATACGCCACACGCAGTCTACCAGTGTCCAGGACACCAAACTGCCGATGCGGGAGGTGTCACTCATAAGCCGGGCATGAATGTAACCAACGCTGTTTTGGTTGAAATACGAGAAGGACAGGGTCTGCAGATGGTTGAAGCCCAGCTGCCGCAGCTCCCGATTGGTGCGCATTTCGATGATGATAGCCAACGCACAGGAAATGTAATTGGACACAGCCGCAACCAAAATGGTCAACAGGTACAGCACTACAAATATCGCAATGGTGTCGAATACACCCATGCCTACATAATGATCCAGGGCGTACCGCTGAAACAGGGGCAGGATGATGTCCGTTAAGCTTCCTGTCAGGCCGAAGAAAACCATGGCGGCAATCGGCTTTTTCAGCTTGGAAAGGTAGGGGGTGATCCTGCCAATCCCAAAGAATTTTAGATGTTTGTTCTTTTGCTTCGGCATTACTTGGTCACCTCCTGAATACCGCTTTGGGCTTCGTAGATTTTCTGATAGATACCTCCGGCGGTTTTCAGTTCGTCGTGGGTACCTTCTTCTGCAATGCGTCCGCCATCCAGCACAATGATCTTGTCGGCAGCGGAAAGGGTGGTGATCCGGTGAGAAATCAGGATCACACTGGCTTTGCCGAAGCGCTGCTGAATAGACTTACGAATCTTGGCATCTGTTTGAGTATCCACGGCAGACAGAGAATCGTCAAAGATCATGATGGGCGTATCATTTACCAGCATACGGGCAATGGCTGCACGCTGTTTTTGTCCGCCGGAAAGGGTGACGCCCCGTTCACCTACCATGGTGTCGTAACCGGCGGTAAAGGAAGTGATGGATTCGTCTAGAGCAGCAGCCTGTGCGGCAGCACGGATGGCCTCCATATCCGGTTCGGGGGATGTAATACCGATATTCTCGGCGATGGTGCGGGAGAACAGGTACGGCTCCTGCAGCACCATACCGATATTTTGGCGCAGATGCTGGGTGCGAATCTTGCGGATATCTGTTCCACCAATGGTGATCCGCCCGCAACCTTCCTCCAATGGATACAGCTTATCCAGAAGCAGCATTAGCGTGGACTTTCCGCTGCCGGTGCCGCCTAAGATGCCCAAAGTGGTGCCCGCTTTCATAGTGAAATGAATGTCGTGGAGAATTTCGGGGCTGTTTTCGTAGGCGAAGCTAACGTGTTCAAAGCAGATGTCGCCGTCCATGGGTGCATCTGCGGCGTCGGGCTCATCCTGTTCTACGGGGGAGTTCATAATGTAGGCTACCCGGTCAATGGATACGCCAGCTTTGCTCAGCTCGGAGATCATACGCCCCAACTGACGGATGGGCCAGACCATCATAGCGTTGTAGGAAATAAAGGCGATATATTCGCCCTCCAACAGACTGCCCCGGACGCAGAATACCGCGCCAAAGATCACCACCAGCATGACCTGCACGCCGGAGAGAATGTCGGAGGTGCTCCAAAACTGGGAAAGAGTCTTGCCCATTTTCTCCCACAGGGTAGTGTAGTCGTTGTTTTGTTTTTCAAATTTCTCGATTTCTGCCCGTTCCCGACCAAAGGCACGAACTACCCGAACACCGGTCAGGTTTTCCTGCGCCATAGCAGAAAGCTTGCCCTCGCTTTCGTCGCAGGCTTCAAACCCGTCATGGACCTGATTGTGAAAGTGGAAGGAATACACGATGATGATCGGGGTGGGGATCAACGCAATCAGCGTCAGCAAAGGGTGCATGGAGAGCATAAAGGTGATGGATAGGACCAGCAGCAGAGCGATGCGGAAAATGGCCGTCAGCTGCTCAGACAAGAAGTTTTTTGTGGTGTCAATATCCGATGTGCAGCGCTGAATGATGTCGCCGGTGCGATTTTTCATATGCCAGGAGAAGGGCAGATGCTGGATGTGGGAAAACAGCTGATCCCGCATGGTCTTTACCAGAGTTTCCGATGCTTTGGTATTGTACACACGGAAGGCATACTGAGATACCACCTGTACCAACGCAACTGCCAGTACAGCCAGAGCCATGATCCAAAGATGTTGACCCAGGTAGGTAAAACCACCAATGCGGTCTACCAATTCCATTACAAAGGCCGGGAAGTCTCCTTCTTCGCCGCCCAGAGCACAGTCTACAGCGGCACGAATGATTTGGGGCTGCAGCATATCCGCCAGAGCGGTAATGCCGGCAGCTAAAATTGTAATTAGAAAATAACGCTTGGCACCTTTCAAGAAGCGCCACAGCAGGGAAATCGTTTGCTTCTTCTTCATTTTTGTTCTCCGTTTCTTAATTTTGGGCATGAAAAAAGGGCGCAGGCGGAAGCCTGCACCCTTAAAAAACGCAGCAAAGCAAAAGCCTATACTGACAGTAAAGGAGCAATACTTCCGGTATGGATCATAGTAACATTCATCAACATATCTAATTGCTCCTTTCTTTCATAATTTACCAGTATCATAGCACCGCCTTACCGCGCTGTCAAGGGATTGTTTGTGACCGTTACGGTTCGTAACAGGATTGTTTATAGTATTTTGTTGATTTTTTGTAAAAAGTTCGGTAAGATGGTAAAAGCTGAGCCGAGAGGAGGTAGAGAAAATGACTCTGGGCGAAAAAATCAGAGAAGCCAGACGAAAATGCGGATTGTCTCAAGAGCAACTGGCGGAAAAAATGTCCGTATCCCGATCCGCGATTGCCAAATGGGAAACAGATAAGGGTTTGCCGGATGTGGGGAACCTGAAGGTTTTGGCACGGCTTCTGAATGTCAGCGTAGACCATCTGCTGGATGAGGCAGAAACTGCAGATGAACTAATTATCAGGGAACCGTATAACCTCGCTGCTTACGGCTATGGCTGTAATAAAGTCAAGAAAGACCGGGTCGTACGGGATAAATTCCCAGATGCAACAATCTATCCTTTGCTTGGACAGCAGGATGTCGCCAGTTTGGAACTGCAGGTGGACAACACACCGGACTGTCGGTCAAATCCGTTGGATCGGGTGAAGAATACAGACAAAGCATTTTATTTGATAGAAAAGGACGAACAGAAATTACTTGTGATGGTGACCGACGTCTTCATAGAAATCCGTCCCCTGGAACAGTCTTTGGAAAGCAATAGTTTTCGTGTTGGTGGCTGGAACTTTATAAAATGCAATTACGAGATCGGAAAATGATACAGCATACGGCGGAGAATTTCTCCGCCGTTTTTGTATTATGCAAGGAAGATGTTTCCAACTTGAATCTGGACAGAAACTCCACGAAAAGGCCCGAAACTTCAATGGCTTTCAGGCTTTCTTTTGCGCTGTGTTGTGACTGTCTCAGGAACCCACACGGGCATATTTTTGCATAAAATCATGCTTTAATTGCTCACTATGATCTACAATAATAACCCCTGAGGCTTAAAACCCTCAGGGGTTATGTCACATATTACGAAATAGGCATTGTCGCATCGGATGGTTTAGTTGTTTTAGAAAGGTTGCGAATCTCTTTTTCCAGGGAATAGAACTCTTCACGTAACCTGCGATACATAAATTCACCAGATGTAAGAATCGCTTTTATGCGTGCAAGCGAGTTCTCAACATATTCTTCTGCATAGCGATCCATACCAAACCGTTCAAGATAGCGCACAGTGTTTCTAGCATACACAAGGACATGATAGTTAACTCGCACATCCTTTGTTACACAGTATTGTAGCGTATCAAAAGATCTCATCAAAACTTCTTTAAGTTCAGCAATCTTTTCTTCTTCACATTCTACCGCAATATTTTTCTCAAACAAAATCATTGCATGTGTGTTTGCAATTGTGAAAATCTTCCCGTTGCACTCTATATTGGCATCATCAATGACTCTCCATGCCATATTAATATCCTTTTTCCGTTGCAAGAATAGTGCAAACTGATGTTTTGAATATGGAGAGTTGCTTACCCTTTGAAGTTCTTGATAAAACTCTATACCCTCGGTCTTGCTAAACGCAGAAACCGTGATATCTGCGTCATATGCTTTTTTTCTAAAAATATCGTAACGATAAACAACTGACGGTGAAACATTTGAAAGGAAATTCTTTAACACTCTCTTCAAAGTATCACGAGGAATATATTGAAGTGACAACTGAGCAAAAAGTTTACTTCTCATGACCATATAGTCTTGCGAAGCATCTTGTATGCTGGCATCTTCATCCTCAACGATAATCGAATTAAGCTTATCCAATGCATAATATATGTCAGAATAGGTAACTTCCGGATTGTCGAAGTAGAAGATAAACATATCCATAGAAGTTGGAACACCACAGAAGCTAACATAATTAACTAATGCGTATAACTCAAGCATATCAATCTTAATCGCCGGATCTTTAAGGTTTTTAATAGCTTGAATATATTCTTCAATCCGATCGCCCGTGGTCTTATTGTGATAAGCCAAGAACACGAGTTCAAGCAAGGAAACATTCGACTTCTTTTTAAGCATGTTGATAGCATCCTTGCTAGGTTTGTTCATCGATCGACAAATGTTTTGTATGTCGTTTTCGTTCAAGTCACTAACTTCTATTATATTCGCTGCAGGTATATTCAGAAAAGACTTAACATATTCGTAGTTAATACCCCGTTCGGCGACGACCATTCTAATATTGTTTTCTTTCAGAATCTTGTATGCTTCGAGATTGCTATAAAGATTGTCAAAGAAAACTATTGCCTGTGTATCATTCTTAATAAGCTTACACAATCTGACAGCTTCCGACGCAATCATATTGCTAAACCAAAATTTTCTGCCGCTAATTTCATCTGCGCAAGCAAGTTGCAAAAGTAAAGTCGATTTTCCGCATCCAGGAATACCGGTAACCAAAGTCGTTTTATTGGCAATAATAGCGTTTTGAATAACTGAAAAATACGAGGTTCTAACTACATTTGAGGATATTGCATCACCGATTTGCGGTTCTGCCCCATGGAAGAAATCTGATATGGGTCTAGCCATCGCTTCTTTCTTCAATTCTTTACAAATGAAGTTTCTGGGAAACTGTTCTCTATATTTCCTATAAATATACTTATCTTTTCCTTTTTTCGAAACAAACGGCATTTCCGCTAAATACTCAAGCAAATCCTTTGTGTCCGCTGCAATTATGTTAAACCCGCGTTCGGCAAATTCTTCAGCACAGTCATCGAAATTAGCATCCTTTGGATATAATACAATCCATTTAGGCATATCGATGGGATTTTGGTGCTTTGCTTTGCACAACATCTGCGCAGTGTTTCCATCAGATAAACTTGTACCCCAAAAAAGGGTTGGGCAGCAGGAAAGCTTATAACTCACTGCCTGGAACAGCCTGTTGTCGGATACAAACAACTCGTGTAATTCTTCTTCAGTGAATGTAAGTTTTGTTTCAAAAGGATAAGTAATAGAGCCGTGCAATTTATATAACGGCACTATGTTATCTTTTGATACATCACCATTTATTTTTACATCAGACAAGTCCTTTGTGGAATCCTGCTCGTCAAAAATTTTTTCAACAAGATTGTCGATATTAATAGTAATTATATTTTTTACAGGAAGCTTATACAGGCAGGAATAGACAGGGTCGTATCTTTTTACTTTGTAGGTGTCTCGCAAAAACACGCCCAGCGCATCCTCTTGGCTTAACTTAATCTTTCGGCAAACCTTGCCTAACGATGTATATCGTTTTTTGTCAAGCCCAAAAACATCGCAAAGCCTATCAGATATTTTTGCGCCCAAGGGCAGAGACTCTTGTTGATCATTATATGCGTATGTTGAAAATCCTGCACCAAGAAACAGGTTCAACCCATACTTGGAAACAAAATCTTTGAATAACGGTTCATTATCAAAGCGTGCAATTTTACCCATATGTCTATCCCTCCATTAGTTGAAGTAATCATCTAACAGAGTTATTATACAATGATTGTATGCAACATTTCAACATTTTTTTGTCAAATCACCTATAAATCGACATTTTATTACATGATGAAATAATACTCTGTGTTTAAACTTACGAATTACGAATTTCCATAAAATCGGCCAGGCCGATGCGGGCAATCCGGTGAGCTTAGGATTCATGTTCTTTATCCACTTTTTGTGTATATTCTGCGGATCTTATGCCACTTTTTGAACTTGTTTTACGAAAATACACCTTTGGTAAGGATGAGGTCGCCAGTTCAAATCTGGCTAGCAGCTCCAAAAAATCAGCCGACCCATTCGGGTTGGCTGATTTTTTATTAGCTGCTACAGATTTGAAAGATCAAATGCGGCGCGGATGAGCGCCGCCGGCGACGGCTGGACGGAGCCTAACCGCTATTTTTGCCCAAAGGGCAAAAATGCAAATAAATCTGGCTAGCAGCTCCAAACCCGTGAAACTCTTAGAGTTTCATGGGTTTTTCTTATTTTGGTGTTATAAGTTAGACCGCATCCTTTTTCGGTAATTTTAGCGAAAAGATGCGGTCTACAAATGCGTTCAAAAATCTACTTTCTTGAGCAGTTTATTGATATTTTAAAAGTGGTATGATATCATAGCTTTACATATGAGGCTATGCGTTTTTCGTGCGTAGCTTCGGCTACGCACTTTTTTATTCTACAGAAAGAAGGAACTCACTATGAAAAAAGCATTATCCCTGATTTTGGCACTTGTGCTGTGCCTGTCCTTGTGTGCTTGCGGCGGTGGTAATACCGATACATCCAATTCTACAAATGGTGAAGCAAACAACCCCAATACAGACGCTAACACATCCACCAATAATACAACGGAGGATACTGCTGAGCAGGTGGTTGACTATACTGCCATTCTTTGCAACGACACCTTTTGGAGTCAGATCAATGGTATGGAAATGCTGTTTTTCAATACAGATGGTACAACTGGAACATCAAAAAGCGGAACTTGGAGTGTAGATGGAAATACACTCACACTTACAACAAAAGCAGGCAACAAAGCGATTTATGAAATAAAAATTATCAACGATGTTTGTTTCTTGGTTGGAGACACATATACCTACATAGACCCCAGACCCAACAAGAATAATTTTCCTGTCAAGTCTGTCGAAATAACAATGGATAACTGGCAGGAGTATTTTGAATTTGCGACTAAAACGAGAGAAACTGTTGTTTATGATGTTTTCGGTGAGCCAACTGGGGAGGTTGAAGTGTATGAAGTAAAAGTTCTCGCAGTGAAGGATGAGCATTTCTGCGCTCTGTTACCCGGACGGAGTGAAATTGCTCTGCGTTATTCTATTGGCGGAGAAGAACAAGAAGCTAAACTTGACGACCTTTACGCAGATAATGGCATATACTATTTTGGAATTTCCAACATCACAAACGAGGAAGATACTCCATTTGAAATGATAAAAATTCAGGGAACCTTATGTTTCGTAGATGGCATAT
The DNA here is from genome assembly GCA_045540575.1 of Faecousia sp. Classification (GTDB taxonomy): domain Bacteria; phylum Bacillota; class Clostridia; order Oscillospirales; family Oscillospiraceae; genus Faecousia. Next base: position 11,333 of record JAZQHM010000043.1, on the reverse strand, counting down.
AAGCAAAGACAGGGAGCCGTCGACTCCCTGCTTTTTATGCTTCCAAAAGGGCTTTGCATTTGCACGTAATGGTACGGCGGGAGTCTGCACGGTCAGGGCAAATTATTCTGGACCAGAAATTTTTGTTTTGGTTATTAAATCGATTTAGTTCTTGACGAGCAATAAATCGCTATATATAATGACCGTGTAAGCATGAACAATTGAACCGGGAGGAAGACCGTATGAAAATAGATTTCCGAATTGATTGGGGCTATCAATACTTGTATTCCCGCCGTCATTACCACCCTCAATATATTTGGGATGGTAGTTTGGCATGTGTAAATGGAGAGATTTTGAAGACTTTTCAGCTTTCCTACCCGGTCATAAAGTTTGGTCCGGGACATTGCGCGAAAGAAACAGAACTGTCACAACCTTGCTGGGAAAGCCGCACCAAAAGGGGTTTAGCAGGCATTCGTGTTGAGTCAGAGGTCAGCGATGACACGGTGTTTCACTTAAATACCGTCAGCGCATCGGTCAGCTTTTCCGCCAAGCAGCTGCTTGAAAAGGGACGGCTGAGTTTTCTGGTGGGTCCTAAATATTTGGGATGCTTCATCACTGTGACCATGACGGGCTATTTGTGGTTTCGCAATCCTCTGCAGCCGGGCGAAAGGGCTTTCGAGCCGGAAATGCTGAATTTGCCGGTGCATCCCTGGGCAAGAATGCAGCTTGCATGGCTTGCCCCCGGTGAAACGGTAACCTGGAGCGAGACGATTCAGCCCTCTGATGCGGACCGGTTGGAGCAGCTGATCCACCTGGTTGCCATGGCTGTGCCTGCATATTCTGATGAGGCAGAAACGCAGGTTAATGCCTATATTCCTATGGAATTGACACTGGACGGAAAAACCGTTCTTTCTTTCCAGCGTTACTATCGTGCGCATGATATTTACATGCAGATGCTGGAGGATGAGTGGCGGTCTGTTCCGGTTACGCCCGGTGAGCATGAATTTGGATTGAAGAATTGTCACACAGAGGTTTCCTTAGGTATCAGCAGAATCGTTACGAAGACCTGCGAGTTTAACAATGGTCAGCTGAGCCTGCCTGCATGGTGCTTGGTGGGTGAGCAGATCTGGGGCAAGGTGTATTCTCTGACGGAAGACAACTTGGAAATCACGACGCCTGATTCTGCCATTCAGGTTGCCTGCGTTCCGGGTTGGGATGAGTTCTCGTTAAGCCTGTCCAAGTCCGGCATGGCGACGATCTGCTGCGGGCAGCATAGTGCTGCGATTGAGGTGATTGAATGCCGGGAGGAGGATATCCCCGTCAAGGTTGGCTATGACATGACGGTAGTTCCCCATGACGACCACGGTTTGATGGACAAGCTTCTGGACTACACAGCCCATACCCGGTTGGGAAATTACGTGATTTTCCGCAACTTCGGCAAACCCATTGAAGAAAAGACTTTGCGGCGCTGGGGTGAATTTTGCCGCAGCCATGGGCTGTATGTTGGCGCAGTAGGCAAGGGAGATAACTTAAACGGCGCAATGGCAGAAGCAGCCGGTGAATACTTTGATGACTACGGTCCCCATGAAAATACCGGCATCGTCTATGCCCGGGATCCCAAGCCGGAGACCTGTAGCCGGGACATGAAAGAGGCTTGCGAAAAATTCCAGCAGCAGCTTCAAAAGACGGTGCGCGATTGCCGGGAGTTGGCTCCTTGTGTGGCATTTGGTGATGCCTCCGGTGGTGTCAGACATGCATTTATGGCGGGCATGGATACGGTCCGGGCGGAAACCATGGTGGGACATACCCAGACCCTTCTTTCGAAAGTTCGCCCGGCAGCTGAGGCGCTGGGAAATAATCGCTGGGGTGTGCATATTGCCATCCAGCATCATTACCAGCCCTATCAGCCTACGCACTTGGGACAGTATTTCCTCTCGCTGATGCAGCCTTGGACCATGGGCGCAGAGCTGATTTACGAAGAAGATTCTCTGTTTGAGCTGTTCAAGGAAGAGCGGCAGGCATGGGACGATTACCTGACAAAGGGCAAGCGGGATATGACCCGGGATTTCTACCGGTTTGTGAAAACCCATCCCCGTAAGGGTAAGTGCGTCAGAGAGATCGCGTTCCTTGAAGGTCGCTATGCAGCACCTTTTGCCAGCTTTATCTGCGGTCCGGAGCAAGACCCCCATTATAGCGTTTGGGGCGGCTATGGAAACACAGATCCCGTCTGGGGACACAAGCAGCCGGAAAAATGCTGGCAGGTGCTGGATGTGCTGATGCCCGGCGCCAACACGCATCCTATGCGTCAGCGCTTTGACAAGCGGCGCTTCTTCTTCTCCGGCACACCCTACGGCGATTTTGACTGCGTGCCGATAGAAGTTACGAAGGAATATTTCGGACAGTATAAGCTGCTGGCGAATTTGGGCTGGAACACATGCCTGGAGCAGGATTTGGAAAAACTCCGGGGCTATGTGGAAAATGGCGGCATTTTGCTGACCGGCATCCCTCAGTTCAGCACCCATATTTCCCGTGATTTCCTGAAGGATATGGATGATCTGTCTCTTTATAACGATGGTGATCTGACCTCTCTTTGCGGCATTAAGGTGCTGGGAAAAGGCGAGCAGTTCTGCGGACAGTGGAATTGCGAGGGAAGAGAGGGTATCTGCGAAGCAGAGCTTTCCGCAATGCCCAACGATGACTTTGGCGAAGACGGCCCGGGCTGCATGGCAGAGGTTTCACTGGAAGGCGCCGAGGTGGTTGCCTGGGACAGCTTTACCGGAAAGCCCATGCTTGTCCGCTACCAGATGGGCAAGGGCTGGGTGTATACCTTCACCCTTTGGGCATATCCGGGACACGAGCATTTCCAAAAATTCTGCGCAACATGGCTGGAGATTCTAGCAAAGCAGTCCCTGCCGCAGATTTATGTGGAAGACCCCAGCAAGGAAGTGTTTTGGACCCGCTGGGTCGATGGCGACCGGGAGCGTATCCTGCTTTTGAACACAGACTGGACTGTGCCCGGCAATGAAAAAGAGGTTACCTTGGTTACCCCGAAGGACCGGATTTCGATCCGTGTCAAGGAAGGGGTACTGACGGTGGCGGATGTAGATGGCGACAGTGTTTCCGTCAGCAATCTGTCTATTTAATGAACAGAAAGGATGACAAGTTATGAAAAACTTTGATACTCTCGGCGTTATGATCGATCTTTCCAGAAATGCGGTTATGACGGTTTCTGAGCTGAAAAAATATATTTCTCTTCTGGCAAAAATGGGCTATAATCAGGTCCAGCTTTACACAGAGGATACCTACGAGGTAGAGGGTGAGCCTTACTTTGGCTATTTCCGGGGCAGATATACGCAGAAGGAACTGAAAGAGCTGGATGACTACGCATATGGTTTGGGTGTGGAGCTGGTGCCCTGTATTCAGACGCTGGCACATTTTTCGAGCCTTCTGCGTTGGCCCGGTTATCGGCAGATCGCCGACGGCGGCGACATGCTGCTCGTGGGAGAGGAAGCTACATATCAGTTTATCGAGCGCCTGATTTCTTCTTTGCGTAAGTGCTTCCGCACCAAAAAGATCCACATCGGCATGGATGAAGCCGGCAATGTGGGCAAGGGTCGCTACCAGCAGATCCACGGCGAGCGCGACCGCACGGTGGTATTCTGCGAACACCTTGCAAAGGTTTGCGAAATTACCAAGAAATACGACTTTGAGCCTATGATCTGGAGCGATATGTTCTACCGCCTTGCAAACAACGGTGAATATTACAGCCTCAACACCAATTTCCCGGACTATGTGGCAAAGATGGTTCCCAAGGATGTCACCTTGGTGTACTGGGATTATTACCACACCGACAAGAAGTCCTACCGCGCCATGATCAAGGGTCACAAAAAGCTCACCGACAAGCTGTTCTTTGCGGGCGGTGCATGGAAGTGGGCAGGCTTCGCGCCCCATAACGACTTTGCCATCCGCACCATCAAAGCTTCCCTCGATGTGTGCATGGAGGAGGGAATTCGCGATGTGATGATCACCCTTTGGGGTGATGGTGGTGCTGAGGCATCCAACTATGCGGTTCTGCCTTCTCTTTGCTATGCTGCCTGTCTGGCACAGGGCATTACGCACAAGGATGAGATCAAGGCGAAATTCCGCCAGTGGGTGGGCTGCGAGTTTGACGACTTTATGCTGCTTGACCTCCCCGACAGATCGGTGCCTACCAAGGAAGTGATCGATACAAACGGTTGGAAGCTGTTCAATCCCTCGAAATATCAGCTTTACAGCGATTGCTTCATGGGTATTTTTGATACGGCTGTTAAGCCCACAGAAAGCAAAAAGTACGCTTCTTATGCCCGCAAGCTGAAAAATGCAGCCAAACGGTGCGGGGAGTATGCCTATTTGTTTGATGCCCTTTCCAAGCTTTGCGCCGTTTTGTCTTACAAGGTTGACATCGGTATTCGTGCCAGAGCCATGTACAAGGACGAAAACCATGCCGGTCTTGACGAATTGATCGCGGATTATAAGAAGATGATCAAGCAGACAGAGCAGTTTTATTCTGCCTTCCGGACGCAGTGGTACCGTGAGAATAAGCCCTACGGCTTTGAAATTCAGGATTCCAGACTTGGCGGTCTGATCATGCGCATGAGAAACTGCCTGGAACGGCTCGTAGCTTTCCGTAACGGCGAGATCACCTCCATACCGGAGCTGGAGGAAGAGGTTTTGCCCATGTTTACGGAAAAAACCTGCTTCAATTATTGGGTCAGAATCATTTCAACAAACGCAACTTATTAATTAAAAAGTGCCACAAAGCCGGTTTGTTTCGGCTTTGTGGCACTTTTGTTTTACAAATCAGAATTATAGATTGGATGCTTCGCTATAATGGGAATATGGGATGCCTTGATTAGTACGATTACTAAACGGTTTAGTTAAACAGTTTTTATGTTAAAAGCGAGGGTTTAAGGTGTAAGTCACAGAGCAGACCCGCGGAAAGTGCAAGGATTTGATAGTTTTTGCTAAAATTTCGATTGACTACAAGGGAATGATGTGGTATAATTATATTAGGCTATTAAACGGGTTTGGATAAAATTGTATATATTTTTGTGCTGTTTTCCTGTAAAACAGCGTAAAAATATGCAATCACGAATCCCACTTGTTTAAAATTTGCATTGCAGTCATCTTTGGATGACCACTCAGAAAGGAGTCCCCTATGAAAAAGAATTTGTTTAAGAAAGCTATTGCTTTGGTGCTGGCACTGGTTGCCGTGCTGTCTTTGGTAGCCTGCGGTGGCGGTGGCACGACTACTGAAAAGCCCGATGCTACTAAGGCAACGGACGAAAACGGTAGAGAGCATGTCACCCTGTCGTATTTTACCTATTCCCCCAGAATGCCCGGTAAGGAAGAAATGGTAGAGGCGCTCAATGAATACCTGAAGGAAAAGCTGAATGTTACCCTCGACCTTCACTTGAGCTCGGATTACAATGATACCATGGGCACCCGTATCGATTCGGGTGAGCAGTGGGATATCTGCCTGGTCGGCGGACCGATCAACTTCTTTGCATATGCAGACCGCAATGCTTTTGCTCCTTTGACGGACTACCTTGATCTGATGCCTGAGACCACCGGTCAGCTGAACAGCACCGGTCTGACAGCATTTACTGTGGACGATGAGGTTTATGCGATTCCCGTTTTGAAGGATTCCTTCACTGCTAACGGCATTGAGATCAACCAGACGCTTCTGGAGGATCTGGGTCTTGAGGTTCCGGAGTTCACCACCAACTGGGATCTGGTTGACTGGCTGCTGAATGCAAAGAAGGTCAAGGACGCAAAGTATCCCGATGACGAGAACATCCCGCTTATCAAGGCTGTCTACGGCAACTATGATGCATGGTTTGTTTCCGAGCGTATTGTCGGCGGCTGGGATCTGCCCCTTGCAGATGTGAATATCGACGAGGCAAATGGTTATAAGGGCATTCCTCTGAATGACACTGTTTTCTGCCCCTTCTATACTCAGGAATACCGCGACCTTATGAAGACCATCAACAAGCTGGTTGAGGCTGGTGTCGGTGCTTTCGATTCCACTACTTATGACCAGGACGACATTCATAAGAAGGCAGGTAGAATTCTGGGCAGCTGGTCCTCCGGTCTGATCGAGGTTCCCGAAGATCAGTATCCCAACTTTAAGAGCAAGCTTTACATGACCGATGTGCTGTATGCAAACTATTATCAGTACGGCTTTGCTGTGAATGCAAAGTGCGAGAATGTAGAGCGGGCTGTTGAGGTGCTGGAGCTGCTGCAGAACGACAACTACGCATCCACCGTTATGCACTTCGGTAAGGAAGGCTCCGGCTGGACCGATGAGAATAACGACAATGTTATCGAGCTGACCGATAAGAATTCCGATCCTACTGACAGATGGTGGTACAACTGGTACGGCTGGCAGCTTTGCGGTGTTACCAACATGAAGGCTGCACCCGGCTATTCTACCAATTATTTTGCTAAGATCAAGGAAATGAACCAGACCGCAACAGCCAGACCGAATGCCGGCTTTGTGTTTGACAAGGAGCCTGTTGCGAACCAGATCGCTGCTGTCAGCAACGTGGTTGCGGAATATCACGAAACTTTGATCACCGGTCAGAATGCTAACGTTGACCAGCTGGTAGATGAGTTTGTTGCTGCGCTGAAGTCCAACGGCATGGACGAGATCGTTGAAGAAGCACAGCGCCAGCTGGATGCCTGGAGAGAGGCTAACGGCAAATAATTTCATAATCAATTTGAAATGATTTGAGCTAGGGTAGGGCAAAGGAAGAATATGAAACGGTTTCTTCCTTTGCCCTTTTTAAAAACTCGGGGAGAATGGCTATGAAATTCATCCATGTTTACAATGATGAGTATTTTGAAGGTCTTGTTAAAAACAATCTGATTAACAAGAATACCGGCTTTAAGATCCAGCATGCTTTCTGTGTGCCGGATCACAAGAAATTCAATGTCTATGCAGCCAAAGGCTCAAAGCTGCATTCCATCATCAAGGAAGGCAACCATCCTTTCTATGTTGACCGTCTGGCAGGCGGCATTGGATACTATGAATACGATTTTGATAAGGATCTGATTCGCGAATACAGCGAAATGCTGGGCGACTGGTTCCTGGGCTTCCAGCTTCACGAATCCGGCACCAACAAGCGCTATATCGACTGGGGCGGGATCAGAAGAAGAACCGGCTCCACCGGTCCGCATGATGCGGAAGAACTGAAGAAGATCCTTTTGCATGAAAAGCGGACGGAGGCTATGGGCTTCCCCATGTACAGCTTAAACATCGACGGACCGGACTATTACGCAAGCCATACCTTTGCAGAAACCATCGATGGATATTTCGAGGAAATGAAGGATATGTTCCGCCGGAAGATGGCGCTGGTGGACGGACACATTCTTCCTGCTGACAGCGGCTTCGCTGCCATGAAGTTTGAGAACGAGCTGGGCATCAAGTCCTTCATGCCCGAGGTTGGCGCGCAGATTCCTTTGATGCGCTTCCAGCTTGCTCTGACCCGCGGCATTGCCAGAAACAACGGCAAGACCTGGGGTACTTACTACGAATGTTGGTTCTACCGTAAGGATCCCGGCTATACCATGCCCTGCTACAACAAAGAGCCCGGCAACGAATGGTATCTGCCTCAGGAGCTGCACGGTGATGACTTTTCGAATTACGGACTCAATGGCGGCAGCTCCCGTCTGCTGCAGCGGCGTATCTACTACTATTCCCTCATGAGCGGCGCCCATTACGTTGCTGAGGAATGGGGTCTTAACTGCAGCTATACGGATATGACCCACGACTTTACGCTGTCTGAGTACGGCGAAGTGAAGAAGGAGTTCATCAATACTGCCGAGGAAATCGGCAATGTGGATCCCATAACTCCCTTTGCGATCGTGCTGCCTGTCGACTACAGCATTTTGGAAATCAGCTATAAGGGCTTTAAGGTGGGCGATCATCCTACCGAATACATGAAGATACCCCTGAATGCCGAGGAAAAAGCCATCTATGGCAAGGTCCACGATGTGCTTTACAGCTTCCTTGCGCAGCTGGATGAAACCTACGGCAACGAGTGGCACACCATTCAAAACTCCCGCTTCGGCGATATGTTTGACATTATTTACGAAGATGCAGGGGAGGAGACCTTTAAGAAGTATGCGTATCTGATCGATGCAACCAAGGACAGCCGCTTTGCCAAGAAATATGCAGGCGACAATGTGATCCTCAGCGACGATCTGGATGCCATGACGGCGAAGGTCAAGGCGCTGACTCCTCAGCTCATGCCCGTTACTGTGGACGGTCTGCATTGGCTGGTTTCCGTCGGCGAAGACGGCAAGCGCTACCTTACCATCTTCAATAATGAAGGCAACGAACGCTCACTGGATCTTGGCGATGTGATCGATCACAAGGCAGATCGCCGGGTCAAGGTGACGTTTAAAGAGAAGCCTCAGCTGGAAATCGTCAGAAGCTTCTGCGACGGCGTTAAGGTTGAGCGGATCGACGATAAGAACTGGTATGTAACCGTACCGGGCGCCGAGATGGTAATTCTTTCGTTTTAACTGAAGCACAGACACATCACTTAGAAGGGAAAGTGAATTTTATGAAGAAAATAAGCATTAGAATCATTAGCTTCCTGCTGGCAATCGTCATGCTTGCGGGAATGATAACGGTTCCCGGCGTTGCACCCGAAGTTTCTGCAGTGGAATTTCTAGGCAGCCAGTTCATTCCCGGGGCGCAAACAACCTATCTTAATACTGACTTTACTCAGTATACTTATGACGAAATTACGTTTAATAATTACGGCATAGCTGGAAATGTTGTCGAAGTGCGCTCTGATGCCGGCAAGGATTATGCGTATTTTAGCAGAACCGATGTTTCCGGCGATCCCCCTACTTTGGATTATTATGCTTCATGCAATTCTGACTATGTTGTCGTATCCATGGATTTGGCATCTCCGGTAGATCAGATCATGAAGGATGTGTCGGTTTATTTCAACAGCACTGACAATAAAACCCTGAACATAAACAACAATGTTGTTCGTTGGGGTTCAACTGAAGTAAACCTCGGCAATGGCTCCAATGTGACCTTTGATACCACTGGTGCTTATACCAGCTTTACCATGGTGCTGGATAGCGCGAATGAAAAGTTTGCGCTTTGGGTCAATGATCAGATGGTATTGTCCGAGGCGTATACCTTGGGCAAGCTGGCACAACTGTTTGTTCGGGTGGAAGGTAGCGGCGACCAGCTTATGCTGGATAATCTAAAGATCTACAGCTACAATCCCAATGAGCAGGCACCCACCGAGCCTCCTACCACCACTCCCAGCGAACCTGCAACTACTGCACCTTCTGATACTGTTGATGTTTACTACAACAACGATTTCTCTGCAAATGCAAATGATATTACATTTAGAGCCTCTACAACCAATCAGTCCAAGTATGATGCAGACGGCGATTATCTTTATTTAAGAGTACTTAACGACAGAGATGAAACAGCTGCGTACTGGAACAAGGGTGAGGGCGATAACGGTGTTTTGGATTTGCCGGACCAGTTCGTGGTTACGTTTGATTATGCTGCGATTGATGTGTTTGCCAACTGGCGTCTGAATCTTAAAGATGAAGCTGGTAAAACGGTCAATGTTGTGTGGGGCAGAGATCCTCAGGACAAGATCTACTTCCTGCACGATAGCTATAACAGCTATGCCCACATTGAGTCTACAGGCAGTGAAATCAATTTCTATTCTGTTGCTCTGCTGTTCGACATGACTACCAACACTTATGGTTTTGTCCTTAAGAATGGGAATACAGTTATTGCCCAGATGAGCGGACAGAGTCTGCGTATTCCTGATGGTTTCGGCACTGTTCAGTATATCGAACTTAGCGCCCGCGGTGATGATGATGCCGGCTCTACAGCTATCGGCGGCAATTTGATCCTCGACAATATGAAGGTCTACAGCGGTACTGAGGTACTGGATAATGTAGGTGCGCAGAATGTGTTCGCTGGTCAGCCCGGTCCCGGTGAGCAGACAACCACTGCACCTTCTGATACTGTTGATGTCTACTACAACAACGATTTCTCCGCAAATGCAGACGGCATTATTTTCAACACCAGCTTAGGTGATAAAAACATTTCCAGGTACGATGCAGAAGGCGATTATCTCTATTTAAGAGTTCATGATTCGCAGACGCAAACGGCAGCTTATTGGAACAAGGGCGACGGCAATACCGGTGTCCTTGATTTGCCGGACCAGTTTGTTGTATCCTTTGACCACGCAATGCTTGAGGCATCTCCGACATGGCAGCTGCGAATTGTGGACGAAGATGGCGACTATATCCGAGTTCTGTCGACCAATGGCAATGGCTACCTTCATGCTATTTATCAAGGCGGCTCCCACCAGTTGTCGCGCTCTGTATCTACGAGCGGCACGATGAAGTATCATCCTGTTACTTTGAAGTTCGATATGGCTGCCGGAACTTATACCTATATAACTGTGGATGGTTCTGGAAATCCCTATGAGAAAGCAAATCTTCCGCTTCGGACTTCTGAGCTTTCCAACAATGCTACTTTTGGTGAAATTCAGTACATCCAGTTTGAGTCCCGTGGCGACTATGAGGGCGGCACTACAGCTGTAGGCGGCAATCTGATTGTCGACAATCTGAAGATCTACGGCGGCACAGAGGTGCTGGACGAAGTGGGTCCGCAGAATGTGTTCGCTGGTCAGCCCGGTCCCGGTGAGCAGACAACCACTGCACCCGCAACTACTGCGCCCACCGAGCCTGCAACAACCGCTCCTACCGAGCCGGAACCCACCGAGCCTGTGGATGTGTACTACAACAACGATTTCTCTGCAAATATAGACGGAATCACGCTGCCTGTCTATACCAGCGGACAAAACCTTTCCGAACGCAGAACCAATGGCGATCTCTACTTGAGCGTCTATGCAAACAGAGGCGAGGCTGCATTCTGGAACAAGGGTGAGGACAACAAGGGCATTTTGGATCTGCCTGACAAGTTTGTGGTTACCCTGGATCTTGCAGCGATAGACTTCGTTTCCCAGTGGGATCTTGCTCTTATAGATAAAGATGGCAATGCTGTCAAAGTTTTGTCCGGTAAGGATTCCGGTATAAATGTGCTGTATAACAATGGTACGGAAGATGACTTTTACTATCATGGCTTGACGATGTCCACGGATAGTGAAACATATTATCATACCGTTACATTGGTGTTTGATATGGTTGCCGGCACGTATTCTTATACATTTAAGAATAACACCACCAGCGCTACAGCTGGGCAGAATAATATCAAGCATCGTATACCGGATGGCGGCTTTGGCGAGGTTCAG
>JAZQHM010000042.1:0-4518 GCA_045540575.1 Faecousia sp. | reverse complement strand
AGCTTGCGCTGGCGAATGGACAATTGAAAATGGACAATGGACAATTATGGTGTCCGCTTTGCGGACTTATTTCAATCATTTGCGTATGCAAATACCTCTAATTGACAATTGTCAATTGTCAACTGTCAATTTGCTCGTCAGCGCGACAAACTGAAATTTGACAGCCTTCTGCAAAAAACTGCCGCCTGAAAGGACGGCAGTTCGCGTTTATCCCAGTGCCACATCCAGCACCATCATTAAGCTAAAGCCCACGGCGAAGAACACCGTGCCGATGTTGGAATGCTCACCCTCCGACATTTCAGGGATCAGCTCCTCCACCACCACATACAGCATCGCGCCGGCGGCGAAAGCCAAAAGATACGGCAGCACCGGCACCACAAAGCTGGCAAGCAGAATCGTCGCCACAGCGCCGATGGGCTCGATGACACCCGACACAACACCGTAACCAAAAGCTTTTCCCCTTCTCATGCCGCCACTTGAAAGAGGCATGGAAATGATAGCGCCCTCCGGCATATTTTGCAGGGCAATGCCAATGGCCAGCGCCAGCGCACCGGCAGCAGAAAAGCTTTCGTTTCCGCTGAGCCAGCCGGCAACCACCACGCCAACCGCCATGCCCTCCGGCAGATTGTGCAGCGCCACCGCCAGCACCATCATCGTATTCTTGCCAAGTCCGCAGGATGTACCTTCCGGGCATTGACTGTTCAAGTGCAAATGGGGTATAATATGGTCAAGGGCAAGCAGAAACAGAAATCCGCCCCACACACCGATGAACGCAGGCAAAAATGCCAGCTTTCCCATATGTTCGGACTGCTCCATGGCGGGAATGATCAAGCTCCATATGGAAGCCGCCACCATCACGCCTGCGGCAAAGCCCATCAAAGAGCGCTGCAAGGTGCGGTTCATCTGTCCTTTTAAGAAGAATACGCCTGCCGCGCCCAACACCGTTCCCAAAAACGGCAGTGTCAATGCGGCAATGATCTCAATACGCATAAAAACGCCCCTTTCAAAACTTAACTTTACTATAGTATGCCAGAGCTTCTGCTTCTGTGATAATATCACAGTTGCAAAGGCAAAGCAGGTATATATTAGCATTACAACAAGGATAAGGAGAATCACCATGGAAATCAAAAAAGATCCCACAGCCCTCTTCAAGCTGTCTTACGGACTTTATGTTGTCACCTGCCACGACGGGAAGAAGGACAACGGTCTCATCGTCAATACGGTGGTGCAGCTTACATCCAGCCCCATCCGGGTAGCGGTGACCATCAATAAGGATAACTATTCCCACGATGTGATCAAGGAAACCGGCGCAATGAATGTGAACTGTCTGGACATCAGCGCACCTTTTTCCGTGTTTCAGACCTTTGGTTTCCAAAGCGGTCGCACGGCGGACAAATTCACAGGCATCCCCCAAAAGCGGACAGAAAACGGTCTGCGGGTTTTGCCGGAGCACATCAACGCAGTGCTGTCACTGGTGGTGGAAAGCTATGTGGATGTGGGCAGCCACGGCATGTTTATCTGCCGGGTAGTAGAAAGCCACACCCTTTCAAAGCTGGACTCCATGACCTATGATTATTATCACAAAAATGTGAAACCAAGTCAACCTCCCAAAGCAAAAAAAGGCTTTGTCTGCAAGGTCTGCGGCTGGGTCTACGAGGGCGATACGCTGCCCGATGACCTCGTCTGCCCCATCTGCAAGCACGGCGCAGCGGATTTTGAGCCAATTAAGCAATAAAAAAGAGCACCCGATTGGGTGCTCTTTTCTTTTAATCCAAGTACCGGCAGGCTGCCATGGCGGCGATTGCGCCGTCGGAAGACGCGGTGACTACCTGGCGAATGGTCTTGCTGCGGCAATCGCCGGCAACGAACAAGCCCTCGGTTTCCGTGCGGCAATCTTCGCCGGAATCAAAATAGCCCCATGGATTCAGCTTTGCATGCTCCGCGAAGGGCTCATTTTCCGGCATCAAGCCAACGGCAAGGAATGCGCCGTCCACTGCGATCTCCGTTTCCTCGCCGCTTTCCTCGTTGCAAAGCTTAAGACCGGTCAGTGCGCCGTTTTCGGTGATGTAGCCCACAACAACGGTGTTGAAGAAAGCCTGCACATTTTCCTTTTCCATCAGCGCGTCAGCCAGTTTCTTCTCACCGGTGAAATCTGCAAGATTCTGCACCACCGTGACCTTGCTGCACACTTCGCTCAGTAGCAGCGCTTCCTGCAGCGCGGAATTGCCGCCGCCGATCATAGCTGCGTGCTGTCCGGCATAAAATGCGCCGTCGCAAACTGCGCAGAAGGAAATGCCGCTGCCGATGAGCTCATTTTCGCCCTCCAGACCCAAGGTGCGATGCTTGACACCCACCGCCAGGATCACAGCGCGTCCTTCGTAAATGCTTTCCTCTTCGGTGTAGACCTTGAAAATGCCGTCAACCTTTTCCACTTTAACGACCTTTTCCAGCTCCACATCTGCCCCCAGCGCCATTGCCTGATCCGTCAGATGGTCGGCAAACTCTGTACCGCTGATGACCTTTGTACCGGGAATGTTCTCCACCTTGGGAGAATAGGCGATCTGTCCGCCGAAGCCGTTTTTCTCGATGACCAGCACCGTCTTACCGGCACGCAAACCGTAGATCGCTGCCGTCAAGCCGGCAGGACCGCCGCCAACAATGATAATATCATGCATAATTCTCTCTCCTCGTGAGAAAGGGTCGGGCAGCGCCCGACCCTTATTGATTTACAGGGATGCGATGTACTTCTTGATCTCGGGAACGCTGTAGTAATTCACATGATTCTCACCGTCGGTGATCACCAGTGTGGGAGCGCCCTTGACACCGTATTGCTTGCAAAGCTCTACATTTTCGTCAGCGATCAGCTTTTCGTAAGCGATGCCTGCCTTGCCCAGCTGGGTTTCTGCCACACGGCAGTTGGGGCAGGTCACGCGGGAGAAGAGGATCGCCTTGGCACCGGACTTAACCTCAGCCTTGGGCTCTTCGCAGGTGCAGGTTTCCTCTGCTGCGGGAGCAACAGTGGTCTTCAGCACGGAATTGCCCACATTGTACAGCTTGCGATCCTTGAACTCCTGGCTCTTGCCATCGTTCCAGTTCTGCACGGGACGGTAGTAACCGGTGATACGGCTGTAAACCTCGGTCTTCTTGCCGCAGTGGGGGCAGGTGTACTGCTCGCCGGTAATGTAGCCATGGTCAGCACAGACAGAGTAAGTGGGGCTCATGGTGTAGTAAGGCAGCTTGAAGTTCTCAGCGATCTTACGAACCAGATCTGCAGCAGCCTTCCAGTCGGGCAGCTTCTCGCCAAGGAAGGCATGGAAGACAGTACCGGAGGTGTAGCGGGTCTGCAGCTCGTCCTGGATCTCCAGAGCGGAGAAGATATCCTCGGTGTAGCCAACGGGCAGATGGGAAGAGTTGGTGTAGTAAGGTGTGCCGTTTTCGTTGGCAGTGATGATGTCGGGATACTGCTCCTTGTCGTGCTTGGCAAAGCGGTAGGTGGTGGACTCGGCGGGAGTGGCTTCCAGATTGTAAAGGTCGCCGTACTTTTCCTGGTAGTCGGAAAGGCGCTCGCGCATATGATCCAGCACTTCCTGTGCAAACTTCTGGGTCTTCTCGTTGGTCAGGTCAGCCTTCAGCCACTTGGCATTCAGACCCACCTCGTTCATGCCGATCAGACCGATGGTGGAGAAGTGATTTGCGAAGGTGCCCAGATAACGCTTGGTGTAAGGATACAGACCGTTATCCATCAGCTTGGTGATGACCTCGCGCTTGACCTTAAGGCTGCGGGCAGCAATGTCCATCAGCTTGTCCAGACGGGCATAGAAATCTGCCTCACTTTCTGCAAGGTAAGCAATCCGGGGCAGGTTGATGGTAACAACACCAACAGAGCCGGTGGACTCGCCGGAGCCGAAGAAGCCGCCGGACTTCTTGCGCAGCTCACGAAGATCCAGTCTCAGACGGCAGCACATGCTGCGCACGTCGGAGGGCTCCATGTCGGAGTTAATGTAGTTGGAGAAGTAGGGAGTGCCGTACTTGGCAGTCATTTCGAACAGCAGCTTGTTGTTCTCGGTCTCGCTCCAGTCGAAGTTGCGGGTGATGGAGTAGGTGGGAATGGGATACTGGAAGCCACGGCCGTTGGCGTCGCCTTCGATCATGATCTCGATGAAGGCCTTGTTGACCATGTCCATTTCCTTCTTGCAGTCGCCATAGGTGAAGTCCATTTCCTTGCCGCCGACGATTGCGGGCTGCTCTGCCAGGTCGGGGGGGCAAACCCAGTCCAAAGTGATGTTGGAGAAGGGAGCCTGCGTGCCCCAACGGCTGGGTGTATTAACACCGTAGACGAAGGACTGGATGCACTGCTTGACTTCCTTCTGGGTCAGGTTGTCCACCTTAACAAAGGGAGCAAGGTAGGTATCGAAGGAGGAGTAGGCCTGTGCGCCTGCCCACTCGTTCTGCATGATGCCCAGGAAGTTGACCATCTGGTTGCAGAGGGTGGAGAGGTGTCCTGCGGGAGAAGAAGTG
>JAZQHM010000041.1:0-50469 GCA_045540575.1 Faecousia sp. | reverse complement strand
GGTCATTTCTGTTCATTCTTGATATCTAACATCATTGATTAACCTCTCTTTCTGCAGTTTAGGGCCTCCCCATGCTCAGAAGCTCTGAGCTTTTTGTGCTGCATTTCTTTTGCAGCTTTGCAATGCTTGACCACGTATTCCGTTTTTCATTTTTCGGAGATAGGTCTTAGCCATTGCCCAAACATAGGCTTCTATGTTTGTGAAAAGAGGTACTAGTACATTGGTATCACCCTTTCTGACTATAAGATATCACAAAGAAATGCGTTTTGCAAGATGTAAAATTGTACAAAATAACCATTTTGCGTTCGTACAAAATACAGAAATATCCAAATTCCCGTTGACAACAGGAGAAAACTATGGTACATTGATTATGTTGGGCGCCTGAAAAAGGTGCCTTTTTTGTAGAGAAAGGGTGCATACAAAATGGCAGAGTTTTTTGAAGTTGTTATGATCGTCAGCTTTGGCGCTTCCTGGCCGCTGAATGTGATCAAGTCCTATAAATCCAGAACGACCAAGGGTAAGAGCCTGGCATTTCTTTGCCTGATCTTTTTTGGCTACATAGCCGGCATTACCTCCAAGCTGATCAACGAGGCTTATATGGCAGCCTTTGCCCAAAAGTGGTATGTTCTTTTCTTCTATGTTTTGAATCTTCTTATGGTGGGTACGGATCTGATTCTGTATTTCCGCAATTTGAAGCTAGACAAGGAAAACGGACAATAAAAGTAACACCGCAGTTCGTGTGAACTGCGGTGATTTCTTTTAGTCTGGGAACTCCCAAAGCACCTCGCGAATAATTTCGCTGACGGTGGGGTGGGGGAAGATGATCTGCCGGGCATCCTTGACCCGCAACTGCATTTCGATCATTTCTGCAGCGCCCCAGATGATCTCGCCGGTGTAAGCGCCGATCATGTGAACGCCCAGAATGTTGCGGCGCTTTTTGTCGATGATGATCTTGCACAGACCGTCCGCGCCCTCGTTTTCTGCCACAAACCGACCGGAGTAGCGCATGGAAAGCTTGGCGACCTCGTAGTCGATGCCCTTTTCCTTGCATTCTTCTTCCGTCTTGCCCACAGAGGCAATTTCCGGCTGGGTGTAGATGACGGAGGGGTTAGCATTGTAGCGCATGGCATCTTTATTGCCTAAAATGTTGCTGACAGCAACTTCTGCTTCCCGGTAGGCGGTATGTGCCAACATATGGTGACCGTTTACATCGCCGATGGCAAATACATCGGCTACATTGGTGCGGCACATGGTGTCCGTAACGATGCCGGTGCGCTCGATATTCACACCGATGGTCTCAAGACCGATGCCCTGAGTATTGGCTCTGCGACCAATGGACAGCAGAACCTTGTCAGCCGCAATGGTGACCTTTTCGCCGCTGGGGGCTTCAGCAAACACCTTGCCCGGCTCGACACCAAGGCACTTGTGGCTTAAGAGGAAGGTAACCCCCTTCTTTTCCAGCTCTTTTTGCAGCATGGTGCTGATCTCCCGGTCGGTAGGTCCTGCGATATGATCCAGCATTTCCACAACGGTGACTTTAGAGCCTACCGTTGCATAGTAAGCAGCCATTTCCAAACCGATAACACCGCCGCCAATGACGGTGAGCTTACCGGGGATCTCGGTCAGCTCCAGAACTTCCCGATTGGTCATTACAAAATCGCCCAGATTTTCCTTTACACCGGGAATGGGGGGCACAGCAGGGGAGGAGCCGGTAGCGATGATGAGCTTTTTGCCGGTGTAGGTATTGCCGGCAGCAGTGACGGTGAATCCGTCAGAAGTTTTGCCGGTAATGACGGCTTCGTCCATCACAACGGTAACACCGTGCATCTTCATTTTTGCCTTTACGCCGTTTACCAGCGACCGCACGACCTTCGCCTTCCGGGCGATAACGGCAGCTTGGTCGATTTTTACATCCGAGCAGCTGACACCGTAGTCTGCCGCGTGGCGGGCATGATCGTAAGTTTTTGCCGAGTTCAAAAGGGCTTTGGAAGGGATGCAGCCTTCATTTAAGCATACACCACCCAAAGAACGCTTTTCAAACAGCAAGGTTTTCAGTCCTGCATGGGCAGCGCGCTCGGCAGCCAGATAGCCACCGGGACCGCCGCCAATGACGATAAGGTCAAAAATATTGCTCATGTGGGGAATCCTCCTCAGTCAATAATTCTTCCGTCAGCGGATATTGTGATAATATTCAGCGGAATCTCTTTTCCGCTTGCTTCTATGGCATTTTTCACCGCAAAGGGCAGCCCGCCGCAGCAGGGCACCTGCATCCTTACCACAGTGATGGATTTGATGTCGTTATAAGTAAAGATTTGGGTGAGCTTTTCTGCATAATTCACGCTGTCCAGCTTGGGACAGCCGATGAGCGTGGTTTTTCCGTGGATAAAATCGTTGTGGAAATTGCCGTAGGCATAGGCTGTGCAGTCGGCAGCGATCAGAAGCTCCGCACCGTCAAGCCAGGGTGCGCCGGCATTTACAAGCTTCAGCTGAATAGGGAAATTCTGCAGCTGGCTGATGACCTTGATCTTTTGCACTGGGGCTTCCTTTGCCTTTTTCGCAGCAAGGACGGCAGCTTCGTTATATGCAGGTGCTTCCCGCATTTCAAAGGAAATGGCGCCGGTGGGGCAGGCGGGCAGGCAATCGCCCAAACCGTCGCAGTAATCCTCACGCAGCAGCTTTGCCTTGCCTTCTACCATGCCGATCGCGCCCTCATGACAAGCGCTGGCGCACAGACCGCAGCCATTGCATTTTTCTTCGTCAATGGTGATGATCTTGCGAATCATGCGCTTGCCTCCTTTTTCTTTAGACGCTCTTCCTTGTCTTTCTCCTTTTGGAGTCGGGCAATTTCCATCATGTGTTCGTACATCTCGTCGCCTACGCATTTTCTTGCGTACTGGCACCATTGCACGCAGCTTAAGGTATCATTGTAAGCCACAAAGCCGCATTTATCGCAGGTGACCTCAGTATCGATGGAAAAAAGTTCAATAATGTTGCCGCACTGGGGGCAGACCTTTTCGTGAATTGTGGGGGTACGGGGTTTTCCCTGACAGCCATCCATTAACATATTACATCCCTCCTTGACTTTGTACTATTAGTATATTATACTTATCAAAGGATGTATGTTGGAAATCCAACAAAGGAGAAGCGTAATGAAAGAATTTTTACCAATTTTGGAAAAATGCACCTTATTCGAGGGCATTCAAACCGATGATTTGCTGCCTATGCTGAGCTGCTTAGGGGCAAAGGTGACCCGCTATAAGAAAAATCAGATCCTTTTTTCCGAGGGGGATGATGCCCGGTTTATCGGCATCGTACTTTCGGGCAGCGTGCAGATCGTGAAAGAGGACTACCACGGTCACCGCAGTATCGTATCCCGGGCAGAGGCGGGGGATCTGTTCTGCGAAAGCTTTGCCTGTGCCGGAGTAAAGACCCTTCCGGTCAGTGTGGTTGCGACGGAGGACTGTGCCGTGGCATTTATTGACAGCTACCGCGTCTGCGTTAGCTGCTCCAATGCCTGCGCATTTCATAGCCGCACGATCCAAAATCTTTTAAAAGTGGTATCGGAGCGCAATCTGCAATTCCATCAGAAAATGGAGATCACAGCCAAGCGCACCACCCGGGAAAAGCTGATGGCATATTTGCTTTCCGAGGCAAAACTGGCGGGGTCGGATTCCTTTTCCATTCCCTATGACCGGCAGGGCTTGGCGGATTATTTGCAGGTGGAGCGAAGCGCCATGTCTGCAGAGATCAGCAAGCTACGAAATGAGGGCGTCTTGGAAAGCAGGAAGAATCAGTTTACATTGTTGTAAACGGTGCGTTCCTCAGGTGATTATAACATTTTTTGCAGATGTTTGCAACTGGTGTTTTGTGTGATATAATGAGTGCAAATTTGCGAAAGCAGGTAAAGTATGATAGAAAAAGAAAAGAGCAAGCTGCGCAGGGCACTGGGTGTTGCGGGCAAGTGCATGATCGTGCTGCTGCAGACGGTGGCACTGCTGGCAGTGGCGCTTTACTGCGTTATGTTCGTGCTGGCGAAAGGACCGTCACCTACGGCAAGAGACTTGTTTGTCATGTCCGTCCGGGAGACCAGCGCGGTGTACTGGCTTGCGGATCTGTTTTTCACGAAAGAGGAGATCGCGGCTATTGAAAAGGGCGATGAGACGGTGGAATTTGAAGATACGGACACCTCTTTGATCCAGCGCCCTACAAATCCGGAAACGGATACGAACACCCCTGATGCCTGGGGACTTGTTGATGAGGACGGCGACGGAATCATTGTAGAGCCGGTTTCCGGTGACGGCTTCAGCGGCTATATGATGGTTGTGTTGGACCCCAGCCGGGTCATTATGGGTACATTCCCGGAGGATTATGATGTCCGGGGGTATACCGTTTCTCAGATGGTTGAAAAGTACGATGCGGTTGCCGGTATCAATGGCGGCGGTTTTGAAGATCAGGACGGCATGGGCGACGGCAGCCAGCCTAACACGATGATCGTCTACGAGGGTCAGATATATTACCCGGAAAAAGGGGTTAAAAACGGGTTTGTCGGCATCGATGAAGAAGGCATTTTGCATGTGGGCAGCATTTCTGCCGCTCAAGCAGAGAAAAAGAATATTCGCTACGGCGTCGGCTTCGGTCCGGTGCTGATATCAAACGGCGAAGCGGCAAAGACATATGCCAGCGGTGTCAATCCCCGTACCGGCATCGGTCAGCGCTCCGACGGCGCGATTTTGATGCTGGTTATCGACGGACGGCAGGTCAGCAGCCTAGGTGCGACTTATGCGGACATGCAGCAGATCTTTTTGGAGTACGGCGCTGTCAATGCCTGCAACCTGGACGGTGGCTCTTCTACCGTTATGTGGTATCAAGGCGACTACATCAACCACTGTGCCTCTGTTACCGGCATCCGCCGGATGCCCACCACCTTTTTGGTGCTGAAAGAGGGGGTGCGTGGGGATGAATAAATTCATTCGGGGACTTTTGATCTACGCGCTTGTATTTTTGCTGATCGCAGGAGCAGGTCTTGTCTGGTTTTGGCAGTTCATTGCGGATTTTGAAAACTCCCGTCCGGACACAGCCCTTGAAAGCTATGTAGCTAACCTTTCCGGAGAATATGTGGCAGACAGATCGTTAAATCTGATTGCCGGTATCGACCATAGCGTGCAGACAGAGGAGCAGTGCCGACAGGCGCTGATCGCGGCGCTTTCAGATACCTTTACCTGCGCGAAAAAGAGCAAGGAATCTACCCAAACCCGCTTTGTGTATGCTGTTCGCTGCGGAAAGCAGGTCATTGGCACCATGGTCATGGAGCAATGCGGCGAGAAAATCGGAAACTTCCAAAGCTGGCAGGTGACGAAGGAGGAATTTGACCTATCTTACCTTTTGTCGAAGCCTGTGAGCATTACGGTTCCGGAAAATTATCCGGTGTATTTTGCGGGGAATCTTCTGGCAAAAGACCACATTTCCAAGGACAAAATTCCCTATGACCTTTTAAAGGGATTGTACGAAGCGTATACGCTGCCCTATATGGTCACTTACACGGTCGGTCCGGTTTTGGGTGAGGGAAAGATCTCCGTTACCGACCCGGATGGAAACCCGGTGACCATTGACGAAAAAACGGATATGACGGTGTTTCTCAATAACTGCGATACCAAGCAGGCGGCTGCTGTGGATGATCATGCCAAGGCATTTATCCAAGCCTATGTGGACTTTATGTCCTGCACCGGCGGTGATACCGCGGCAAATTACAAGACCCTTTCTTCTTATATGCTTTCCAATACCGAGCTTGCCAGAAGATTGCGCACGGCAATGGACGGCCTCAAATGGGTTACGGACCGGGGTGCGAAGATCAGCAGTATCACAGTTCATAACAGACTCCAAATGGCAGACGGACGGTATCTGTGGGATGTGAGCTATGGGGTGTCCACCACGGACTTTGCAGGAAGTATTGAAACCAATGCCCGGGTCAAGCTTGTGATCACGGAAACAGAAAAGGGCTTGAAAACCGAAGCGATGAAAAACGGTTGAGGAAAAGATAATGATAGAACTAATAAAGCCTGCGGGGCATAAAATGTGGTTTGCGCTGTACCGGCTGTATTTGGCGGCATTTCCGGCAGCAGAGAGAAAACCATGGCAAATGATTCGCAAAATGCACCGCCTGGGCAAAACCGATATATGGTGCGTTATGCAGGAGCGTAAGTTTTGCGGTCTTGCCATTACCATCAACAGCCCCGAGGTGATCCTTTTGGATTATTTTGCCATTTCGAAAGATCGCAGAGGGCAGGGGCTCGGCACGGCTGCGCTGAAAGCGATTATTGAGAAATATGCGGGCAAGGGCTTCTTCCTGGAGATCGAAAGCACGCTGGAAGACAGCCGGGATAAAGAAAAGCGGCTACGCAGGAAGAAGTTTTATCTGTCCTGCGGTCTTACGGAAATGCATACTTTGGCAACTCTTTTCGGGGTGAAAATGGAGCTTTTGGGCATAGGATGCCATTTGGATTATGATGCCTACAAAGCATTTTACCGGGATCACTACAACAGCTGGGCAGCAGAGCATATAACTCCTTAAGGAGGGCATTATGAAACGGTTTTTTGAAAAGAATGAGCTTGGATTTTCTTTGGTGTGGGTGGGCATTTATATCGTGTCCTTTTCAATATTTGACGGCATTTCCGGCGATTTGGGGATCAACAAAGTGATCACTGCGCCGGCAGGTGTTCTGATGGCGGCAGGTTTGCTGCTTTGGATTTGGAAAAGCGGGCTTTTGCGCCATTGCGGACTTGTCAACGGCAGCTTCTGCGCAAGGACCTACCTTTGGTTTTTGCCCCTTGTTTTGCTGGTAAGCGTGAATTTCTGGGGCGGCATTTCTACGAAGCCGGTGACGCTGGAAACATGGCTGTTTGTGGTATCAATGATCGCCGTAGGCTTTTTGGAGGAAGTGATCTTCCGTGGCTTTTTGTTCCGGTATTTGTACCGGGAGAACAGAAAGTGGGCAGTTGCCATTTCCAGCATTACCTTCGGCGTCGGACATATTCTGAACCTGCTTGCCGGTGCGGAGTTTTTGCCTACGCTGCTGCAAATTTTTTATGCCACATCTGCCGGTTTTTTGTTTACGGTCATCTTCATGTACAGCGGCAGTCTGTTGCCTTGCATCGTTGCCCATTGCGCCCTCAATGCGCTAAGCATCTTCGGCGCCCAGCGTAGCGAGGGCTTGGAGCTTGTAAGCGCCGGGGTGTTGACAGTGGTGGCACTGCTTTATGGGCTTTGGATCTGCTATTGGGAAAGAAGGAACAATGATGAAGGAAATAATTGCCTACTATAAACGCATGGGTTCGCCTCAGGATCAAAATGCGCTGATTGCTCTTCTGAAAGAGGTACAAAGCGAGTATAATGGCATTCCGAGTTATGCCGTTTCTGAAATTGCACAGGCGATGGACGTAAAGGAAAGCCTGCTGCTGGCGCTGATACGAAGGATTCCCAGTCTGCGGCTTGCCGACACGCATTTGCTGGAAATGTGCGCCGGTCCAAACTGCGGCAAGCACACCGCACTGGCGGCTTTCGCGGAAAAGAATATGCCGAAAAATGTGCAGATCAAGTATGTAAATTGCATGCGGCTGTGCGGAAAGGGTCCGAATATCAAATTTGACGGAAAATTATATCACGCAGCCGATGAAGCGCTGCTGCGCGCATTATCACAAGAGGTGAAATAAACGTGGGAAAATCAATCACAAAAGATTTCACACAAGGCAGTGTGGCAAAACAGCTGTTTTGGTTTATGCTGCCGTTTATGGCATCCAATGCTTTGCAGGTGCTGTATTCCACCATCGATATGATCATCGTTGGTGAATATGTTGGCACACCGGGTCTTTCTGCCGTTTCCCAAAGTAGCCAGATCCTCAATTTTGCCACCATGGTCTGCTTTGGCTTTTCCAATGCGGGGCAGGTGCTGGTATCTCAGGCACTGGGCGCAGGAAAGCGGAAGGAAATGAACAGCATTATCGGCACGATGTTCAGCCTGCTGGTGATTCTGGCGCTTATTTTGTCCGGTGTGGTGCTTGCAGGAAGGGAGTGGATCATGGATGTGATGAACATTCCTGTGGAGTCTTATGCCTATTCCATGGACTATCTCATTATCTGCGGCGCGGGATTGGTATTTACCGCCGGTTATAATATGGTTGCCGCAGTTCTGCGGGGCATGGGCGACGGAAAGCGGCCGCTGCTGTTTATCGGCATTGCGTCGGCTGTGAATCTGGTGCTGGATATTTTGTTCACCGGTGTGCTTGGCTGGGAAGTGGCAGGTGCTGCATGGGCGACGATCATCGGTCAGGCGGTATCGTTCCTGTTTTCTCTTTACTATCTGTACCGCAGAAGAGAAGCCTTCGGCTTCGATTTCAAAAAAGAAAGCCTGCGTATCAATGGGCACTATGCCAAGATGATTCTGTCTTTGGGTGCGCCGCTGGCGATCCAGTCCGGCAGTATCAATATTTCCATGCTGTTTGTCAATTCCATGGTCAATAATGTGGGCGTGGTGGCATCGGCAACCTTTGGTGTGGGTGTGCGTATTGATGATATTGTCAATAAGATATCCCAGGGTATCAATTTTGCTGCGCTGCCCATGGTCAGTCAGAATATCGCCGCCCGGCAGGAAAAGCGGGCGGAAAAGGTTGTGCATTGGGCATGGATCTACGGCGCGATCTCCACAGCGGCATTTATCATCGCCTACATACTTTTCGGAAAACAGATGTTTATGCTGTTTTCCGATGACCCGCTGGTGCATCAGATGTCCGGCACATTTATCAAAGCTATATTGTGGATGTTCCCGGCGCTTACGGTTATGCGGGGCAGCGGCGCATTCATTCAAGGTATCGGCAACGCAAGGCTCAGCATGATTCTGGCGCTGCTGGACGGTGTGGTGCTGCGAATTGGCTTAAGCTGGCTGTTCGGTATCGCTCTTGGTTGGGGCTTCTTTGGTTTTGTGCTGGGCTATGGTCTTGCACCTTACGGCTGCGCCGTGCCGGGTATGATCTATTTCTTAAGCGGCATTTGGAAAAAACGAAGAGTCCTTGCGGAGGATATATAACGCTGTTAGGAGTGGACAGAATGGTTTATTATCATTGCTCGCCGGTTTCCGGCTTGAAAAAGCTGCAGCCGGGAAAGCCAAAGGCTTTTGATAAGCCTGCAGCAGTGTATATGACCACCTCTTTGCCTATGGCGCTGATGTACGGTGTTCGGAATTTTGAATACACCTATGGCTATACAAAAGAGGGTCAGATTTATTATGTGGAGCATTTCCCCAATGCGCTGGCGTATCTTTACAAGGGAAAGTCTGCCAGCTTGTACATTTGCGCGCCCAATCGCGTAAGCACAACAAAAATCCCCAATGAAGCGGTAACGGATGAGCCCGTGCAGATCATGGAAGAAAAACCCATTGCGGATGTCTATGAAGCGCTGCTGGAGCAAGAGCGTACCGGCGCGCTGGTGATTTACCGATATGAGGATTTGTCGGATAAAATGCTCGCATGGATTCATAAGGTAGAGCGAAATGAGATTCAGGAAAGAAACCTGCTGGAATTAGGCGGTCCTATGGCGGAATACATGAAAGAGCACTATCCCGAATGCTGGGCAGAAGCCGAAAAAGAGAGGGAGAAGCCATGATTGTTGAATGTGTATGGGAGCACAATGGCGACGATACACTTTTGTATGCTGCAAATCTGCCCGGTGCGTATACCCGGGGAGAGAATAAGGCAATTGCTGTGCAGAAGATGGCAGCAGAGGTGCGGGATTACCTTGCGTGGGCAGGCGAACCGACTGCACAGGAGGTATTCGTGCAGATCGTACAGGATGTGGAAAGCGAGCTTAAGATTTGCGATGCGGATTCTGATGTGCTGTTCGAGAGCGAAAAAGCGCCGCTGACTATGGAAACGTATCAGCGGCTGAAAGAACTGGCGCTGAAATCTGCAGCGGATTTTTATGCGCTGTATGAATCTATCCCGGATAAGCACAAAAGTGCAAATCCGGCGCGCAGCAGCTTTTATGGGCAGGTGCCCCGTACTGCGGAGGAAATGTATCGACACACGAAAAATGTAAATGCATACTACTTCGGCGAAATTGATGTGCAAGCCGACAACGAGGGTACGATTCTGGAGTGCCGCAAAAGAGGCTTTGAAGCGCTGGAAAGCAAGCCGGATTTCTTGCAAAACCAAATTATTGAGGGAAGTTATGGCGAAAGCTGGACACTGCGCAAGGTGCTGCGCCGCTTTATTTGGCATGACCGTATCCACGCAAAGGCAATGCGTCGCATGGCGGAAAGGACTTTTGGAAGAAAGATTACCGAAGTAGTCGCTGCGCTGATATGGGACGGAGACAAATTCCTTGCATGCCAAAGACCTGCCCACAAAGCCCGGGGGCTTTTGTGGGAATTTGTAGGCGGCAAGGTAGAGCCCGGTGAGACAAAGGAAGAAGCCTTGATCCGGGAGTGCCGGGAGGAGCTGGCGGTGGAGCTTGCCGTTGGGGATGTGTTTATGCAGGTGCTGCATGAATACCCGGACATTACCGTGGAGCTGACCTTGTTCCACGCAACGATTGCCGCAGGAAAGCCTCAAATGCTGGAGCATAACGACATCCGCTGGCTGCATCCGTCGGAAATTCCGCAGTATGATTTCTGTCCTGCGGATAAGGACATTTTAAAGCGCATTATAGAGCAGTTCCTATAACGATCTTTGCAAATATAGCGATAGAATATGTAGGGGCGACTATTCGTCGCCCGCGGGCGGCAGATTGCCGCCCCTACAATATAAAAGCGCGTTGCTTGCTGCAACGCGCTTTCGTTATGCAATTAAAGCAAGCCTGCGAAGCATTGAGCAGCCAGGTACAGCCCCAGTGCACTTAAGATGGGAGCAGCCTTGGCGGCAGGTCCGGTGGACAGCCGGTTTTGGATCGAGCCGAATAGTACTGTAGTTACTGTGAACACCCCACCGCCAACAATAGCCAGCTTCAGCGCCTGTATGATCGTGACGAAACCTGCAGCAAAGGGCAGCAGACCAAAACTCAGCACGCTGAAGAGAATCACGCAGATGTAGCAGCGTTTTGTGTTTTTAGCAACATAGTGGTCAATCAGCAGCGCAAGCAGGCTTAGCGCCATCATGTTTGGAATGTCCAGCCCGGGAATTACAGTGATGGGGAAGAAGGTACGGACGAAAACTGCGATCAGCACCGCAATGCCCAAAACGATGGCAAGAGCGGTGTTTAGAAAGTACTTATTTTCTTTCATACTTAACCTCCCCATGCGGTAGCACCGGAATCAATATCCGCGCCGGTGACATAGGCAACGGCGGAATTGATGGACCGGGCGATGGCTTTGGATGTGACGGTGGCGCCGGTGATGGCATCCACATTGGTGCCGATTTCGGCATCTCCTTCGTTATTCAGGAACTGGGCAAGAAATTCCCAATCTGTCAAGGCATTCCAGCCCAAACCTACGGTTTCAGACATATCCCGCACCACAAGACCGGTGACTTTTCCTTCGGTGCTGACACCAATCAGCATAGTGATATCGCCTGCGTAGCCGGCGGTGACGGTCTCGATGACGAAGCCGGTCTCGCCCTTGTGGACGGATTGGATGTTGGAATATTCGCCGTCATAGGCTTCCAAGGTAAATTCGGTGCTGCCCGGCAGCAGGGTTTGCAGATCCTTTAAGTGGGCAGCCTGGGCAATTTTGCTTGCTATGCCATTGAGCGCAAAAGATGCGCCAAACAGCACCAAACCAGCAACCAAGATCGCAATGAGGGGCAGTAAAATCGTCTTTTTCATTTTGCTGCACCTCCTTTTTTTGTGCCGAAACGGCGGGGGGCGGTGTAACGGTCAAGGATCCAGACAAAGGCATTCATAATGAGTATTGCGTAGGTCACACCCTCGGGGAACAAGCCGAAGTAGCGGAAAACCACAGTGAGCACACCGCAGCCGATGCCGTAGATGATCTGACCCATGGCGGTGGCGGGGGAGGTTGCATAGTCGGTTGCCATAAAGATAGCACCCAGCATCAAGCCACCGCTGAAGAGGGAATAGAGCATCCAATCAAGCGGTGCGCCGGTCTTGCTGAAAATAAGGGTCAGCAGCGCTACAGAGCCGAGATATGCTGCCGGAATGCGGACGGAGATCACCTTTCTCCAAACCAGATATGCACCGCCCAGCAGCAGAGCCAGCGCGGAGATTTCGCCGATGGAGCCGGGACAGTTTCCAAGGAACATATCGAGAATGCTTTCTTCCGGCAATGCGGGCATGACCATGTGGTGCAGGGGAGTGGCAGATGCCACACCGTCGACAGAAGCGTAGCGGGTCATACCGACGGGATAGATCAGCAGCAGAAATGCTCTTGCAGCCAGGGCGGGGTTAAAGATATTCTGACCCAAGCCGCCGCAAAGGGCTTTGACCACGATGATGGCAAAAACGCTGCCGAGGGCTGCCTGCCAGTAGGGAACGGATGCGGGAAGGGTCATAGCAAGCAGCAGACCCGTAACCATGGCAGAGCCGTCGACTACGGTGCTTCTTGTTTTGGTAACGAAGCTATAAAACCATTCTGCGGCAATGGCAGCGGCAACGCAGATCAGCGTCACGACCAAAGCACGGATTCCCAGCATGAAAATGCCTACAGAAAGGGCAGGAAGCAGGGAAAGTACCACATCCAGCATAATGCGGTTGGTGCGGAAATTACCGCGAATGTGAGGAGAAGAAGCTACGGTCAGTTTCATTTTGCATTTACCTCCCGAAGCAGTTTTTTGCCCTTGCGGAAGGTTTCTACCAGCGGTAGCTTTCCGGGGCAGGTGAAAGCGCAGCTGCCGCATTCAATGCAGTCCAGCACGTGCAGGCGGTCTAGCTCGTCTGTGCGACCCGCATTTGTAAAGCGGTACATGTAAAGGGGCTGCAGCCGCATGGGGCATACGTTGACGCACTTGCCGCAGCGAAGGCACACAGGATTCTCCGCTGCGCCGTTTTGATCTTTCAGTAGGCACAAAATGGAGTTTGTGGCTTTTACGACCGGCACCTGCAGGTCGCTTTGGGCAATGCCCATCATAGGTCCGCCGCTGATGACCCGCTCTGTGCGGTCGTGCAGACCGCCGGCAGCTTCAATCAGATCGTAAAACGGTGTGCCGATTCTTGCAATAAAGTTCTGAGGCTGGGCGATTGCCTCACCGGAAACGGTGACAATTCGCTGTGTAATGGGCAGACCCAGCCGCACAGCCCGGTAAATGGCTGCATAAGTAGAAACATTAAACACCGCGCAGTTTACCGCCACCGGCAGCTGTCCGGGAGGTACTTCCCGTCCGGTCAGCGCCTGGATCAGCTGCTTTTCCGCACCCTGGGGGTAGCGGGTGGGCAGAACGGCAAGCTGGATGCCGGGGTAATCCGGCAGGATGCTGCGCAGCTTTTCAATGGCTTCGCGCTTGTTGTCTTCCACAGCCAGCACGATTCTGTTAGGGTTCAGCACCTGCCGCAAAATCTGCATGCCCTCCAGCACCTTTTCGGGCTGAGTACGAAGCAGGCTGTCGTCTGCGGTGATGTAGGGCTCGCATTCGCAGGCATTGGCGATGAGGGTGTCGATATGACCCATGGCAGAAAGCGCCTTTACATTGCCGGGGAATGCCGCACCGCCCATACCTACGATGCCGGACTCCCGAATGGCGTGCAAAATAGAATCCTTGTCCATCTGCTCCAAGGGGGCGGTGTTGGGGGTAACCTTTATGGGGGTGTCCTGAAAATCGTTTTCAATGACGATGGACATCACATCCGTGCCCTTTACATGGGGACGGGGCTCGATAGCGATGACAGTGCCGGAAACCGATGCGTGCACCGGCACGCAAAGACCCTCGCCGTCACCGATTTTCTGTCCACGCAGTACCTTGTCGCCTACCGCAACGAGGGGCTGGCAGGGCGCACCGATGTGCTGCACAAGGGGAATCACCACTTGCTTGGGCACGATGGTGCGAAACTGGGTGACAGTTGTGGACATTTCTTTGTTGTATTTGGGGTGGATGCCACCAAAAAACAGGTGTTTCATATATTCACCTCATGTTCGTATCAATTCTTCAAAGCCGGGGCTATAGTAGCGCTTGCCGGCGGCATCGATCCAGAAAGCCTGGGCATCAAACTGCTGTAAAAGCGCTAAACCTTCTTCGTAAGGCAACAAAAACAGAGCGGTTGAAAGCATGTCTGCAAGGCCGGAATCGGGGCAGACGATGCTGACGGAGCGCCAATACTCAGAAGGGTAGAGGGTGTTGGGATCGATGATATGGTGGTAAAGCTTGCCGTCTACGGCATAAGCACGCTGGTAATCACCGCTGGTGATCACGCTGCCACCGGTAATGTTTAAGGTGTGCAGGTATTTGTCGCCGCCCTCGGGGTCTTGAATACCCACCACCCAGGGCGTGCCGGCATCATCCTTTGCACCGGTGGCGCAGACATTGCCGCCGACACTGATGAGAAGCCCCTTGGGAGCGGTTTCAGCCAGACGCTGCACAGCCCAGCCTTTGGCAATGGCACCTACATCCAGCTGAACAAGGGGGTCTGAAATGTAGACGGTGGATGCACTTTCGTCAATCACCACAGCGTCAAAATCCGTGTGCTGCGCGGCAGCTTTAAGGGTGCTCTCATCCGGCAGTTTCGCGTTTTGGGGGTCGTCAATACCGTCGCTGCGGGCTTCATGCCAGAGCTTAAGCACACTGCCCATAGCGGCATTCACAAGTCCGTCGGTAGCTGAGTAGAACTTTTTGCAATCCTGCAAAAGCGCAATGATGGGCTTTTCTACCGCGACGGGAGCAATGCCTGCATTGTCATTGACGGTTTTCAGATTGTTCAGACCCTCGTAGTCGGTGTAAATATCAAAAAGCTGATGGTAAGGAAGCAACGCATCGTGCACGGTTTTCGCGTTTGCTTCAAAGGCTTCCTTGCTTTCCGCTTTTCCCACGACGGTAGTTACGGTGTCAAAAAGGTCGAGGAATGTGGCGGTGTATTGCTTATGACTTTGGGTGATTCCTGCGCTGCAGCCGGACAAAAGCAGGCACAGAGCAAGAACGAAAAGGAATAATCGCTTCATTACTGCATAGCCTTGGCAATCAGCGCCTGGAAGCCGCCGATGGCGATGGTAACAGACGCGGAAAGGTCGGCATCGCTGGGCTTGCCGTCGGTGACGGCAATGCCTGCCACCTCAGCGGCGGTTTTGTCAATGACATACTTGCTGAAGCTGGCTGCTTGCTCGTACCACTCAAGCTTTGCACCGCCCCAGGCAACCATGCCGTAGTTTTCACCCAGCTGGGTCTTCGTCTGTACGGGAGCAGTCAAATCGGTGGTGATGGTGCCGGTGGTGTCAAAGCTGACTTTTGCCTGCAGCGCGTCGATGACGCAGGAAGTGATCTTGCCGTTCTTTTCGGTCAGAGCGGTCACATCGCAATCCAGCTGGGCAGTGCCGGCTTTTTCGGCGGTGGCAGAAACGCTGCTGCTGAGAGAGGGGATGGCAGCAAGCTTCAAGGTGTCGCCTGCCTGAGCACCTGCGTGATAGGCATTTGCTACAGCAGCTTCAATGGCGGAAACATAACCGCCCAAGTAAATGGTGGCAGAGGAAGCAAGGTCGCTGCCTGCGGGGGCTTTGCCGGTTTCGTCGATGGCGCCGTTTTTCAGCTCCTCGACGGTTTTTCCAGTTGCAAAGTCAGCCAAAGCCTGGGCTTGCTGATACCATTCGTATTTTGCGCCGCCGTAGGCAACCATGCCGTAATTGTCGCCCAGTTCGTTCTTGGTGGCGATTTTGGCAGTGAGGTCGGATGTAATTGTGCCGGTGGCATCAAATTCCACTTTTGTACCGATGCTGTCGATGATGCAATCAGCAATGACACCCTTGTCGTCCACAAGGACGGCAACCAAAGTCACATCGTAATCTGCAACCTTGGCATTTTCGCTTTTGGCGATGCTGGTTACAATGGCCAGACCGGTCTTCAACGCGCCTTCCGCACCGGAATTGGTAGCGGGCTGTGTTGCAGGAGTGCCGTGGTCACCGGGGCAGGTGCAGTTGTTAATCACAACCGTAGTGCCGGCGCAGCCGGCAAAAATGCCGGTGGCGAGAGTCAGGATCAGAAGCATAGCAATTATCTTTTTCATGTTATTACCTCCATAATAATCTACATGTATCATACAGGAAGAATGGAACTGTGTAAAGGGGGATTTCTAACCAAAAATGCTGCCGATTTTTGTATAAAAAAAACAGCAGGCTTTTGCCTGCTGTTTTGATAGTTATGCAAGTCCTTCGTGTATCTTTTTCAGCTTTTCCGGGATCTCGATATGCTGGGGGCAGATTTGCGCGCAAGCACCGCAGCCTATGCATGAGGAAGCGTCGGTATCACCCAAAGCTTTGTAGGCTTTTTGGGCACCCATGCGGTCACCGTCCAGCTGCATCTTGTTTCGAATTGCGAAAATTTTTGGGATAGCGATGCCCTGAGGGCAGACATTGCAGTAGTCGCAACCGGTGCAGGGAATGCTGAGGGTTTGGCGCATCCGGTCGCCGGCTTTTAGAATCTGCTGTTTTTCGTCCTCTGTCAGCATACCGGCACGGGCTGCGTCCGCAAGGGCGAGATTCTCCTGCACCTGCTCCAGAGAGCTCATGCCGCTGAGGACAACGCTGACCTCTTTTCTGTCCCACAGGAAGTTCAGCGCGGATTGCACCGGCTTGCCCGGCAGCATGGCAGCGACTTCCTCGGGAACGGCTGCCAGCGTGCCACCACGGAGGGGCTCCATGATGACCACGGCAAGACCCTTTTCATGTGCTTCCTGCAAGCCTTGCAGACCTGCCTGGTAACCAACATCCATGTAGTTGAGCTGAATTTGGCAGAATGCCCATTTATCGTAGCCGTTTAAGATCATACGGAAGGTGTCCAGATCGTCGTGGAAGCTAAAGCCGAGATGTCGGATTTTACCTTCTGCAATTGCTTTTTCCGCATGGGTAAACACATCGAATTTTTTGACCAGCTCCCAGCTGTTGCGGTTTAAGCCATGGAGCAGGAACATATCGATATGGTCTGTCTGCAGGCGCTGCAGCTGCTCATTGAGGATTTTTTCAAAATCCTCGGGGCAGGTCATGCGCACAACGGGGATCTTTGTTGCGAGGGTCACCTTTTCCCGGTAGCCGTCCTGCAAAGCAAGACCGGTGATGCGCTCACTTTCCCCGTAGACATAGGCGGTATCCACATATGTAAGACCCTGGTCAATGGCATAACGCAGCGTATCAATGGTCCATTTTTCATCAAAGCTGCCATCCTCGTTTTTGGGCATGCGCATCATGCCGAAACCGAGCACAGAGGCAGTTATATCGGTGCTGCCAAATTTTCTGTATTGCATATCGCGACCTCCTTTTTCAGTTGATTATATTCTATCATGCCGTGCCGCCGGAATCAAGCAGTTGCGGGAAAGCGGTGTGTATGTTATAATTTCCAAAAAGGAGGTGGCGGCATGCAGGCGCGTGTTGACAATTATCAGATTCAAATGCAGCAGGCAAAAAAGCATTTTCTCAGCTACGACCAGCAGGAGCTCATTGACCGCTGCCGCCTGAAATATGACGAAGTGTATTTTTACACCACCTTTCTTTCGCTGCCGTACCGCATAGGAAGAAAGACCGGCGATATGGAGCGATATGAGCAGGGGAAATGGACAGATGCCAATTCCTTTGGGGAGGTCATGACGATCCTTGACTGGCTGTGCGACAGCAGATCGGATCGGTTTCCTGCAAACCGGTGGGTAAATATTGTGACCCAGGGGCACTATTTTCACAGAAGTCTGCAGGAAGAAGGGGAAGACCCGGACGCGCTGCTCTTTGATGCCTATTCAGAAGCCTTTGCCGCAGCCTGCGAATCCTTAGGCGGTGAAAAGCTTCCCGGTGCGGATGTGGGGTATGCAATCGAACTGATCGACGGACTAAAGATATTCGTCCGGCTGTGGCACGCAGATGAGGAATTCCCTGCGAAGCTAAGCTGCCTTTGGGATGAAAATGTGCTTCGCTATATCCGCTATGAGACCACATGGTATGCCCTTGGGCTGCTTATGAAAATTTTGCGGGAAAAGGTTACGATAAGTCTTGAAAGAGGTGATAAACCGTGAAGAAATTGATT
Source organism: Faecousia sp. (assembly GCA_045540575.1). Lineage (GTDB taxonomy): Bacteria > Bacillota > Clostridia > Oscillospirales > Oscillospiraceae > Faecousia. The sequence continues at coordinate 32,328 of JAZQHM010000041.1, read as the reverse complement.
TGGTTGATCCTTGTGATACTTGTTTTGACCGGTTGTGGGAAAGAAAATGTACAGGAGGCGGCATATATGAACATTACGGCGAAAGAAGCAAAAGAGATTATGGATAGCCAGAAGGGCTATGTTATTTTGGATACACGCACCCAGGAGGAGTATGATGAAAGCCACATTCCCGGTGCAATTTTGATTCCGTATGATCAGATTTTGGAGAAAGCGGAAAGCGTGCTGACCGATAAAAATCAGCTGATTTTGGTCTACTGCCGCAGCGGACGGCGCAGTAAGATTGCGGCGGAAGCCTTGGTAGAGCTGGGCTATACCAACATCAAGGAATTCGGCGGCATCCTCGATTGGCCCTATGAGGTGGAGTGAGATGATCAAAGAACTTATGCACGATCCGGTTTTTCTTGCCTTAAAATCGGAAATGGCAACGATAGATGATCTGCAGATCGCGCAAGATTTGCTGGATACCCTTTCGGCAAACAAGGAATCCTGCGTCGGTATGGCAGCCAATATGATCGGGGAGCGAAAGCGCATTATCGTCTTTGATAATGATGGCGCATACATGACCATGTTCAACCCGGAGATCATCAAAAAGACCGATCCCTATGATACGCAGGAGGGCTGCCTTTCTTTGTTGGGTGGACCCCGTAAGTGTAAGCGCTATCAGAAGATCAAAGTGCAGTGGCAGAATGAAGAATTCCAAATTCGTATAAAAACGTTTACCGGCTGGACAGCCCAGATCATTCAGCACGAGATTGACCACTGCAACGGCATATTGATATAAAAGACCTGCTGCAAGAATGCAGCAGGTCTTAATCATAGCGCAGGCGATCTTGCCCGATTTGTTCAGTATGCGCATAGTTTGCAATAATTTTTGTGGAATTTCAAGCAAAAATCCTTTTGAAATTTTGAAAAATGAAAGTTATAATATAAGTAAATAAAGAGGGGAGGGCAGCAGCTATGTTTCAGGTAAATGATGTGATCATCTACGGCGCTCATGGCGTGTGCAAAATCACGGACATAGAAGAAAAGGCGCTCAGCGGCAAGAAAAAGACCTATTTTGTTCTGAAGCCAGTTGGCGACAAAGGTTCTACGATTTTTGTGCCCACGGATAACGATGCTGTTCTCAAAAAGATGCGAAGGCTCTTGACGAAAGATGAGATTCATACACTGATCGATTCCATGGGCAAGGAAAATGCGGCATGGGTGGAAAACGAAAATGAACGTAAGGAATGCTTCAAAAATATACTTGCAAAGGGCGACCATGTGGAGCTGATCCAAATGATAAAGTCCATATATGCCCACAAAAAACAGCGGGAAGCAGACGGAAAGCGGCTGCACATATCCGATGAGCGGTTTTTCAAGGATGCAGAGCAGATCCTTTACAGCGAGTTTCAGTATGTGCTGGACATTGCAGGTAAGGACGAACTGATGGCATACATTTTTGCCCGACTGGAAAAAGAAGGAATATAAAAACGGCGGCAGGGAAAACTCCCTGCCGCCGAATTGTTATCTTCCTCTGTACTCCATTTTCAGAACGTCTGCCATTTCCTCCGGAGATTCTTTGCAGCCATTTGCAAGCCACAGTTTGATAATGGCATTCAAACCGTTGCGGAAGAATTCAATATGGTATTTCAGATTTGAAGAAATATGCTCCTGCTCCGCCCGCTTGGGGTCGTATGCCGAAACCAAGTGCTTGTCATCGTAGCACAGCTTGAAGTAGGTTTGATAGAAAAGCTGGTTTTCTTTGATGTGCTGGAACATTTTCAGTGCACCGCTGCGTTCATTGAAATAATCATAGTCGGCAAACAGATTGCTGAAATCCTGCTCCAGGGTTTCTCTTGTTTTGTCGGCAAGATCAAATATATCCACATAGTTTGCATAGAAGGTACTGCGGTTTAAGCCGGTCATCTTAACGAGATCGGAAACGGTAATGTCCTTGATTTCGCGGCTTTGCAGCAGCTCTACAAATGCCCTTCCAATTTTTTCTTGAGATTCTCTGCGGCGCTTGTTGTTTTTTGTATTCATATGCTACCTCATTATTCCAACAAATGTTGTTAATTTGATGATTGTTTTGTTATCTCTGATTTATTATACTGAACAGGCAATAAGAAAACAAGTGTTGGTTTAATAAAAGGAGGATTTTTAAATGAAAAAAAGTAGTTTTGTTGCCCTTTTGATGGGAACGGTCAGCGGTGTGCTGTTTGCGCTGGGTATGTGCATGGCACTTTTGCCGGAATGGAATGCCTTTTGGCAGGGTGTGATTCTTGGCGGTGTCGGTTTGGTACTGGGCATTATTACACTTCTTGTCTGGTGCAAGATGGAAAATAAGAAAATGCCCAAGATGAACGGCAAAAATGTATTTCGCATCCTCTACAGTGTGGTTGCCGTGCTGGTGCTGGGTGCCGGTATGTGCCTGTGCCTTGTTTGGCAGCAGTTCGTTTGGGGCACGCTGGTGGGTCTTCTGGGTATTGTGATGCTCATTGCCCTCATTCCCATGATCAAGGGCATTAAATGAAAGTACTTCAGATCGCAAAAAGCCCCTATACAAGCCTGACAGTTAACTTCGTGTATGCGCTGGGTAACTGTCTGATAGGTTTTCTAACCCACTCCTGGTGGTTTGTTACTGTGGGTGCTTACTATGTGGTTCTTTCCATGGCGCGTTTTTCTGTGCTCCAGGTAAGACGAAGGGCAAAAGGGGATCACAGCATCGAGCTTTTTGCAAGACGCATTACGGGAATCTTGCTGGTTGTGCTGTCTGTGTGCATTGTGGGTGTCAATATTTTGTCAGCCCTCAAAGAGCGGGGAACAGCCCACCACAAAATCATTATGATCACCACCGCTACCTACACATTTACGAAGGTCACGATTGCGATCATCGGTATGGTACGATCAAAGCATACCGCTTCACCGGTGTTAAAGACGCTGCGCAATATCGCATTGACAGATGCCTGCGTCTCCATTTACACCATGCAGCGGTCAATGCTCCAGTCTTTTCCGGGGCTAACCCCGGCGGAAATTCAAATCTTTAACATTTTAACGGGAACGGCGGTGTGGATCATTGTGCTGTTTCTGGGAATCAATCTGATTGGAGGAAAACGAGTCGATATGGCGAAGTCCAAAATTGTGGAGACAAACGCAAAAATAGCAGACGCGGTTACCAAGGGCTATAAAAAGATTGAGCGCGGTGTAGTCAGCGGTTACACCAAGATCGAGGATAAGTTTGTGGATGCGTATCTGACCAAGGACGGCGAAACCGTAGAAGAAGCCAAGGCACGGCTGAAAAACGAGAAGAAGTAAACAAGCGGCTGGGATTTTTCCCTGCCGCTTTTTCATTTGGCGGATGACAAAAGAAGGAAGCTGTGCTATAATGAAAATATCCCCCCAGGGGGGATACGGATTCAGATAGTTAAAGGTTGTGATTTCACCATGAAAACAAAGAATATCGCAACGTTTTTTGCGATTTTGGCTGCTGCGCTGTATGCCATCAACATTCCGCTGAGCAAGGTGCTTTTGCGCTTTGTACAGCCTACAATGATGGCTGCATTTCTGTATTTGGGTGCAGGTGTAGGCTTGTTTTTTTACGGAAAGATCACAAAGGAGCAGGCAGAAAAACTTACAAAGGCAGAACTGCCGTACACCGTTGGCATGATCGTGCTGGATATCGCGGCACCGATTCTTCTGATGCTGGGCTTAGAGCGCACCAACTCCGCAAATGCATCTTTACTCAACAACTTTGAGATTGTAGCAACTTCCTTGATCGCATTTTTGGTATTCCGGGAGAAACTGTCCAAACGACTGATCGCGGCAATCGTATTGGTTACGGCTGCAAGCATTGCCCTCAGCTTTGAAGGGGCAGGAAGTTTCCGGTTTAACACCGGGTCTTTATTGGTGCTGGCAGCTGCCTGCTGCTGGGGTTTGGAAAACAACTGCACCCGGATGCTTAGCAATAAGTCCTCTGTCCAAATCACTACCATAAAAGGCATATTCTCCGGTTTTGGGAGTCTGATCGTGGCGCTGATGGTCGGAGAGAGAATTCCGCAGTTCATTTGGATTATTGCTGTTTTGATGCTGGGCTTTATTGCCTATGGTCTGAGTATCAATTTCTACATCAAAGCGCAAAAAGAGCTTGGCGCTGCAAAAACCAGTGCTTACTATTCTATTGCACCGTTTTTGGGTGTGCTTTTTGGCGTGCTTTTCCTTGCAGAGAGACCGGGTTTGCAGTTCTATGTGGGACTGATGATCATGATCGGCGCGACGGTATTGCTTGTAAAGGACACCATCACCCTGCAGCACACCCATCCGCACAACCATGTTCATACCCATGCGCATCGCCACGGTGAACTGATTCACACCCACGAACACGAGCACATCCACAGCCATACCCATATCCATGGCAAAGAGGAATCACTCCACACCCACAGCCACAGTCAGCTTGAGGAGCATCAGCATACCCATGATGCATCTTGTGTTGCAAGCCGGGAATTGTCATGATATAATGGCAATTAGAGGTGAGCTTATGAAAAAAGTGAAGATCACAGCAGTTCGCAGGTCCTGCTATCCCGACTTGATGGAGCAGTACGAAAATCCCATTGAGCATGCCTGCGACACGGAAATCGGTATGGTTTGGGTGTCGGAAAACGGTGAAAAGCCGGAAGGCTTTTGTAATGCTGCGTGGGGGTGCATGGAATCCTTTGTCAAGACCCTGGCTGAAGGTGGCGGGGATTTTTATGACGGGTGGATGAAGAACCCCTTTTCCGCAATGCTCAGCTGTAACGACGGCTTTCGCCCTGTGAGCTATTACATCGAAACCCTGGAGGAAGAAGCATGAAGCTGCTGACGGAAGCGCTGACGAAATTTTTCTGCGGTCTGATACTGGTGGGCGGGCTGATTTTCCTGCCTGCCGGCACATTTGCCTATCCCTATGGCTGGCTTTTGATCGGTCTTTTGTTTGTGCCTATGCTGATCGCCGGATTTGTGATGCTTTTTAAATCTCCGGATTTTCTCAGAAAACGGCTGGATGCAAAGGAGAAGCAGGGCAAGCAGAAGGGCGTGCTTGCGTTTTCCGGACTGATGTTTATTGCCGGTTTTGTGGTGGCGGGGCTGGACTTTCGTTTCGGTTGGTCCAGCGTGCCTGCCTGGGTGGTCATAGCAGCATCGGTGCTGTTTTTGATTGCCTACGGACTGTATGCCGAGGTGATGCGGGAAAATGCTTACCTTAGCCGCACCGTCAAGGTGGAGGAAGGGCAGAAGGTTGTGGATACCGGTCTTTACGGAATCGTGCGCCATCCTATGTACGCGGTGACGATCCTGCTGTTTCTGATGATCCCGCTGGTGCTGGGCTCCTGGTACGCGCTGATTGCATTTGCCTTTTATCCGGCGATCATCATTGTCCGGCTGAAGGACGAGGAAGAACTACTGACCCGGGATTTGCCGGGATATGAAGAGTATAAGAAGAAAGTAAAATACAGAATCATACCCTATATTTGGTAAGAGGTAGTGCTATGCTGATTAGAGGATGTCAAGAGGGCAAGGGAACGCCCCGGCTGACGGAGGTAAAGTGCCCCAAATGCGGAGAATATGTGGAGGTTTTTGTTCGCCTTGGCGGCAGACCCGGTGAAACCGGAACGCTGACCAGCGATGAAAAATGCACCTGCGGGCATATTCTGAGCGCCGGCAGCTATGTAACGGATTACGAGCAATAAAAAAGTGCGTTGCAATTATTGCAACGCACTTTTTGTCAGCCGATGAGTTTTCTGTTGAGCTTTTCAGTTTTGGTTTTTTCCACGCAGTAGACGATTACCCAAATGAGGGCATAGCCTGCAAGGAAAATGCCGGTGAACACCAAAATGGGAATCAGCTGCTTTAACAGCCAGCCATTAATCAGGTAGGTGAGAAGATAGGCGATATACAGCGCCCCGCCATGGAGCAGGATCATAATTGGCAGAGGCAGCTGCTCCATCTGATAAATCGCGGTCATGCCCGCAGCGATAAAGGCAAGCAGCATGATGGTTAAGATCCCCATGCATACTGTGTTGGGGGAGAGCTGCGTGACTTCACCTGTCGCGCCTAAAATGCCATAGATAATCGCCAAAACCAGCGGACCGCCTGCGGCGCACAGAAGACCCCGCAACAGAAATTCCTTCCAAAACTTTTTCATTTTGATTCAAACCTCCTTTTGATTTGTGCGAAGCATCGCCGGGATACATATTCCGTGTAGCCGCATTTGAAAACGGCATCCACACTGCCTGCGTAAGTAACCTTGAATCGATTCAGACATGCTTCGTTCGCCAATGTGCTTTTGTTGATGCGGATGAAAGAAGAGGGGAGCTCCGCTTCCAGTTCGTACAGTCGCCGCTTTAGCCGATAGCGCTGATTTTTGGAATCAATGGCATAGGTCTTGCCCTCCATCACGGTGATACATTCAATTTCCGAAACGGAAAGCATTTTGATATCATCTTCCGTGTAGCCGGGAATGCGATCCGTGTGCTTTGAAATGAGCGCCTCGATCTCGTCGATCAGCCCGGTGCGCTGCTTGACGGTTGCTACAATTTCCTCATCTTTTTCCTTGTCGATTATGAGTTTAAACTTCATCGCTTCACCTCCTGTGGCATTAGTCTACCACATAGAAAATCAAAAATGTTGCAAATTGCATTCATCGGTATTTTAGCAGTGCCAAACGGCATAAAAAAGCCCCCCATTTTTGAAAAGGGGGCTGGAGATTACGATTCTGCTGAATGTAATGCCGATCACTCCTTTGACTGCTATTATAAGCGATAGAGCTATGCAGGAGTCAAGATGTTTCTTGAATAATAAATTCCGGAGTCGGCTTATGACTCCGGAATTTGTCAGTTTTGGGGCGAAACAGAGGGTAGATTTCCCAAATTGTTGTTTTCGCTGCCGTCGGGGATGGACTTTAGATATTCGGTGTCACCCCGGTGGGCGATGCCCACACCGGAGATCTGCCCCTGCTTTGCCATGTTGACCGCCTGCTGCTTTTCAACGATAGAATTGTCGGAAAGCTGATACCCGGTGATCCTGCCGCCCTCTTTCACGAGTCCGACGATGCGCTTTGCGTTGGAATTGGGGCGCGGAATCTGATCCAAGGTCTGCTTTGCAAGTTCTTGTCCGTCCATAGAATCACTCCTTCGCCATAGCTTTTGCGCGTAGCGGTGGAATATACAAAAAAGCAGAAAGAACAGTTGTTCTTTCTGCTTATGGTCCGGACGACAGGATTCGAACCTGCGGCATCTTGCTCCCAAAGCAAGCGCTCTACCAAACTGAGCCACGTCCGGAAACTGCTTGGTATTATACACAATAAAAAGGAAAAAAGCAACAGTTTTTTGCTATGGCGAATAAAATGCTGGTATATTCTTGTGGTATATGATATGATATTTCCAAGAGGTGAGAAAAATGGAGAAAAGGGGACTTTCACAGGAAGTTCTTAAATTAATTGCCTGCATTACGATGCTGATTGACCACATTGGCATGTTGTTCTTTCCTAAAATACTAATTTTTCGTATTATTGGAAGATTGTCTTTCCCAATATACTGCTTTTTACTTGCAGAAGGTGCTGCTTACACAAAAAATGCAGGGCGGTATGCGCTGCGCTTGTTTTTGTGTGCAGTAATCAGTGAGATTCCTCATGATTTGGCATGTAATGGTAAAATTTCACTGGGATATCTTACGGTGATGGTATCTTTGTTGATCGGTTTTGGAATGCTGTGGGCCATGGGAAAAACCACAAAGTGGTGGCTAAAACTGTTCTTTATAGGCACTGGTGTGGTGCTTGGAAGGATAATACCTTGTAGTTATGGTTGGACGGGTATTTTGGTGATGGCAGTTTTTGGACTGACCAGAGGTAAAAAGTTTGCATGGCTTGTGCAAGTTGTCGCGTTGACAGCACTCTTTGGAATAATACCTAGTTCTAAAATTACACTGGGAAGTATTTGCTTGTCGATTCAGTACTTTGGAGTGTTGGCACTGATTCCGATTTGGCTGTATTCAGGTCAAAAGCTTACCCAAAATCGCTGGGTACAGTGGGGTTTTTACTTATTCTATCCGGTGCATTTCTTAGTGCTATATTTGATTAAGTTAATATAAAATAAAAGGCGCGGCAGAGAATTCTACCGCGCCGTTGTTATATTCCTTTGCGATGGAGCAGGTAAGAGTAGATAAACGGAGCAAGGACCATCAAGAGTACGATGCCAAAGAAGATCCAAAATCCGCCGAAAAAGCCCGTCAGCATGATCACAAGTCCGCAAACAAGCCAAAGCCTGCCGGCAAAACGGTGGGTCTTATTCCAGTTTTCCTCGCTGTTAAGTGTCCAGGGGATCTTGATGCCGATGGTGTAATTCTGCTTGCATTTGGGCAGATAATTTCCGATGATGGCAAGCACAAGTCCGATAAATACGGGCATTACCACTTCCATCCGTACCGTTTGTCCCAATGCTACAGCGTATGTGAGCACATGCAGCAGTATAGATATCACGGGGATGATCCAGAGCACCAAATGTACCACCTTGCTGGGATGGTTTTCCTTTTTGGGGTCAGCGGAAGTGCCCAATACACAAAGCCACTGGAATGCCAGCAGGATCAGCGGCATACCAAATACCGCAAAGGGCTTGCTGCTCCATCTGTCGATCTCGCCGGATGCGTCCCAATGGCTGGGGATCTGCTCTGGCAGCTGATTCCACATAATGAGTCCTGCCAAAATAGGTAGCAGAATAATAATGGATGTAACGATCAATGTTTTCAAGTTCTTCTTAATCATTTTCCTTCTCCTTTCAAGCCTGTGAGCCACAGCATGACCTCTTCCAAAACGGAGGTGTTCAGCTCATAGAAAATAAATTTGCCCTCCCGGGTATCCCGGATCAGATCCGCATCCTTCAGTACGGACAGGTGCTTGGAAACCGCAGCGCCGCTGACGGGGAATTTCTCCGCGATCTCTCCGGCAGCAAGCCTGCCGGTCTTCAATAGGTCCAGTATTTCTCTGCGAATGGGGTCGGAGAGGGCTTTCATGGTGTTTTGGAAACCCATTGCAATTCCTCCTTATTTAACTGTTTGGTTAAATGTATAATAGCATGATACATTCTGCTTGTCAAGAATTATTTTACTTTTTGGTTAAATGTTTTTCAAAAAGAAAGGGCTGCCGGTTGGCAGCCCTGATTTTTATACGTTGAAAAGGAAATTGACGATGTCGCCGTCTTTCATGATGTATTCCTTGCCCTCGCTGCGGACCTTGCCAAGGGACTTGGCATTTGCCATGGTGCCGCATTCTTTCATATCCTCGAAGGCGATGACCTCGGCACGGATAAAGCCGCGCTCAAAGTCGGTGTGGATCTTGCCGGCAGCCTGAGGTGCCTTGGTACCGCGCTTGATGGTCCATGCGCGGCATTCATCACTGCCTGCGGTGAGGAAGGAAATCAGACCCAGCAGCGCGTAGCTTGCCTTGATCAGCCGGTCAAGACCGGATTCGGCAACACCCAGCTCTTCCATAAACATGGCTTTTTCCTCGGGATCATCCAGCTCAGCAATGTCTGCCTCCAGCTTGGCGCAGATGGGGAGCAGCTGGCTGCCCTCTTCCTCGGCAAGTGCTTTGACAGCCATATAATGGCGGTTATTTTCCGGCTCATTTATCTCGCTTTCCGCCAGATTTGCCACGTAAATGGTCTTTTTCAGAGTCAGCAGGTCAGAGGTCGCAAGAAGTGCCATATCATCTGCATCGTCTGTAAAGGTGCGGGCAAGCTTGCCTTCGTTCAGATGCGCCAGCAGCGCGGTGAAGAGCTCTGCTTCCCGGGCGAACTTCTTGTCGCCGCCCTTCATGGCTTTCTGCGCCTTGTCAATGCGGCGCTCCACCATTTCCATATCTGCCATGACAAGTTCCAGATTGATGATCTCGATGTCACGCAGGGGATCGGTGCTGCCTTCCACGTGGGTGACATTGGAATCTTCAAAGCATCTTACCACATGGACGATGGCATCGGTAGTACGAATGTTGGAAAGAAATTTGTTGCCAAGACCCTCGCCCTTGCTGGCACCCTTAACAAGACCTGCAATGTCAACGAACTCAATGACAGCGGGAGTTGTTTTCTTGGGCTGATGGAAATCACTGAGCCAATCTAAGCGCTCGTCCGGCACGCTAACCACACCCACATTGGGGTCGATGGTGCAGAATGCATAGTTGTCTGCAGGAACACCTGCGTTGGTGATGGCGTTAAACAGGGTGGACTTTCCGACATTGGGAAGTCCCACAATTCCGAGCTTCATACGAATATCTCCTTTTGCGTTTATCTTTCCACATTTTACACCATATTTAAAATATTTGCAAGTCGTGAATTGAATCTTAGATAAAACAAATGTCCTGCTGACATTTGTCAGCAGGACATAAGCTTATAAATTACTTCAGGTTAATGGTAAACTGACTGATTTCGGAGCCATAGCAGTCCTTTTCTACGGAGTAGTAGCGGACGGTCATGGTCTGTCCGTCTTCGGAGAAATACAGCATTGCTACCATAGCAGTGGAACCAATATAAAGATCTGTGTACTGTGCATCGATCAGCATCTGGGTGACAGTATTTCCGTTTACACCCTTGTCCTGGCGATAAACAATATGCTGCCAGGGGTCGTGACCGGAGAGGACCAACAGCACATTCTTATGCTGGGAGAATACCTTGTCCCACATCTGATCGCCGTTCTGTGCATCGGTATAACCGGAATAGTAAGAAGGCGGATAGCAGTCGCTTGCATCGATGGTAGTACCGTCACGATACATATAAGCGTGGGTGGTGGCAATGACCCAATGGTCGGGGTGTGCGGCGATGACGTCGTTTGCCCACTTGAGAGCCTCGCTGTTGGGTGCAAAGTCCAAAGTCATGATCAGATACTTGGTGCCGCTGACTTCAATGGTGCGATAGGAGTTGGTCAGATCGCCCTTGACGATTCCGCCCTCGGGGACATCCTCCTCACGGGTAACAAGACCGGTAGAACCGTCGGGCAACGTACCCTCAATCAGACCGGGCTGGGTGGGATCGGTCAGATCCACATCGCCCTCGTTCATCATTCCGTCGACGGTGGCTTCATAGAAACCGTTGTGCAGATGCCGGTTGAAATCATCCCAATCGTCGTGGTTACCGCGGCAGAGGGAGTAGGGGATCACACCGTTGAGCTTACTGATGTAGGCATTTGCCCGCTCCCATTCAATGTCTGTACTATCGTCGGTAATGTCGCCCATGCCAAGTACATACTTGATCTTGTGGGTGTCCTTATTGGCAATGAGCCAGTTATAAATGCTGTCCATAGCCTCGGGGTCTTTTTCGCACATTGTCTGGGTGTCACCGACGACGGCGAAAGAGTAAGCATAGTCTGTAACCGGCTCGACCTCGCTCTTGTCAAGCCACAGCTTCAAAACGGACAGGTTGTTCTTCTTGGTGCTCAGGTCTTTGAGCATGCAGCTGTCACACTTGGTGAAATCGTAGGAAGCAAGAAGCTTAGAATCGGAAGCAGTGATGCCGTTTGTGTAATCCTTAATAATCTCAGAAGCAGAGCGCATATCCGCCCATACGGAAATGGAATGGATGGTGCCGGTAAAGTAGGTGCCGTTGCCACTTCTGTAGTCGCCGCCAACAAGGGGTGCATATTTCGTGCCAAAATCGGTGGATCTGGTGAAGCCGGTGATGGTCTCGGCAAGCTCACCATCAACATAGCAGTGCAGCAGCTTGTTAGTGGTGTCGACAACGATAGCCATGTGTACTTTCTGTCCGGTTGCCACATCTACATTATTAAAGACATAGCTGCCGGTTGTGTTGTAGCCGGCTTTGTTGCGGATCATTACACGGGGGTGACCGTCTTTGTTAACGGTAAATGCCCAGCCGCCGGAGAAAGAGTCATCCATGCCCAGCAGGGTGTTGACACCGGTGAGGTTGGATTTGTCCAGAGTGAATTCTGCCTCGAAAGTAAAGGGTACATCGTCTATGCGCTGTGTAAGAATGTACTGTTCGGCAGTGGAAGCATGCAAACCGTCGCCTGCGGTCATACACGCAGCACAATCGCCTACGCTGAGTTTGATAGACTTGGCAACGATACCGTCTGTGGCAGTAATCACGGCGTAGCCTTTTTTCAGAGCCTTGACAGTGCCGTTGCTGACTGTAGCAACATTAGGATCACTACTGGTCCAAGTTAGAGTCTTGTCGCCGGGGTAGAATACATCCAGCTTCTGCTCAGTGCCGGCTGCCATGGAGAGATCACCGGGGGAGATTAGCAGATCATTGCTGAACATACCATTGGTAAACTTGTCACCGTAAATGCTGTAGAAGTTACCGCCGGAGGCATCGGTCTCGTTGATGACCAGCAGGGAATTGGTGCGGAGGCTGAATGCCAGGGGATAGGAGTTGCAGGAGGACAGTAGGGAAACTCTGTGCCGCACACCGTTCTCCTCATAGTTCAGCAGCATATCCTTGGTATGATACTTGCTGCCGTCAGAAATGTCACGCTCACCAATCTCGGTGCCAAGCGCCAGCTTCTGCACGGAGTCCGTATCAAAATCGGTAATGCGGAGGAAAAGCTTATTGCGGGAGTCGGGGTTTTTACAGAAAGCTTGTTCTACCATTCTTTCCATGGTATAGCCAATGTAGCTTTTTCCGTAGCCGAAAACATTAAAGGCATATTCAACATAGTCATCGGAAGCTGCCATCTTGTCCATGTACTTACAGAAGGCATTGTTTTCCGTGTCCCAAACATCCATACCACCGCCGAAGGGGGTAAAGTATAGTTCGAAGACAGGGTCATTTTCACCGCCGATATAAACAATCTGCTCGTCTTTGGGGATTAAGCTTCCCTGACCGTTACGGATCATCTCTGCCTGTTCTACATTACGCTCATTAACAAGCTTCTGCAATTCAAACAGTTCTTCCAGTCCGGAATACTGTGTCATCAGCTGGGTGTAGTTGTAGGTGACTCGATAAAGAGCCTCATGGTTGGTGATAATCACACCGGACTGGGCAAGACCGTTACCGTTGCGACCTTTATAGTCGTTATCATCCAGATTGGAGCTGGTGAAGAAGACGGCATTTTTGTGCTCTGTACCATCGGTAGCCAGATAGTGAGAAGCTGTCAGGCTCTTCAGGTGTTGCATATCAGTGGTCTTGTCTCCAACGTTCCATCCCACAACAACGAAGTTCATATAATCTGAAACCCGCTTGCCGGGGGCGTACGTATTATAGCAGTCGGTTTCAAGAGCTTTGTTGAAATACGTTATGTAGTTCAAAGGACTTCTGCTTTTAAGGGACTTTGTGGAGGGGTCGTACTGTCTTACGGAGTAAGAGTTGAGCTGGTTGACCAAAGTTACTTCAATACCCATTCTTGCAGCCTCTGTCAGCATGTAGGCAATACGGACGAAACCATGTTCATCATAGTTGGTGCCGTAAAGGGAGCGCATATAACCGTAGTACTTACTCTCGGGAATAACGCACACGGAGGCGCTGGCAGAGGTACGGTAGTAGGACATGGTCAGCTTCACATCCTCCTCAGGATGTGCCCGCTTGTACTGAATGCATTGGAAAAGCAGAAGACCCATACCCGCGTTTGGATCATGCAGAGAGTCGCCGTAATGACGAAGAAAAGCTTCTGCTGTGACCGTTTCACCATTGATGTTTGCGTAAGAGGTGGAGCCCAGACCCTGGAAATTCTCCGGGTTGTTAGCCACAGGGAATGCATCGTAGTAGGGTGTCAGAGAGTGCTTGTTGTTTTCTTTGATGTTCTTTTCAATCTCGGGAAGAATCACGTCAAAGAAGGGCTTCTTCTGATCTGTTTTGCCAATGTAGTAAGTGGATGCAAAGGAGTTTGTTTCGCTGTAGCTGGCGCTTTGCGCCTGGATGAAGGCAAGGCCTTCACCCAGGATAAACGCACACAAAAGGATGATCAGAATAATTCTAAGATGTTTTTTCATTGCGTTTCACCTCGTAATCATCACGGCAGGGTGGTCAGGTCGAAGGCAACATTGGTTTTGTTGCCTGCAACATCTGCGTACCAGGTCGCGGTGTTGGAGTGCGTGGTATAGATCTTGGGGGGAGTGGAATAGTTGTTGTTATACAGATAGGAGAAGTTGCCGTTTTTTGCGGTGTTGCCGGTGCAGGATACCTCACCGGTGATATACAAGCGGGTGCAGGTGGAAGTGACATACACAACGCCGGCGTTGCCTGTCGCAGTATTGCTTTCTGCGGTGATACCGTCGATCTTAATGCAGCTTCCGGAGCGGACATCAATGGCGCCGCCGTCGGTGGTTGCTGTGTTCTCACGGAAGGTGCAATTGGTGAATATGCTGTTCACCGCAGTAGGCTCGGTACTGGAGTTGCAGCTGCAGTTTTGCACACATACTGCACCGCCGGAGCTTCCGCTGGTATTCTTGTAGAAGGTGCAGTTCGTTGCGTTTATGATCACCTTGGGGCAGTCATAAGCGGTTGCCAGCGCACCGCCTCTGGTTTTAGAGGTGTTGTTCTGCAAGGTAGTGCCTGTCATCACCAGCTTCGTCTCGGACCGGGTCTGCTCCTTGGTGGTGTCGGCTACCAGGATCGCGCCGCCTTCGCCGGTGGTTGCGCTGTTGCCGTCAAGCGTACTGCTGTCAATAGTAACCGTTGCGCCCAGATCCATGTAGACCGCACCACCATACTTGGCGGTGTTAGCCTTCAAGGTAGTACCGTCGCTGATAACAACCTTTGCGGAAGCGCCGCTTGCGTAGATCGCGCCACCCTTTTCCGTTGCGGTATTGCTCTCCAAAGTAGAGGATTTGATCGTAACAGTACCGGAGCCGGTTGCTTCGATCACACCGCCGTTGGGAGCTGTGTTACCAGTGATGGTGCAGCCGGTGATGGTCAAGGACTTAGTACCGCGGTAGGCGATCACACCGCCGTTGGTAAGCGCTTCGTTGTCGGTCAGAGTGGAGTCCGCAATGGTGATGGTCAGACCGCCGCTGGTATACAGCACACCGCCGTTGCTGCTTACATTCTCAGTAGCGGTAAGACCTGTGATGTTGAGAGTACCACTACCGGTTGCATAAATCGTGCCGTTTGCATTTCCGGTAAGACGCTGGTTCTTCTGGAGGGTCATATCTGTGATGGTTGCTGTCTGACCTTCGTTGATAGTCAGATGCACAGCTGCGCCGGTGATGCCGGTGTTGTTCTGTACGATGCAATCGTCAGTTGCTGTGAACACAGAGCCTGAGGAGTAGACCGCTGCACCGTAGTAGTTGGTGGTGTTGCCGTCCAGAGTGACACCGGACAGAGTCAAAGAGCCGGCATTAGAGTAGATGGCACCGCCCTGGGCTCCGGTGCTGGAGGCTGTTGCGGAGTTATCCTTCAGCACTGTGCCGGTGAGGGTCACAGAGCCTGCGGTTCTGGAGCTGATCGCACCGCCGCAAGAAGCAGAATTGCTTTCAAACAGACCGTCCGTCAGATTCAAAACGCCGCCGGTTTTCGTGGTGTCGGCATTGTTTAAGTAGCTGACATAGATTGCGCCAGCGTGGTTTTCTGCGGTGTTTTCTTTAAATACATTGGTACCGCTGCCGGTAACAGTGCCGCCTACCACAGTAACTGCGCCACCGTTACCGTTGCTGCCGTTGCTGTCCTTGGTTGCTGTGTTCTTCATGAAGGTTGCATCCTTCAAGGTCAGCGTGCCGGCAGTATTGTAGATCGCACCACCCAGGTGGGAAGTGTTTTCTGTGAAGGTAGCATCGGTTACATTTACCTTGGCATTGCTAATGTAGAATACACCGCCGAAGGTTGCGGAGTTATCGCTCCATGTACCGCCGGTAACATTGACGGTAGCTCCTGTGCCGCTTGCAAGTACAACACCGCCTGAATGTGCGCTGTTGCCGGATGCGGTGACATTGATGAGATCCAGTGTGCCGTAGCTGATGTAGACCACACCGCTTCCATCGTTCTTATTGTTCAGAATGCTGCTGTCCTCTACGGTAACATTTGCGTTATCCCGGATGTAGATGGCGCTGCCGGTCTTGCCGGTAGAACCGGAAACCACAGACGCCTTGTCGATGGTCACCGTTGCCTTACTTACCAGGATCGTGCCGCCGTAGTAGACGGATTTGTTGCTGTCCATGGTGGTATTACTGATTGTCAGAGTACTATTGAGGACTGCAACAGCACCGCCGCCCATCTTGTTGTCGTACTGATCCAGATTCTCTCCGTAGGGATTTATAAAGGTGGATTCGTTTTCACTGATGGTTGCATCCGCAACGGTGATTCGGGAATTATTGATGCCGTAGATTGCGCCGCCTGCGGGGGCAATGTTGCCGGAGAAGCTGCCACCGGTGATGTTTACAACGCTTCCGGTGCTATCCAGGAAACCGCCAAAGGTATCGGTAGCGATATTGCCGGTTGCAGTGACATTATTGAGGGTCACAGAGCCGTAGCCTACATAGATCGCGCCGCCGCCTTCGCCGTCGCCATCGTTGTCCACGGTGTCATCCTTGCCGTCATCGATCCAACCGGATACAGAGTTTCCGGTGAAGGTGACATTCTCAAATGTGCCGTGGCAACCGCTGCGGATGCTGACTGCGCCGCCGCCCATGGCGGTGTTTTCGGTGAAGCTGCCGCCGGTGAGATTTGCAGTGCCGGGAATGTTGGCAGCACCGTCTGCTCCTTTGACATAGGTAAGATACAGAGCGCCGGCGTGATTCTCGGCAGTGTTCTTTTCAAAGGTTGCACTGCCGGTTACGCTACCACCGTTTGCTACAATCGCACCACCGTTGCCGTCGCCGCCGGAAGCGTTTCTGGTAGCTGTATTCTCGGTAAATACGGCATCGGACAGGGTCAGAACACCAAGCCGATTGTAAATCGCGCCGCCCAGTGTTGCAGAGTTCTTGGTCATCAGACCGCCATTGACGGTGACAGTGCTGCCGTTTTCCAGGTCAACAGCGCCACCGTATCTTGCGGTATTATTCTTAAGGGTAGCATTTGTAAGGGTCAGGGTGGAGGGGGAGGATCCATCTTCACTGGAGTCATTGACGCAGATGGCACCGCCGCTTGTTGCGGTATTGCCCTCCAAAGTAATGCCTGTGATGGAAGCTGTGCCGCCCAGATCCAGATAGACCGCACCGCCCTTGGGAGCGGTATTGGACTTAACAGCGGTTTCTTCTGCTACATTGACGACACCCTTACCGGCAACGCTGATTGCACCGCCGGAGGTGGTAGCCGTATTTTCTGTGAGCTGGCAGCCCTTTACATTCACAGTGCCACCATCACAGTAGATGGCACCGCCGTTCTTGGCAGTATTCTTGCTGATGGTGCAGCCGGTAACATCCAGTATCTTGCTGGAAGAGAAGCTGATGACACCACCATTTGCGTTTGCGGTGTTACCGGTGAATACGGAGTCCTTAATTGTACCGGTAGCTTGGCTGCTCAGGAAGAACACACCGCCGTTTACAGACTTGTTGTCGGTTGCAGTAAGCTTTTCAACGTCCAAAGTGGTAGTGCCGGTGAGGTAAATAACACCGTTGCTGCTGCCCGCCGTGAAGACGTTTTCCGTAACCGTTACATCGTTCAAGGTAGCACTACCGGAGGTTCTGAAGTAAAGTGCCACACCGGTAACTGCACCGTTATTCTTAATCACGGACTTATTGTCGATGGTGACCTGTGCCTCAGAAGCGGAAATTGCGCCGCCATAGTAAGCGGAGGTGTTGCCTTCCAGGGTAACGCCATGGAGTTTCAAGGCGTTGGTGTTGGTGTAGATAGCGCCGCCGCCCAGATAATCGGTCTGAGGACCGGTTGCACTGTTGCCCTTCAGGGTTGCGCCGGTCAGCTCAACATTACAGTAGGATCTGGAGCTGATCGCACCGCCTGCCTTTGCAGTGTTGTTTTCAAACACCGCATCGGAGCCAGTGAGGGCTGCACCGTTCTTATTGGCATCGTAAGTCAGGTAAACCGCACCGCCGTGTCCGCCTGCAGAGTTACCCTTAAACACATCGGAAGCTGTTACGGTCATTTCTGTACCGTTCAGGTAAACCGCACCGCCGTTGCCACCTGCAGAGTTATTCTGCATATCCAGGCTTTCAGTGGTCACAGTTGCCATATTGATGTAGAGCGCACCGCCGTGAGAATCTGCATGGTTACCGTCAAATACCAGATTCTTAAGTTCTGCGGTAGCAGGCGCTACTACGTGTACTGCGCCACCGCTGGCGGTTGCAGTATTGCTGCGGAAGGTACTGTCGGTGATGACTGCACTGCCGCCGGCCTTTGCAAAGATCGCGCCGCCGTCGGCTGCTTCGTTTTCTTCGAAGGTGCTGCCGGTAACGGTTGCATCAGAATCCAGCAGGTGCACAGCGCCGCCGTAGCTTTCGGATACATTGCCGGTTGCGGTGACATCCTTCATAGTCAGCGCGCCGTAGCCTACATAGACTGCACCGCCGCCTTCACCGTAGCCGTCCACTGTGCCATCGTTGCCAATGGATTTGTTTTCGGTGAATACGGTGCCGTCGAAGCTTGCTTCGCAATCCGTACGTGCGCTGACTGCACCACCACCCATAGCGGTGTTGCCGGTAAAGTTGCCGCCGGTCATATTCAGTATTCCGGGAAGCTTGGTGCTGTCGGTCTCGCTAGTGGCGTATACCACATAGATCGCGCCGCCGTGGTTTGCTGCAGTGTTTTCGGTGAAGGTATTAACTGCGGTTTCGGTGTCGATGGCGGTTACAACGCTTGCCTTGTTGTAGATGGCACCGCCGTCCTTGGTTGCACTGTTCTTATTAAAGGTTACACCGGTGAGATTCAGCTTGGAGTTTTCGATGAGGTAGACTGCACCGCCATAAGATGCAGCGTTTTCTGCCATTTCACAGTTTTCGAGGTTCACGGTTGTGCCGCCCTTGCTGTAAATCACACCACCGCTGGTTGCGGAGTTTCCGGAGAAGGTGCAATCCTTGGCAGTTACAGTAGAGCTGTTGGTAAACAGCACGCCGCCCTGATATGCCTTGTTGCCGGTGGCTGTGACAGCATCCAAAGTAAGGTCGCTGCCTGCGTAGTAGATCACACCGTTCATGTTGGAGGTGTTATTTGTCAGGGAAACGTTCTCCAAAATGACCTTGGCACTGCGCATGTGCATAACTGCGCCGGTTGCACCGGTATTACCGGAGAAGACTGTGTTGCCGTCGATGGTGACAGCGGTTTTATTGGTGTGCAGAACACCACCGTAATATGCGGAGGAGTTACTGTCGAAGGTGCTTGCAGTGATATTCAGCTTGCCACCTTCGGTATGGAATACACCACCGCCGATGTCAGAATTGTACTCGGTATTAGCAGCCACAGAAGCATTGCCACTGAAGAGTGCGCCGCTTACGGTGATGTTGCAACCGCCCATAGCGTGGAGCACACCGCCGCTGTTGGTGGAGTTACCGGTGAAAGAGCCACCGGTGACGGTTACGGGGGAGCCAACTGCGTCAATAACGCCGCCGAAGTCAGAAGCGGTATTGCCGGTGGCTGTGACATTGTTCATCGTCAGCTGACCGTAGCCAACATAGATAGCACCGCCGCCTTCACCGTCGCCGTCGTTATCGTCAGAGGGGTCATCATCCCCATTATTCTGGAAGCCGGTAACGGAGTTGTCCTTAAGAATCGTGCCGTCGAGATTTACGACACAGACACTGCGGGCGCTGATGGCGCCGCCTGTCATAGCGGTGTTGCCCTCAAAGATCACATCGGTGGCATTAAGAACTGCACCGGTACGGGAATTGTCGCTGTTGGTCTTGTAGGTCAGGTAGATTGCACCACCATGTCCGCCTGCAGAGTTGTTCTTAAAGGTGTAGGTGGAATCCACAGACATTTCCTTGCCCAACAGATAGATCGCACCGCCGTTGCCACCGGCGGAGTTGCCGGTCATGGTCAGCTTTTCCGTAGTAACGGTTGCGTTGCTGTTGTACAGTGCACCGCCGTGGCTGTCAGCATGATTATCTGTAAACACAAGGTTCTTAAGCTCAGCGGATGCTTCCTCGCCGATGTAGACTGCACCGGCATTTTCGGTGGCGGAGTTGCCATGGAAGCTGCTGTCAGTTACGGATACATTGCTGGTGGACATTACATAGATCGCACCACCGTGCTTGCCCGCATTTTGCTGGAAGGTGCTGCCGGTGACGGTGGCATCTGTATCCAGCAGGTGCACAGCGCCGCCGTAGCTTTCGGATGTATTGCCGGTTGTGGTGACATCCTTCAGGGTCAGCTTGCCGTAGCCTACATAAACCGCACCGCCGCCTTCGCCGTAGCCGTCGGTCTTGCCGTCATTGCCGGTAACCTTGTTGCCGGTAAATACTGTACCGTCGAAGGAGGCTTCACTGTCGGTACGCACGCTGACTGCACCACCACCAATAGCGGTGTTGCCGGTAAAGGTTGCGCCGGTGACATTCAAAACGCCGCCAGTCCGTGTATTATCGGTTTCGTTCGTAAGGTAGGATACGTAGATCGCGCCTGCGTGGTTTTCTGCGGTGTTTTCAATGAATGCATCGCTTTCGGATACATTGTAAGTACCGGCAACCACTGTTACCGCACCGCCGTTGCCGTTAGCGCCGGAAGTGGACTTGGTAGCAGCATTCTTGGTGAATGTGGTATTTTCGGTGTTCAAGGTACCGGATGTGTTATAGATTGCGCCACCCAATCTTGCGATGTTTTCCGTGAAGGTGCTGTTTTTAACTGTCACATTGGCGCTGTTCATGTAGATTGCGCCGCCGTTGGATGCAGTATTGCCACTCCAGGTGCTATTGTCCAAAGTAACAACAGTAGAACTGCCGCTGGTGTAGAGCACACCGCCGGAAGAAGCCTTATTTCCGGATGCGGTGACATTCACCATATCCAGCTTGCCGCCGTTGATGTAGAGAACACCGTTGGCAAGGGAAGTGTTTCCGGTGACGGAGACATTCTTCAGCGTTGCTTCCGTGCCCTCGCGGAAGTGGAGGGCTGCGCCGGTAGCACCGGAAGATTCGGTGACAGAACCACCGGTAATGGAGACTTCAGAATTACGAGAGAACACAGCACCACCATAGTAAGCGGAGGTGTTCTTGACCAGCTCGGTGTCATTCAGCGTCAGCTTACCGTAGCCTACATAGACTGCACCGCCACCCATGACCTCTTCAACAGGTGCAGTTGCACTGTTTTCAATGAGCTTTGCGCCATTGAGGGTTGCCTCACAGGAAGTGCGGATGGAGATTGCACCGCCACTCTTCGCGGTGTTGCCCTTGAGTTCGATATCGTTGAGGATCAGCTTTGCGCCGGTTTTGGTATTATCCTCATTGGTTCTGTAAGTCAGGTAGAATGCACCACCGTGTTCACCGGCGGAGTTGCCTTCAATCTTGGTGTCCGCGCCCAAAGTCAAAGTAATGGCATTCAGGTAGATTGCACCACCATTTTGGGCTGCGGTATTATTGCGAATGTCCATATTCTTCATGGTAACGCTGGCGCTATAGCCATAGATCGCGCCGCCGGTACCGCCCGTGCCGGAGGCAGAGGGAACGGCCTTGTTACCGGTGAAGGTGAGGTTGTTCAGTGTGCTGGTGGTGTCGACGGACAGATACATACCGCCGCCGCTTACTGCAGTATTGCCGGTGAAGACGCTGTCTGTCAGCTTTGCGTGTGCCTGACCGTTGACGGAAACACCGCCGCCGGAAGATGCTGCAACATTCTCTGTGAATTCACAGCCGGTGATGGTTGCATCTGCCAGCTGGGTCACATAGATCGCACCGCCGTTGCCGGGATTTGCATCGTTTTTGATGGCTTCGTTTTTATAGAACCGGCAATCTGCAACTTTTGCGACAACGCCTGTTGCGTTGGGGTCATCCTTATTGGAACGGCTGAAGGTGATGGCACCGCCAAGGCTTGCCTGGTTTTCTTCAAAGACACAGCCTGTGATCTCTGCCTCTCTGGGCTGCCAGGTGGAGTCTTTGGTGTTGTGGAAGAAGATCGCGCCTGCACTGTACAGGGAAGAGTTGCCGCGGAAGGTGGAGTTGCGAACCACAAGGCTGCCGCCGGTGTAGATGGCACCGCCACTGTAATCAGAATGGTTGCCTTCAAACAGAGCATTACCCAGCACGATGATGGGTGCGCTGGTGTTAGAGTACAGAGCACCGCCTGCGCTGGTGGAGTAGTTGTCCTTGATGAGCAGGGTTTTACCTGCTGCTTCGTCACCAATGTAGAGGTTGGCGTACTGGGAAGCAGAGGTGGATACCGCGCCACCGTAGGTGTGAGAGCGGTTACCCTGAATGGTACCAGCAACCAGAGTGGTGGGCTTCATGATATAGATTGCGCCGCCGCGAAGGGCTTCGTTGTTGCGGATGGTGCCACCGTACATGTTGAAAGCACCATTGCTAAACACAGCACCGCCACAGCCTGCAGTTTCATTTTTAACTTCTGCGCCCTGCGCGTCGGTGGTTATAGTGTGCTCAGTCTTGACCGCGTTGTTTTCGATAATGCCGCCATACATATTCACAACGGAATTCTGGTTAAGAATGGCTGCACCGCCGGCACGGGCAACTGTGCTTTCTTCAGAGGACTCGACATAAGACAGTAGGCGGTCGTTGCCTACTTTTACGTTGTTGCAAATACGAACACCATCGTAGAGATTGACAGTGGAGCTGTCACCAGCAAAAATCACAGAGCCAACCACATCGACCTTCATATTGTCGCGATTGCCGTCGATGGTCAGTGTACCTCTGCCACCACCCAAAGTTAAAACAGCTTTGCGGTGATGCAGCAGGGAAGTAACACCCTTTGCGTCTTTGCCAACAACGAACAGATCGCCACTGTAGTTGGGATCGCGCTTTAAGGTGTGGTTACCGTTAGCATAGATCGTAACATCGTGAGAAATATAAATGGGCTGGTTGATGGTGATGCTGCCGGTAATGAGAATCTTGGTAGCACCGCTGTTGGTACGGGTGATAAGCTCTTCCAGCGTATCTGTGCCAACAAGTCGCCAGATTGCCTTAACCGTCACACTCTTATCAATTGTGCCGCTGGAGGCAAATTCTTTGCCTGCACTGGTCTGCCAGCCCTGGAAGGTGTAACCGGGACGTGTGGGCTTGGTAAGCTTGTACTTACCGTCCTTTTTCACACCCACTTCATAAGTCTCACCGTTATCCAGATCTACAGTGATCCGATAAGCAGGGGTCATGGACAGGGTAACGGTGTCGGTCTGAACGCAGACACCGTTTTTGTCCGTAATGACGCAGTAAATCTGACGTCCGTCTCGGGTATCGCTCATTTGCGCGGTGTAGGTACCGCCCGTAAAGGTGCTTGTATAAGAAAACTTGGAAGCACCTGCGTTTTTGTAGTACCACTTGTATGTTATTCCTTCGCCAACAGCGCCAACCATTACTACGGCGGTTTCACCCTCATCCACAGTGACAGATGTAGGCTGCATGGTAATGGTAATAGGCATTCCTATGTGCATGGTGACCACATCGGTTGTTACGGTGAATCCAAACTTATCAGTAACCACACAGTAGACCTGGCGGCCGTTTCGAGCATCGCTCATCTCAGCGGTGTAATAGTTAGATGTAAAGGTTTTGGTTACGGAAAATGCGGAGGCACTGGCATTCTTATAGTACCATTTGTATGTCAGGCCCTCACCTTCAGCGCTGAAACTGATCTTCACATCACCGCCATTTTGTACAGTAACAGGGGTAGGTTGACGGGTGATGGAAATCGGTGTACCCATATACATAGTGGCAGTTTCCGTTTTTACGGAATTACCGTGTTTATCGGTTACCACACAGTAAACCTGGCGACCGTTGCGGGCAGGACTCATCTCAGTGGTGTAATGATCAGACGTAAAGGTGTTGGTAACAGAGAATGTGGATGCGTTGGCATTTTTATAGTACCACTTGTAGGTCAGACCTTCGCCCTTTGCCTTCAGGTTGATTTTGACTTCGCCACCTTCGGGCACGACAATGGTTTGCGGTTGTTGGATGATCTCTAAGTTGACCATCATTGTCAAAGTGACCACATCAGACTTAACAGAATTGCCATACTTGTCCGTAACGACACAGTAAAGCTGACGGCCGTTGCGACCCTCACTCATAGCAACCGTGTAGGTTGCGGTCTTCATGGTAGAAGAGAGGGAGAACTTGGAAGCGCCAAGATCCTTATAGTACCACTTGTAGGTCAAACCCTCGCCGGAAGCGGCAACCTTAAGTGTTACAGTCTTGCCGTTAGCGACAGCGACAGACTTAGGCTGGGTAGTAATCGCCACACTGCTGGTCATGGAGATGGTAACGGTGTTTGTTTTTACAGAGTTACCATACTTGTCCGTAACAACACAGTAAAGCTGACGGCCGTTGCGACCCTCACTCATAGCAACTGTGTAGGTTGCAGTCTTCATGGTAGAAGAGAGGGAGAACTTGGAGGAGCCGATGTCTTTATAGTACCACTTGTAGGTCAAGCCCTCGCCGGAAGCGGCAACCTTAAGTGTTACAGTCTTGCCGTTAGCGACAGCGACAGACTTAGGCTGGGTAGTAATCGCCACACTGCTGGTCATGGAGATGGTAACGGTGTTTGTTTTTACAGAGTTACCATACTTATCCGTAACGACACAGTAAAGCTGACGACCGTTGCGGCTTTCGGTCATTCTCACAGAATAAGTCGCGGTTTTTATGGAGGAAACGACGAACTTGGAAGCGCCGGATTCCTTGACGTACCATTTGTAGCTAAGACCGGTGCCGGTGGCTACCACCTTAACTCTTGCACTGACGCCGGATGCCACGGAAACGGACTTAGGCTGCGTAGTGATCTTTGGTCCGGTGGTAGCGGCTTCGGCAGTGACAGCTGGACCAAAGGCCGTATCTGTATCCAGCTTTGGGATACCGGTGAGCAGGGTTACTACGGTCAGTAGCCCTATCAGTATTCTAAAATACCATTTATTTCTCATACGTCTTTCTCCTTACTTCATTCGTCTGTTGTAGATTTTGGCAAGACCGCCTTCGCTGGTTTCGCGGAAACGGTGATTCAGATTGATGCCGGTCTCGTGCATGGCACGGCACACCATATCGTAGCTGATATTTCGTGAGCCGGTAAGGAAATAGCTTAGGTTGCATGCGTTCATCGCCCGCATGGCGGCTACCGCGTTACGCTCGATGCAGGGAATCTGCACCAGACCGCAGATGGGATCACAAGTAAGACCCAAGTGGTGTTCCATAGCAACCTCCGCCGCATATTCCACCTGGTCCAGATTTTGTCCGTACAATTCGGCCAGGGCTGCTGCTGCCATAGAACAAGCGGTGCCGATTTCGGCTTGACAGCCGCATTCTGCTCCGGAGATGGATGCGTTGCGCTTGGTAAGAGAGCCGATGATGCCGGCAGTGGCAAGACCACGGATGATCTGCTCGTCCGTGAAGCCCCGGGTGTCCTGCGCATACTTCAGCACAGCAGGCACTACACCGCAAGCACCGCAGGTAGGTGCCGTAACAATGGTGCCGTTTCCGGCATTCTGCTCGGCAACTGCGTAAGCATAGGCGGCGATCTGCTGGAATTCCAGCAATGCCGGAACATGCTCCTCCGGAACTTGCTCGATCAGGTATTTTGCCTTTCGTTGGACGTTCAAGCCGCCGGGAAGTACCCCAGTTGCATTCAGACCTTCTTCAATGGCGTTTTTCATGGTCTGCCAGACTTCCATAAGGAAGGGCCAAATCTCCTCGCCCTCATTCAGCTCTACATAGTCACTAAGCTTGTCTATGTAGCGCCATTTGCAGAAATCAGCGATCTCTGCAAAGGAGTTTTCCGGATAAACCTCCGGTGGATCCAAATGCGCCTGACCCGGGATGCGGATATCACCGCCGCCAATGGATTCAACCCGAAGACGGTCGATTTCTGAACCGTCTTTGTGGGCGATAAAATCCAAGGTGTTGGGATGGCTGTTCTCAAGCGTCTCCTTAGAGAAGATAACCTCGGTCGGATAATCGACCAATACTTCCCGGATTACCCGGTCCGTGCCGTGCCCTATTCCAGTTTTACTCAAAGAGCCGTACAGAATCACGGTAAAACTGTCAGCATCGGTATGCTTTTTTAAGAAATATTTGGCTGCACGCTCCGGTCCCATGGTGTGGGAGGAGGAAGGGCCTTTGCCGATTTTATAAATATCGCGGATGGATTTCATAAAAACCTCCGAATTCTTTTTTCTCATCCATCATTATACCAAATATTCCTAAAAAATACAATGGCTATTTTGTGCTTATTTGTCTTGCAATGCTTCCAGACTCAATTCGCCTGCCAGCTTGAACAGAGCATCGGAAAGTACCTGCTCCAAACTGACACCGGCGGAAAGCGCGATGCGTGTATAAAACAGAGCCACTGCCGGCTCTAAAGTAAGTACGACTTTGGTCATGCGAAGACCTCCTCCCATGACGGAAAAACTGTATCTCATCCTATGCAGACCCTTGACAATGGTGCTATAATATATGTTGATGAATTGGAAAACCTTGAGAGGATGAAATACTATGGCGAAAGATAAAAAAGTTGAACAGATTACCGATATGGAAGTCGACTTTGCCCAGTGGTTTACAGATGTCTGTAAAAAAGCGCAGCTGATCGACTATTCTTCCATTAAGGGTGTGTTCATTTACCGTCCTTACGGCTATGCGATTTGGGAGAACATCCAGCGGATCATGGACGCGGAATTCAAAAAACAGGGTGTTGAGAATGTCTACATGCCCCTTTTGATCCCCGAAAGCCTGCTGCAGAAGGAAAAGGACCATGTTGAAGGCTTTGCCCCTGAGTGCGCATGGGTCACCATGGGCGGCGGTGAAAAGCTGGAGGAGCGTTACGCCATCCGTCCTACTTCTGAAACGCTGTTCTGCGAGCATTTTGCAAATGTTCTGCAGTCCCACCGGGATCTTCCCATGAAGTATAATCAGTGGTGCAGCGTGCTGCGCTGGGAAAAGACCAGCCGTCCTTTCCTGCGTCACAGAGAATTTTTGTGGCAGGAGGGTCACACCATCCACGCAACTGCTGAGGAAGCGAAGGAATTCACCGAGACCATGCTCAATGTCTATGCGGATTTCTGTGAAAATGTGCTGGCGATGCCCGTTACCCGCGGTCAGAAGACCGAGAAGGAGAAGTTTAACGGCGCTGAGGCAACCTACACCATCGAGTGCATGATGCACGACCGCAAGGCTTTGCAGGCAGGTACTTCTCACTATTTTGGTGACGGCTTTGCCAAGGCTTTTGGAATCGAGTTTACCGACAAGAACAATCAGAAGACCAATCCCCACGAGACTTCCTGGGGTGTGTCCACCCGTCTCATCGGCGGCATCATCATGACCCACGGCGACAACAACGGTCTGGTGCTGCCTCCCAAGATCGCACCGACTCAGGTCATCATCCTGCCCATCGCCCAGCATAAAGAGGGCGTTTTGGAAGCAGCCAACGGTTTGAAGGATCGGCTGGTGAATGCCGGTTTCCGTGTAAAACTGGACGACAGCGACAACTCCATGGGTTGGAAGTGCGCAGAGTATGAGATGAAGGGTGTGCCGCTTCGTGTTGAGTGCGGTCCCCGTGATTTGGAGAACGGTCAGTGCGTATTGGTGCGCCGTAACGACGGCGAGAAGATCGTTGTAAAGCTGGAAGAGCTGGAAACTGCCGTTGAAGAGCAGCTGCAGCTGGTTCACGAGGGTATGTATGCCCGGGCAAAAAAGAACCTGGAAGACCATATCTACGAAGCCCACAGCGTGGAAGAGGCGAAGAAGCTGCAGGAGGAAAACGGCGGCTTTGTCAAGACCATGTGGTGCGGCGACTTGGAATGCGAGCTGAAGATGAAGGAAGTTGCCGGAATGTCTTCGCGCTGCATCCCCTTCGCCCAGGAGAAGCTTGGCGAAACCTGCGCCTGCTGTGGAAAGCCTGCTGACAAGATGATCTACTGGGGCGTAGCATATTAAGAATGGTATAAAGGAAGCAGGGCTGCATGGCAGCCCTGCTTTTTTACTTTAAGAATCGGGGGAGAATATCCTCGGCGATTACCTGCACCAATTTGTCCAATTCTTCCTCGGTTGTGTCTTTGCACAAGGAAATGCGGAAGGAGCCGTCCATGGTTTCCGGTGGAAGATTCATAGCCGTCAATGTGTGGCTGCGGTGACCCTTTGCGCAGGCGGAGCCTGCGGACACGCAGATGCCGGCATCCTGCAGCATATTGATGGTATTTTGCGTGGGCACACCGGGAATGGAGAGGGAAAGAATATGAGGCGCTTCGTGGGCACCGTTGATTTTTACACCCTCCAGTTTGTTGATTTTTTCAACAAGACCCTCAAGCAATTCCTTTTCTTTAAGAATATCACAGCGGAAAGTGGCTGCACCTGCTTCGCAGGCGGCAGCAAAACCTGCAATGGCGGGAGTGCCCTCTGTGCCGCTGCGAAGTCCCGTTTCCTGCCCGCCGCCGATCATCAGAGCGGGGAAGGACTTTAGCCGGGGGCTGATATACAGCGCACCTGCACCTTTCGGTCCGTGGACTTTATGGGAAGAAATACTTATTAAATCTGCACCCAAGCTTTTGGCGGCAAAGGGTACTTTCAAAAAGCCTTGCACCGCATCGGTGTGGAATATCGCGTCTGGACAAAGCTTGTGAGTCAGTTTTGCCATTTGGGCAATGGGCATGACCGAGCCTACCTCGTTGTTGACCATCATAACGGAAACAAAAAATGTATCCTTCCGCAGTGCAGCTTTCAGCGCATCCAAAGTAATGCGACCTTCGCTGTCCGGCTGCAAATAAGTAACTTCGAAGCCTTGACTTTCCAGCTCTTTCATGCAGTTTAATACTGCGTGATGCTCAATGGCTGTGGTGATGATGTGCTTGTTCTTTTTGCCGAAGCGCTTGGCTGTGCCGAAAATCGCCCAGTTATCCGCTTCCGTACCACCGGAGGTAAAAAATACCCGGTCGGTCTCCGCGCCCATAGCGGCGGCTACCTTTGTTCGGGCAGTGCGCAAATCTCTTGCTGCATCAATGCCAAAACTGTATAATGCGCTGGGGTTGCCCCAGTTTTCTGTCAGCGCAAGGGTCATTGCCTCCACAGCCTCTTTGCAGGGCTTTGTGGTGGCAGAATTGTCAAGATAAATCATACTATCACTTTCCTACGCAAAAGCGTTCAAAAATTCTTGCGGTGATGTCTTCCCGGACGGTGGCGCCGGTGACTTCGCCCATGGCAGCCATGGCTTCTTCCACATCGGTAAGCACTGCATCGGGAGTCAGCCCCAGCTGCAAGCCCTGCAAGGAGCGCTGCATACTGTCATAGGCTCTTCGGATTGCGTCGAATTGCCGCGCGTTGGTCAGCACAGAGCCATCGCAGGGCGCAGAGCCTTCAAACAGCGTGTCCACCAAATCTGCAAGCAGGTCAAGACCTGTGCCATCTTTGGTGCTTATCTCGATGATGTTCATAAAGGGTAGATCACTGGGCTGCACAACGCTGCCCAGATCAGATTTGTTGATAAGCGCAATGGCATTTTGATGCTCGTAGCAGCTTTCCATGACCACCCGGTCTTCCTCGGTCAGCGGCTTGGAGCCGTCGCAGACAAAAATCACAAGGTCAGCATTTTCCGCAGCCTGCCGGGAACGCGCCACACCCATAGCTTCGATCTTGTCTTCTGTTTCCCGGATGCCGGCGGTGTCGATCAGCCGCAGGCGGGTGCTGCCCAGCATAACCGATTCTTCTACTGTGTCCCGTGTAGTGCCGGCAACTTCTGTGACGATGACCCGCTCATAGCCTGCCAAAGCGTTCAAAAGGCTGGATTTTCCCACATTTGGCTTACCTACAATGGCTGCGGCAACACCTTGCCGCAGGATTCTGCCCTGCCCGTAGGTTTGCAAAAGGGCTTGCAGCGCTTTTGCGTCAGCTTTTAACGCAGCACTATAGTTTTGCAGACCGAAATCCTCAATATCCTCGTCGGGATAATCCAGCACCGCGTGGAAATGGCTGCATAGATCCACAAGACCGTCATAAATGGGCATCAGCTTTTTCTGCAGCACACCGCCCACCTGTCCGGCAGCGTTGGCGGCTGCATCAGCGGTGTCGGCTTCAATCAGATCAATGACAGCTTCCGCCTGAGTCAGACCCAGTTTGCCGTTGAGAAAAGCCCGTTTGGTGAATTCGCCCCGCTGGGCGGGTCGTGCACCGGCTGCGTAAAGGGCTTCCAAACCCGCAGCAAGCACAGCAGGAGAGCCGTGGCAATGGAATTCCACCGTATTTTCGCCAGTATAGCTGTGAGGAGCCCGGGAACAAACCGCCATACATTGGTCGATAACGCGCCCTTGCTTGTCGTGCAGCTCGCCCAGCACCAGCTTCCGGTCAGGTGCGGTGGACAGTATTTCCTTATTATATAATGTAAATACCTTTTCCGCGATGGCAATGCAATCTTCGCCGGAAAGGCGGATGATGCCGATGGCAGATATTTGGTTGCCGGTGGAAACGGCAGCAATGGTGTGGGACATGGAGAAAACTCCTTATCTAATATAATGTATCACTATATCACGGAAACTACTAAATTGCAATCCACATATTCCCTTTACATTCCGGGCAAACTACCCGGGAGGTGACGGATAATGTACACAGGAGAATTGACAAACGAGAACATCAGCAAAATTTTTGACGGCGCGGGAGATTTCAATACCCGCAAGCTGAACTGCGGAAAGCATACCTTGTATGCTTATGCCATTGACGGACTCACTTCCGGTGGGGATATTTCAGAATATGTGTTCAAGCCCATTATGGAGCAGCTGCGGGGGGATACCATGCAGCTGCTTTATGAGCACGCGCTTTACGGTGCGGTTGTCAATTCCGTGGCGAAGGCCTGCAAAGACCTCAACGACGCAGCGCAGTTGCTGGTCAATGGGTTTTGCGTGGTGCTCTTTCCGGGAGTGGGTGCCATCGCCTTCGAGGTCAAAACGGGGGAGAAGAGGGGGCTTTCTGCTCCGGATGTGGAGCATACGGCAAAAGGACCGAAGGATGCCTTTGTGGAAACCGTGCGCACCAACACCAGCCTCGTCCGCCGACATTTGCGCAGTCCGGATCTGCGGCTTTATGAAACCAAGGTGGGCAGGCGCAGCCTTACGAATGTAACAGTTGTGTGGATCGATGGCATTACCAATCCGGAGTTTGTCCGACGCATGAGAAGAAGACTTGACAGCATCGATGTGGATGGATTTCTGTCGCCGGCTGCGGTGGAGGAGTATGTCACCGGCTCACGGAAAACACCCTTTCCGCTGCTGCAGTATACAGAACGCACAGACCGGTTTTGCCAGGGCTTGCTTAATGGCAGGGTTGGGCTTTTTGTGGACGGACTGCCGTTGGGGTATCTTGCGCCGGTGGATATTGGATATTTAATGAATTCTCCGGAGGATCTGGGGCGGGATTATATTTCTGCCTCCTGGGTGCGGATTTTGCGCTATGGCGCATTATTGATAGGACTTTTGCTGCCGGCAATCTATATTGCTATGACAGTATTCCACAGGGATCTGCTTCCGGACGCACTTCTGCAAATGATTGAAGAAGGTCGGGATCAAATTCCCTGGTCGTCCGTGTGGGAAGTACTTGGTCTGCTGGCGGCATTTGAACTATTGCAGGAATCCGGCGTCCATCTTCCGCAGAGTATCGGTCAATCTGTGTCAATCATTGGCGGTATCGTGGTGGGTACCGCAGCAGTAGAGGCAGGCCTTATCTCGCCAATGGCGCTGATCGCAGTCAGTATTACAGGTATCTGCGGTTTTGTTATCCCAAATCGGGACTTTGCTGCAGCAATACGCGTAACACGGTACGCCCTGGCGATTTTGGCATCTATTGCCGGGCTGACGGGTCTTGGAATCGGACTGGGGATTCTGACAATTCATCTATTCAGCTTGAAGAGCTTGGGAGTTCCTTATGTTGTAATTTTTGCGCCAACTTTGCTCCGTCAACGGATGGTAAAGGAGAAGCACAGAGATCTGAGATTGAAACCGCAGGACAAAAGGAAGCAAAAATAACCTTTGTGCGGATTGCACAGCTTGCGAAGATTTGACGTAAAAATCAGGGCATATTTTGTGGTGTAAAAAAGCTGCGGAACACAAGTTCTAGATGATGAAAAAAAGGTGTAAAAAAGTGGATTTTTGTCTTGACAAATTTGGCAAGCTTTGGTATTATAGCCAAGCCGTCACAAGACGGCATAATTAAACTCTTCTGCACAAAAATATTTTGTTGAAACTTGAAAAAAGTTCTTGACAAGTATTGGTGAATGTGCTAGAATGAGCAAGCTGACCGTTTTTGGGAGGCGACTGTACCTTGTAAATTGAATAATGTGAGACAAACTATAACACCTTGGACAATTTATAAATGGATTGTTTGAG
>JAZQHM010000040.1:0-3258 GCA_045540575.1 Faecousia sp. | reverse complement strand
GGGTCGTCTTTTTTGGTGCCGCTAACCGGAATCGAACCGGTACGGGTTTTACCCCGAGGGATTTTAAGTCCCTTGTGTCTACCTATTCCACAAGTCGGAGGGCCAAGCGGTCTTAGGAAGACAACATGTTTCCCCAACTCCTTGGCCCACAGAACGACATGGCTACGATCCGACTTGGGTCGTCTTTTTTGGTGCCGCTAACCGGAATCGAACCGGTACGGGTTTTACCCCGAGGGATTTTAAGTCCCTTGTGTCTACCTATTCCACCATAGCGGCGAATATTTCACTGTTCATAGAGAGATATCGGTATCTTGTGTCTACCTATTCCCCCTGTTGCGGTGCCCGATAAAATCTTCGAGCTTACGCTTTCCCTCGATTTTATCGACCGCTGCCACTCGCTCCCCGCCCTTTATCCGCCACCGGCGGCGGTTGGGTCGCTCCCCATAGCGGCGAGTTGTTGATTGTTCGTAGGAACATGGGCTATGGTATCACAAATTTAATCTTCCGTCAAGCCTCTAGAGCTGATCAATATTCAAGCTAAATGCCGGGAGACATTTTTCGACAAACCAGTCAAGCTCCGGCAGATTCATGCCCTTCATCGCCTTCATAGTCAGCTCCGCAGCGGAGTCGAATTCCGTATTGCCCGCCTTCTGCTCCTCGACGCATTTGATGTAAGCCGACAGCTTATCCGCCGCCTTGACGATAGGATTGACCTCTTCGTCATCCTCCAGCACCAAATGCTCATAGCTATCCTTAAGCTCCGGCGGCAGCATATTAAGCAGCCGCTGTCCCGCAATCCGCTCCACCTGCTTATAAGCGCCCTTGATATCGGGATTATAGTACTTGATGGGTGTGGGCAGGTCGCCGGTGAGAATTTCCGACGCATCATGATAAAGCGCCGCCACAGCACACCTGTCCGGATCCGGACCTTCCAGCTTCAGAATATCCCGCCGGATCAGCGCCAACGCATGCGCCAGCACCGCCACCTGGTGGCTGTGCTCCTGAATATTCTCGGAAAAGGTATTGCGCATCAGACCCCAGCGGGTAATATAGCGCATTCTGCCCATAAGGGCGTAAAACTCATTTGCCATTTCAGAATCCTCTGTTTTTCATCACCCGGATGTCGCTGCCCACAAAGGTCAGACGGGTAAAATTACCCTCCAACCGGGACGCGATCTGGGGAGAATCCCGCCGCGCCAGCTCATCTACATTCAAATTGGTGGAAACCACCATAGGAAGATTCGCCATCAGCCGGTCGTTAATCAAATTATAAAGTGCGGAGGTAACGAATTGACCGGGCATTTCCGTGCCCAGATCGTCAATGATCAGCAGGTCGCAAGCCATATATTTTCCTGCTTCCCGCTTCGCTTCCTCGCTGCCGGTGAATTTCGCCTGCTCCAGCGTGGAAAACAGTCGGTTTGCGGTCTCATACACCACACTGCAGCCCCGGTCAGCCACACCGCGGGCAATGCAGGCAGAAAGGAAGGTCTTGCCAAGACCCGTTCCGCCAATGAACAGCAAATTGCCGCTATTGCGGGTAAAAGTGGTTGCATAGCTACGGCAAATCTTGAAATTGCGCTCCATAATCGCCCGGGGGCTTGCGCCGAACTTGCCGTCATACTGGTCAGAATAATAGTCCAAACGGAACTGGCTGAAGGTCTCCTTGCCGCCGGAAAGCAACGAAAGCTCCTTTTTCTGCTCCTGCCGGCAAAGCTCAGCAAGGCATTCGCACATGGTGCTGCCAACATAGCCGTTGCCGCCGCAGCGCTCACAAATGGGGCTTTCGTCCAAAAATCCCTCTTCCAGATTTTCCGCAATCAGCGCTTCGCGCTGACGCTGCAGCTGCAGACTCACAGTCTTCGCTTCTTCCATGATTTTCTGCACATCTACATTCTGAGAAAACACCGTGCGGGCAGCCTCTGCCATGGTCTGCTGCAGCTGCCGGTCGATCTGCCGCAGCTGGGGCAGCTTTTCATATGCCTGCATCAGATGCTGCCGGTTTTCCGATTCCCGATCCGCCTTCGCCTGCGCCAGACGCTCTCTTGCACGGCGCACTACCTCTGCGCTGTATGCCATAGGTTAACCCTCCTGCAAAACTCTTTGAATTGCCTCCAGCTCTGCCTGACCAAGCTGACCGGACGCACCCTTGGGCACATCCCGCTTGCGGTCGCCGGATTTGATCTGTTCTACGGTCTTAAAACCGGATTCATGCCAACTGGAAAGGATCTTGTTCATATAATTCCAGTTAAGACCGCCGGTGTTGAGGCAGGTCTTTTCATAAGCCAGCTGAATAACGCCGTCTTCAAAGCCCATTTCCAGCCACCCGGACGCATATTTTTCCTCCGCCTGGGTAAGGGCTCTGCCGTGGATCTGCAACGTGCGCATCAGCTGGGAGATCCTGGAATTGCGGACATTGCGGCTGTGGATATAGGCTGCCGCTTCCTCCAAAGTATCGATGCCTTGCTCCGCCCAGCTGTAAGCTTCCTTCTCGATGGTGCGCAGGCTGGGATTGCGCCCGCTTTTCTGCCGGGAGCGATCTCTGCAGTAGCTTACCAGCACGGAGATCACCTCCGCAGGCAGCCCCAAATAGCGGGTAAAGGACAGCACGATCTTCAGTTCTTCCGTATTCATGTTTCTGCCCAGCAGCCGCTGGAGCTCACCGTAAAGCAGGCGGAAGGAGTCATCGTGATCCATAGCATCCAGCACATCGTGCTCAGAATAGCTGGGGCGCTCGCCTGCCATAATGGGGCTTCTGCGCTCCTCGGGCCAAAGACCCAGCTGGCGCAAAGTAGCCGCTGCGCAGGAATACCGGGATGCACCCAGCTGCAGCGCTTTTTCTGCCGTGGCAGGATCGTTGCCGCAGCGCAAATATAAGTAAAGCAACGCCGCATCCGCACTGGCTGCGCAGAGCAGCTTGTGGGCATCGGCTTTTTCAATGGTTACGGATTCTATGTTCATGGGATACTCCTCAAAATCGTCAGTTATAGTAATTATAACACAAGTTTCTCAAGGGTACAATGTCTTTTCGACAAGGAAAATTCCCCAAAAAAGCCCCGCTTTTTTGGCACATCACAGCATATTGTGGTTTTTTATTCCCAACACCCCTAATACTTAAGATAAATGATCGTTTAGCGGGCAGTGCCCGCGGACAATGCGTGCACGGTGCGGTACTTTTTGTTGCTGCCCAAACCCGCTCGGTATCGTTCCTTCCCTTAAAAACTTAGGCTTTTAGGAGTAGTTGCGAATCGGGCGAGCCCA
>JAZQHM010000039.1:0-41311 GCA_045540575.1 Faecousia sp. | reverse complement strand
TGCCCGGGAAGATAGGTAATGCGAACATATTATAACCCTCCACAATACAGTGGAGGGTCTTTTATGTACCGAGCTCTGCCTATGACATGCCACCGGCATGTCATTATACGGCAGGACAATACTTGGCCTACCCGGGAAGATTGGTAACGCAAACACAAAAGCCTCGACCAATCGGTCGAGACTTTTTTTGTCTATGACACGCAAGGGACGTGCAATATATTTTATGGTTGTAAAATCATCGCAAATAGTATATAATAAATTGGTTAAAGAATAATTACATTGGAGTTGTAATGACTATGCATTACGATACTTTAGAGCTTCAAAATTACATAAAGCCCGGGAAACGGGTGCACCTTGTTGGCATTGGCGGCGTTTCCATGCGTCCGCTGGGTCTTGTGCTGAAAGGTATGGGTCTGCAGGTATCCGGCTCGGACATGAGCAGCTCTTCCTCTACCCAGGAGCTGATCGACAAGGGTATTACCGTCCACATCGGTCACAATGCCGAAAATATCGAGGGGGCAGACTGCATTATCCGCACTGCTGCGGTACATAATGACAACCCGGAGATTGCCGGCGCCCGTGCTGCCGGTATTCCTGTTTTTGAGCGGGCGCAGGCCTGGGGTGTCATTATGCGCGAGTATAAGAATGCGGTCTGCATTTCCGGCACCCATGGAAAGACAACCACTACCTCAATGGTGGCGCACATTTTAATGGAAGCAGAGAAGGATCCTACCGTTATGATTGGAGGATACCTGCCCTTGCTGCGTGCGGGTCATCGGGTCGGTAATGGCGATACCATTTTGCTTGAAAGCTGCGAGTACTGCGATTCTTTCTTGAATTTCTTCCCCACGTTGGCAGTTGTTTTGAACATCGAGGCAGATCATTTGGACTATTTCAAGGATCTGCAGGATGTGGAAAAATCCTTCCGCAAATTCTGTCAGCTTTCCACCGGCGGGATCTTGGCCAACGGCGACGATCAGAACACGGTGGACACGCTTGAGGGTCTTGACTATGTCAGCTTTGGCTTTGGCGAGCACAATCGGGTGCATGCAAGCGCGGTTTCTACCGACTGGCGACGGTTTGATGTGATCTGCGACGGCGAAAAATACTGTCACTTCGAACTGCCGGTTTACGGACACCACAACGCAGCCAATGCTCTGGCGGCTGCTGGCACTGCCTGGATGCTAGGTATCCCCGGCGATGCTGTGGAGCGCGGTCTTGCTTCTTTCCATGGCGCTGGACGGCGTATGGAGCGCAAGGGCAGCTTTAACGGCGCGGATATATATGATGATTATGCGCACCATCCCGGTGAGCTGGCGGCTACCATCGAGGCTGTGGAGGCTATGGGTTACAAGCGGACGATCTTAGCATTCCAGCCCCACACCTACACCCGCACAAAGGCCCTGTTTAATGATTTTGTTGAGCAGCTTAAGAAGCCGGATGTTGTGGTTTTGGCGGAGATTTACGCAGCCCGTGAGCGCAATACCATCGGCATTTCTTCCAAAGATTTGGTTGAGCAGATTCCCGGAAGTATTTACTGTGCGACGCTGCCGGATGTGACCCAGACCCTTAAAAATCTTGCCCAACCGGGCGACATTATTCTGACGGTTGGCGCAGGCGATATTTATCGGGCGGGAGAAGCGCTGCTGAAATAAAAATACGGGCTGATTTGCATCAGCCCGCATGGGTTATCCTTCTTCCAGCACCAGCCGGTCAATACCGGATAGCTCGAATTCTTTCATATATTGCGCCATACGGCTTACGATCTCGTCGTAGTTTTCTTCGTTGATGTCGGCATAGCCCATGTCCCTGCGGGAGAGTTCTTCGGCAAGGATCTCGTAGAAAACATTGTCCTCGTATAGTGCGATGACTTCTTGAATGCCGCCTTCTTCATAGGCGCGGGAGGGAATGACGGTGTTGTTCCAATCCTGGGCTAGGGCATCCATGCCGTTGGCGCGGCAAAGGGAAAAGAGCTTGCTTTCCAAATTGTCGTAATCTGCGAAGCGGTCGTCTCCGCGGGTGGAATTTAAGATCCAGTTGCCGATGTATACCATATCTAGAAGTCGGCGGAATTCTTTGGTGCTTAGTTCGATGTGCATGGGGAAACCTCCTGCTTAACGCGATCATAGTGTCATTATAGCATTTATTATATTTATTTCCACATAAAAATTTCCACGGAATGAAAACGAGGGGATTATTTTGAAAAAATTAAGTGTATGTGTCTTGTTCGGCGGTGTCAGCCCGGAGCATGAAGTGTCGCTGCGGTCTGCGGAGTATGTGCTCAACTGTCTGGATCCGGAAAAGTACAATGTATTTCCCGTGGGTATCACCAAGGATGGCGACTGGGTGCTCTTCGGCGGTACAGATTATTCTATGCTGCCCAGCGGTGCGTGGCGCGATTGCCCCGAAAACCGCAGAGCCGCCATTTCTCCGGTGCGGGGACAGGGGCTTCTGAGCTTTGAAGGCGACTGTGTTGTGCGGGAATGGATCGATGTTGCGTTCCCTGTTCTGCACGGTGAAAACGGAGAAGACGGCACCATCCAAGGTCTGTTGCAGCTGGCAGGAATTCCCTATGTGGGACCTCATGTTGCTGCATCTGCTGTGGCAATGGACAAGACCCTGACAAAGCTGGTGGCAGACCAGGCGGGCATTACCCAGGCAGCATGGTCACTGGTGCGTAATCGGGATATGGATGCCCATGCTGAAGGAATCCTTGATGGTTTGGAGCAGAAATTCTCCTATCCCATGTTCGTAAAACCGGCAGGAACGGGTTCTTCTGTTGGTGTTTCCAAGGTTTTTGATCGGGATAGTCTGCGCGCTGCATTGCTAAAAGCCGGCACTTATGACGAGAAGATCCTCGTTGAGGAGTTTATCCACGGTCGCGAGGTGGAAGTTGCGGTTATGGGCAACGAAAGCCCCATGGCTTCCGTCTGCGGTGAGATCGACTCCGGTGCGGATTTTTACGATTATGATGCCAAGTATATTACGGATACTTCCGTTGCTTACATTCCTGCACGAATCAGTGAGGATGTGGCAGAAAAGGTGCGAGATCTGGCGGTGAAGGTGTATAGCGCTATCGGCTGTCAGGGACTTAGCCGTGTGGATTTCTTTGTTACCTATGAAGATGATCGGGTTGTGTTCAATGAGATCAACACCATTCCCGGCTTTACCTCTATCTCTATGTATCCCAAGCTGTTTGCAGCCAGCGGAATCCCCGGCAAGCAGCTTATTGATGATCTTTTGAGACTGGCAATGGAGAGTGCGAAATGAAACAGCGTGTGATGCTTAGCATCCGGGGACGACAGGCGTATGAGGATCAAGAGCCGGATGTGATCGAATTGACAACGGAAGGCACCATGGAACTGCGGGACGGCGGATGGGATATTACGTATGCAGAAAGCGACTTGACCGGCTTGAGCGGTGTGACCACAACGTTTCGTGTTGAGCCGGAAAAAGTGGTACTGACAAGATCCGGAAAGCTTTCCTCTCAAATGGTGTTTTGCATGGGACAAACCCATGAATCCCTGTATCAAATGGAATTTGGAGCGCTGCTGATTGCTGTCACACCGATCCAGGTATTCTTTGATATTATGCCGGAAGGCGGCTATATTGACTTGGCTTATAAGATTACCATTGAGAATAGTGCCTCCGGAACGGTGGACTATCATCTGGATATTCGCGCAATAGAAGAATAAAAAAGACCGCAGCCGGTGGCTGCGGTCTCTTGCTTTATCCGTTTGTGGGAGCTTCTGTAGGATCGTCGTCGGTTGGGGCTTCCGTTGGAGCTTCTGTGGGAACCTCAGTTGCAGCCTCTGTGGGAAGCTCTGTTTCGCCCTCCGTTGGAACTTGCGTGGGGGGCTCAGTGGGCTCCGGAACAAAAATCTGAATGATCTGCTTGTTGCGTCTTGCGTAAGAGGTAGATGCAATCAGATCCTTGCTTAGCTGACGACCGGTTTCTTTGTCGTAAGTATACTTATAGGTGCTGACATCGTAGCCGGTAATGCCCTCTGCAAAAATCTCACCGTCCACATGGTTGCCGGGATTGTCCGGCATCACGGTAATGAATTCGGTTTGGGGATTCTTTGTGTTCGTGATCTCGTAAGCGATATCCACGGTATATTCCTTTGTATCCGTGCCGATGAGCCGAATCTGCACAAAACCGTTTGCGGTAGCGGCTTCGATTCGGATCGGATGCTCTGTGTTGTTCTTGAATCGCAGATCCATGCTGCCGTAGATAACCTGAGCATCAAAGCCGGTTTCAATAAAGGCGGGGGAGTAGGTGTGGGGATTACGCTCCAGAATCTCAAGATCAGCAATCAGTGCGCAGTTATACAGCGTGCTGGCGACCTGAGAAAGACCGCCGCCGACCATGTTCGTCATCGCTTTTCCTACATAAAGATCCACGGCCTTGAAGCCGTCCTTTACAGTAGGCTCACCAATGACATCGTTAAAGGAGAATTCCTCGCCGGCCTTGATCAGGAAATTGTTGAGCAATCCGCAGGCCAGTTCCATGTTGGTATTCCATCCGGCATCGGCGGAAACAGATGTCTGGAAAGCGGAAAGGGTATCCTTGAAAAGATCCTCAGAAATAAGCTTGCTGGTGATGGCGGGCTCAATGTAGGTCATGGGAATGACCAAAGTCTCGCCGTATTTTGCCTCGGCAACCATGGTCTTCAGATCATCCAGGCTGATGCCATAGCCGTAAATTTCCGGAGTGACGACGTAGGTTTCCGGGTCAATGCTGGCATCAACAGCTGCAGAGCAGTATTCAGCGAAAACGGCATCACAGTCGATAGGATCCGGAGTAACAAGGCTGCATTCGCCGGTAACCTGGAAAAGATTCTGGCTGTATGCCTCAAGAATCTGGCTGTAAAGCCGATCAGTGTTAAAGCCGTATTCGGCAGTACCCAGCTTAATGTACAGCGTCTGATAAACCTTTGTCAGATCCACCTCTTCGGGGTCGGGGGCATCGGCAGGACGCTCGCCTTCAATGCTGATGGTGGTTTGGGAAAGTGTGGTGCTGTAGGTCTTACCAAGCTTATCCACAACATCCTTGATGTAACCGGTATCCAGTGTCAGGTAATCATCCAGGGGAATTGCGTAAGTGGAGGTTTCCAGCAGCTTTTTCGCCTGCTGGCGTTCTGCCCGGGAGCCGGTGCGACCGAAATTGTACGCAGCCTCCACAACTGCATTCACATTCAACTTGGCGCCGGTATCGACGGGGGAAAGCGTAACGGTGGAATCCAAAACCTGCACCGTCATATCCAGCTGGCTGTATGTGTCCTGCGTTGCGTTTTGCAGGGCGATTTTTGCTTGATCCGGGGTCATGCCGCTCAGATCAACACCGGCGGCAAAGACGTTGTTAAAAATCAGACCGTTGTCATTGGACGTGCCCAGCGTGCCTACGATCACAACCACAACAGCAATCAGCAGAACTGCCACGATAGAGCAGAGGGTAATGATGGTAATCTTCTCTTTCTTTTTCCGGGCAGCAATGGCAGCGGCGCGCTGCTCTGCGCTGACCTGTCTGCGGCGGGGAGTGGGCTGGGGTCTGTCCGTGGGGGTGATGGGGGTCGTCGAGGGAACACCGTCATCGCTCACAAATACCCGTTGGGTGGCACCGGAATCCTGAGGCTCGGTGGTAGTACTTTCGGCGGCTTCTGCTCCGATAATGTCTACGAAGTCCCAGCCGTTATTGTCCGGCTCCAGCTTTTCAATACGGGTTTCATCTAAATTTTCCTTACTGATGGTAAACATCTCCTCTCTGCCAGCGAAAAAACGCAGGCGAAAAGTGCATAGCAATATAGCATATTGTATCACAATTTTGCAAAAATGCAATGTTTATTCATGGCATAACTGTGAATTTACTGTAAAAGCCTTATTTTTGGCTGCAGGCGCGGAATTTCTGAATAAAAACCTTGCTCTGCTTCAGGCTGTCCACACCGCTGCTGAGCTTTAAGCGCAGGGTAGGCTGCTTGGCAGTTGCTACAAAAAGCACCCGGTTTTTGTAGTCGGGGTCGGCACAAAGGGCACTTACGGCTTCAAAATCCAGATTGGTTAGCGTAAAGAGTACATCTCCGGCTTTCTGGCGAATGTCCTGAATGCCAACCTGCTGCGCCTCGGCACGAAGCAGTGCGATGTCGATCAGATTCAGCACACCCTTAGGCGGCTCGCCGTAGCGGTCAATCATCTCGTCAAGCAGATCGTCCGCATCGTCCTGGGAACGGATCGCTGCCATCCGGCGGTAAAGATCCATCCGTTCTTCGCCACGGGATACATATTCCTTATCCACATTGGCAGTGACGTTGAGGTCTGCTGTGCAGTCCGGAGCTTTGGGCTTTTCGCCCCGCTCTTCCAACACCGCTTCGTCCAAAAGCTTCAGATACATGTCGTAGCCCACACTCATCATGTGACCGGATTGTTCCGCACCGAGAAGGTTGCCTGCGCCCCGGATTTCCAGATCGCGCATGGCGATTTTGAAGCCGGAGCCGAATTCTGCAAAGTCGCGGATGGCAGAAAGACGCTTTTCGGCGACCTCTGTCAGGTTTTTGTCCGGACGGTAGGTAAAATACGCATATGCGTGACGGGTAGAGCGTCCTACGCGACCACGAAGCTGATGTAGCTGAGATAGACCAAACCGGTCTGCATTTTCGATGATGAGGGTGTTTGCGTTGGGAATGTCAAGACCGGTTTCGATGATGGTGGTGCAAACCAGCACTTGAATGTCACCGTCAGCCATGGCGTGCATCACATCGCCAAGGGCATCCTCACCCATTTGTCCGTGGGCAACCCCAACGCTTAAACCGGGAATCCGGCGACGCAGCGCACCGGCACACTGGTCAATGGTGTCCACCCGGTTGTGCAGATAGTAAACCTGACCGCCCCGCTCCACCTCACGACGGATGGCATCGTCCAAAATGGCATTGTTATGCTCCATAA
Organism: Faecousia sp.; assembly: GCA_045540575.1. Lineage (GTDB taxonomy): Bacteria > Bacillota > Clostridia > Oscillospirales > Oscillospiraceae > Faecousia. Next base: position 34,372 of record JAZQHM010000039.1, on the reverse strand, counting down.
CGAAGGTCTGTACCGGGTAGCGGTCCGCAGGGGGCTCTTCGATGGTAGACATATCCCGAATGCCGGATAGCGCCATGTTAAGTGTACGGGGAATGGGGGTGGCTGACAGCGTCAGCACATCCACACCCTTGGAGATCTCCTTTAATCGTTCCTTGTGGCTGACACCGAAGCGCTGCTCTTCGTCTACGATCAGAAGACCCAAATCCTTAAATTGCACCGATTTTTGCAGCAGCTTGTGGGTGCCGATGATCAGATCCACACCACCGCTGCGCAGATTTTGAATGGTCCGCTTTTGCTGCGTGGGAGTGCGGAACCGGCTGAGAACATCGATGTTAACGGGAAAACCCCGGAATCTTGCGATGGCGGTATTATAGTGCTGCTGGGCAAGGACTGTGGTAGGCACTAAGATGGCGGTCTGCTTACCGTCCATGATGGCTTTCATCACAGCCCGTAGGGCAACCTCTGTCTTGCCGAAGCCCACATCGCCGCAAAGCAGGCGATCCATGGGGGTGGGGGATTCCATATCGCCCTTGATCTCCGCGATACAGCGCAGCTGATCGTCGGTTTCGGGGTAGGGGAAATTGTCCTCAAATTCCTTTTGCCAGGGGGCATCGGCAGCGAAAGCATAGCCTTCCTGCCGTTTCCGGGCGGCATACAGCTGAATCAGTTCGCCTGCCATGTCCTTGGCAGCTTTCCGTGCTTTTGCCTTGGTGCGCTGCCAGGCGTCGGTGCCGATCTTGTTCAGACGCACATTTCCGTCTTCACTGCCGCCACCGATATACTTGCTGACAAGGTCCAGCTGTGTGGCGGGAACGAAGAGGGTATCGCTGCCTTGATAGGCAATTTTAATATAGTCCTTGGCGGCACCGTCCACTTTGATCTGCTCCATGGCGACAAAGCGACCGATGCCGTAATTCTCGTGGACAACAAGATCGCCGGGAGTCAGATCCGTAAAGGAATTCAGTTTCTGCCGGTTGGTGGCAGACTTTTTCGTTTTCTTTTTGGGCTCTCCCTTGGCGATCAGCTGACCCTCCGTTAAAACAGCCAGCTTGGAGTTAGGGTATTCCATGCCGGTGGGAAGTGTGCCCTCACTCAAAAGGATCTGACCCGGCTTGGGCATGGTGGTCAGCGGAATGCAAAGAAATGCGGAAAGCCCCTTGCTCGTGAGCATTTCCTGCAAAAGCTCTGCTCTGCGGCGGGTGCCGCACAGAACCAGGGAGGCAAACTCCATCTTCTGATAGTGGGCAAGGTCTGCTGCGGCAGTATCTAAGTTGCCACCGTAGCCCGGCAGCTGCTTGGCTGCCATAGGCAGCAACAGTTTTGGAGGACAATCCTCCGGGTAAGCAGAGCCGCCGAAGGAGTCAAAATAGACGACGGTGCGACCTTGCAGCTGATGGCAAAAATCCTCCCACTGGCAGACAAAATCGCACAATTCGCCGGCTAACGTGCCGCCTTGCAGGTGGCTGTCAAGCTGCATGCCGATTTCCTCGGTGCGGGCTCGTGCGGCGCGCTTTAAGCTGCTGTGATCGCAAAGGATCATAAGAGCATCCTCCGGAATGTAGTCAAATGCGGTGGCAAATTCCGGATAAATGAGTGCCATATATCTGTCGGAAGCGGGGTTTTGTACCCCGTTTTCGTATTTTTCCAAATCTTTTTCCAGCGTAGCGATCAGCGCTTCATTGATATTCTTGCGCCGTCTTTGCCGGGCAATCAGGCTGCGCAGATCGTCGCAGAGTCCGGAAAGACCCTGGGGGTGCAATCTGGGCTGGGTCTCACCAACCGGCAGGATCACAACGCTGTCGGTATTCTCAGTGCGGCGCTGGGTATCGGGGTCAAAATAACCCATGGTGTCCAGCTCGTCGCCAAAAAATTCCGCGCGGAAGGGACGGTCGGCAGCAGGGGAGAAGATATCCACAATGCCGCCGCGAACAGCAAACTGACCCGGACCCTCTACCATGGCGCAGCGGCTGTAGCCGGCACTGGTAAGGCGGCAGATCAGATCGTCAATGGGATACTCCTTGCCGGTTTCTAATGAAAAGGCGGACTGCAGCAAGGTTTCCGGCGGAATGGTGCGCTGGCTTAAAGCATCCCAGGGGAGAATTTGCAGCTTTGTCTCACCACGGCGAAGGTCATATAACTGCCGCAGCCGCTTTTGCTCCCATGCCCGGGAGACCACAGCGGTATCGTAAAGTGTCAGTTCGCGGCCGGGAAGCAAGGGGGCAGTTTCTCCAAGAAACGCCTTCAACTCTTCCTGCAGCTTTCTCGCTGCCATTTCATCCTGACAAATGAGTACGATGGGCGCAGAGGTATCCTGCCGCAGACCTGCGATCATGTGACTGCGGTTAATTTGACCGATACCGGTAACAGCAGCAGACTCTGCGCGGGAGATGCTATCCAGCAGACTGCGGTATTCCGGTATGGTTTTTAAGGTGGAAATCAAATTCTCCATAGTTTTCCCTCCACGTAGCAATGCGGAAAGGGGGAAATATACCCCCTTTCCGTGGTGAATCGACAATATTTACGGCTGTGAGCCGTTGTAACGGTTGGCTGCCTCCGGCACACCTTTTTCCATGATGCACAGCGCCGCATCAGTAGCACGATCCAAGGCAGAGCTTAGCGCTTTTTCTTCGCTTGCGGAGAAGCCGGACAAAACATGGTCAGCAAGATCCTGCTCCGGGTGAGTTTTACCGCCGACACCTATCTTTACCCGGGGGAAATCTTGGCTACCAAGCTCAGAAATAATGGACTTGATGCCGTTATGACCGCCGGCAGAACCCTCTGCACGGATGCGCAATCTGCCGGGTTCCAGGGAGATGTCATCAAACAGGACGATGATCCGCTGGGGCGGCACATGAAAGTACGCACTCAGCTGCAGAACGCTGCGACCGGACAGATTCATATAGGTAAGCGGCTTCAGCAGCAGAAGCTTCGTGCCATGGTAATTGACTTGTCCGTAAAGCCCCTGGAACTTACCCTTATCTATCTTGCAGCCAAGCTTTTGCGCCAGAATATCAATGGCGCGAAAGCCGCAGTTATGCCGGGTCTTTTCATACTCCTTGCCGGGGTTTCCCAAACCGACAATGAGCCATGCATCGTTTTTCTTACCGAACACAGCTTAGAACAGGTCAGCGATGGATGTACCGCCGTGGACATGGGAAATGGCGCGGGCGAAGATGGGTGCCACATCCAGGAACTTGATCTTACCGCTTTCGGTATTGCCAACCTGAGGAATGGTATTCAGGAAGACCATTTCCTTAATGGGGCTCTTCTCAATGCGCTCATATGCAGGACCGGACAGAACACCGTGGGTTGCGCAGGAGTAGACTTCCTTTGCACCGCCTACATCTACCAGAGCCTGAGCAGCATTGCACAGAGAACCGGCGGTATCGACCATATCATCATACAGAATGCAGGTCTTGCCGCGGACGTCGCCGATGACGTTCATAACTTCGCAGACATTTGCCTTCTGACGGCGCTTGTCAACGATTGCCAGACCCATGTGGACCTTTGCAGCGAATGCACGGGCACGGGCAACAGAGCCAACGTCGGGGGAGACGACCACGAATTCATCATGGTTATACTTGTCCTCGGGGAACTTCTCAAGATAATACTTAACAAAAGTGGGGTTGCCAAGCAGATGATCCACGGGAATATCGAAGAAGCCCTGGATCTGTGCTGCGTGCAGGTCCATGGTCAGCACACGGTCTGCACCGGCAGCGGTGAGCATATTCGCTACCAGCTTGGAGGAGATGGGGTCGCGGCTCTTGGCCTTGCGGTCCTGACGGGCATAGCCAAAGTAGGGAATGACGGCGGTGATACGGCCGGCGGAAGCACGGCGGCATGCGTCGATCATGATCAGCAGCTCCATCAGCCGGTCGTTGACGGGCTTGCAGGTGGACTGAATCAGGAAAACGTCGGCACCACGAACAGTCTCATTCAAAGAAACGGAAACCTCGCCGTCAGCAAAGGTTTTAACCTCGCTGTTGCCCAGCTCAATGCCCAGTTCCTTGCAGATGGTTTTGGCAAACTCAGGGTTGGAGTTGCCGGTGAACACCTTGATATTCTCTCCGTACGCGATCATCGAAACTACCTCACTTAATAATCTTTTTCTGTATTTACCCCATCGGGGTGCTATCCTAGCATATTATACCATTGCCTGCATGAAAAAAGCAACACCATTCGCAAGAAAATACCGCATAAAAAAAGGATAAATTTGACTGTTTCTTCGGTCAAAGTGTCGCAAGCATAAAAATCCCGGCTTCCGAAGAAGCCGGGATAAAGAATCAAGGATTACTCAGCAGCGTGGCGCTCAGCCAGATCTGCCTGCATGGTTGCCAGAGTCTTGCGGTCGATGTTGTAAATGATTGCAACGCCGACGAACTGGCAAACAGCGCTGAGGGTATACAGTGCAGCCACCAGCCAGCACATATTCTTTGCAGTCTCAGCGGACTGACCAATGGTACCCAGAGAAGATACATAGCCGATCAGAGGAGTGCCCATCAAAGCGATGACAGCAGCGGGGCCGACGCCCTGAGCCAGCTTACGGAAGAAGGAGTGCAGTGCGTAAACAACGCTCTCCTCGCGCTTGCCGAACTTCCATTCCTGATAATCGATGGCATCGCCCATCATAGCCCAGGATACGCAGTTGTAGAAGCCCATGCCCAGACCGAAGAAGACCAGACCGATCATGTAGACAGGCAGCTGCAGGTTCTTGGGGCACAGGGGGAATACACAAAGGATAGCAGCGCCGATCAGACCGGCGATGGAACCGATGGAAGCAACTTCCTTCTTGCCGTACTTCTTAACCAGCTTGGTAGCGAAGGGCATGAAGATGAACATGGGCAGGAAGCCGACCATCTGCACGATGCCGGACAGAGAAGCCTGACCAAAGTGAGTAGCGAACATGATGGTGGTAGCGGTAGTAGCGGACTGCATGCCAAGGAACATACCCATAGCAGCGATGGTGCAGCCAACAGCGGGACGGTTCTTCATGAAGGTACCGAAGGACTTGATCAGGTTAATCTTCTCACCGCTTTCCTGGTTGAGCTGAGCATATTCGTTGCCACGGATGGTGATGTTCTTGATCATGAACATAAAGAACACGAATGCCAGAACACCCATGATCAGGGCAGCCCAGAACACGTTTTCGCCCTGCAGGACTTCGATCTGACCGCCGGTCAGGGGGCTGAGGACCTTATCGCCTTCCTGATAGGGGAGCTTAGTAACAGGGTCGGTAAGGAAATTCTCGGGAGCAAAAGCACCCTCTGCACCCTCGGGGATCTCGATTTTATCCAGGAACCAGGTGGGGTTCTTGGGATCGAAGGTGACCTTGTTCCAAATCAGCATGGGCAGGATCATGCCGGGAACCATGCCACCGATCGCACCGCCGATGGAGCGGAACACAGAAAGAGAAGCTCTCTCTTCGTTGTTGTCGGTAACCAGGTTCAGCATGGTGCCGTAGGGAACATTTGCGATGGTGTAAGCAGCATCCCAAACAACATAGCCCAGAATGAAGACAACAGCCTTCAGCCATGTTGCGGTGGTAGCAGGATCCAGGGGCAGGAATACAGCTGCACCGCCGACCAGCAGACCGCAGGCACCGACGAAGATGTACTGCTTGTACTTGCCGTGCTTATATCTTTTCTTGTCATTGTCAATGATAGAACCAATCATGGGATCGTTGATGGCATCCCATGCCTGAACAATCAGCAGCAGGATGGAGAACAGACCGGTCTCCAGCATCATGTAGACCAGCCAGAAGGTTTGCACGGTGCTCTTCAGACCGAAACTGAGGTTACAGCCTGCGTCGCCGGCTGCGTATGCAAGCTTGTCGCGAATGCCAAACTTACGGTAACCCTTTTCATCAAGGGTAACGGGTTTTTTAGCCATTATTTTTCCTCCTTATTTTATGCGGGCGCATACCCGCGCTAATCATATACATTATAATTCATGAACGAATTGTTACAAAGAGACAAAATGGGACTTTTGTGACACCCTGTGCAAATTTCTGAGCGCTTATTTTTAGGGATTATATACAAAACGGTTGATTCTTTTGTAAAATCTGCTATAATTTAGATAAGAAAGCAAACAGGGGGATGCGGTATGTACAAGCTTTGCAAAACGGAACAGTCAGCTGCCCGGCAGCGTCAGCTGGAGCACGGGTTGCTTCAGGCTATGCTGACGCAGCAGTACGAGGATATTTCCATCAGCGATCTTTGCGACCGGCTGAATGTTCCCAGAAAGTCTTTTTACCGCTATTTTTCTAGCAAAGACGGTGCGCTGGCAGCGCTTTTGGATCATACCCTTATGGAATTTGAGCAGTCTCCTCAGTTGGGCAGCAAGGTAAGGCCCGGTTCTGCGGCAGGGGATCTGGAGCGGTATTTCGTGTTCTGGCATGATAAAAAGGAGCTTTTGGATGCTTTGGAGCGCAGCCGGTTAAGCGGTATGCTTGTGGAGCGATCCACTTCCCATGCCCTTCATGAGCGGCTGATGCCCCGGTATTTGAAAAGCCTTTCCACCAAAGCGCAGAGTATGGCGCTGACTTTTTGTGTGTGCGGTCTGCTGTCTATGGTGATCCAGTGGCATCATAACGGATATCAGGAAAAGCCTGCGGAAATGGCGCGCATTGCAACCATGATGCTGACAAAACCGCTGATCCCGTTGGATACAGAATAAAACATTCCCGTCTTTGTGAAAAAAGTGCAAAGACGGGGAAATTTTTTGTAAGGATATGTCACAGATGTGTCATTTTGCCGCTTGCCTTTGGAAGAAAAGAAGAACTATAATATTCCTATAAGGGGTAGGATGCCCTGATACTTTCATGATTAAGGAGTAATACATATGGCTCAATTTGTAAAGCTGGCAGGCAGCGGTCTGACCGAGCTGCGTAAAATCGACAAGCGTTTGGTTTCTTACAATGTGGAAATGACAGAAGTTACCGGCGGTACTTTCTGGAAGGCATACACCGAAGCTCAGGTGGATGGCACGGAAGCATTTCCCGAGATCAAGGATTGGTCCAATATGGGCAATCTGCAGCAGTGGTATGATCCTATCGATACCACCAACCCCCGCCTCATCAAGCTGGCAAAGGAGCTGGGCACTGCATGGGTCCGTGTGTCCGGCACATGGGCAAACAAGACTTATTATGACTTTGAAGGCAAGTATGCTGACGGCACTGTGCCTGAGGGCTTCCAGAATGTGCTGACCAAGCAGCAGTGGCTGAATCTTCTGGATTTCGTCAAGGCTGTGGACGGCAAGCTGCTCGTTTCCATTGCCAACTGCCCCGGCATCCACGCGGCGGACGAGCCCATGCCCTTTGAGCAGGCAGAACTGCTGTTTAAGACCTCCAAGGAATACGGCGTGCCCATTTCTGCAGCTGAGTTTACCAACGAGCCCAATCTGATCGCGCTTTCCGGTCTTCCCAAGGGCTACACCGCAGCCGATCACGCAAGAGACCATGACCTGTTTGGCGCATGGCTGAAGGAGAATTATCCGGAGTGCCTGTTTGTCGGTCCTTGCACCGTTGGCGATATCAACCTCTTTGGCTCTCTGGAAGGTGCAGGCGGCGGCATGGCTGCGGGCTTTGAGATGGTCACAACGGAGCAGCTGCTGGGCGATTACAAGAGCCCCATGGACGTGTTCAGCTATCACTATTATAACGGTGTTTCCGAGCGTGGCGCTGCCATGGGCGGACATTGGCCCTATGAGGCAGTGTTTACGGAGATGTATCTGGATGTTGCTCCCAACTGCGCACGGCAGTATGTTGCCCGCCGCGATAAGTATGTTCCCGGCGGTCAGATGTGGGTCACTGAGTCCGGCGATGCGGGCTGCGGCGGCAATACCTGGGCATCTACTTATGTGGATGTGCCCCGTACGCTGAACGAGCTGGGCGCATTCTGCACCATCACCGACGGTGTGATCTTCCACAATACTTTGGCATCTTCTGACTATGGCTATCTGAAGCATGGCACATTCCTGCCCCGTCCCAACTATTTCGCAGTTCTGCTGTGGAACCGGCTGATGGGCGATACCTGCTATGCTTCCGGCGAAGAAATTCGCGAGGGTGCTCATGTCTATGCCCATTCCCGTAAGGACGGCAAGGACGGCTATGCATACCTGATCGTCAACAACTCTGCCGAGACCACCATGGTGGAGCTTCCCGGCGAGGCTGACGCATATGTTCTGACCGGAAACGGCAAGGTCCGCAGCCGCACCATGCTGCTCAACGGCAAGGAGCTGGTCCTTGGCGAAAATGATGAACTGCCTGCGCTGGATAGCGTGAAGGTCAGCGGCAAGCTGGAGCTGCCCGCCTACGCTTGTGCATTCGTGCTGGTATAATCAAACAATAAAAATCCGCAGAGGGTCACCTCTGCGGGTTTTATTATTCCACTGGTCCGATATAAGTAAAGCGCTGTCCTTGGTAGCCATCGCGGTCTATATGCTCGCTCCACATCTCCAAAGGGCGCACCCAAAGTCCACCCTCGCCGTACAGTGCCCGATAGACGACCATAGGCTCTAAGGTTTCGGAGTGCTTGGCAATGCCGATGAGTTCATATTCCTTGCCCTTAAAGTGGCGGTATTTCCCGGGTAATAATTCCATTTTTAACCCCGCACCAAAGCGCCGATGATGAAGATCACGATCAAAACCGCCGCGCCCAGCAAAAACATATAGGGAAGGTAAGTCTGCTTGATGATCTCTTCCTTTGTTTTGCGGCGTCTGCGGGGTGCTTGTTCCTGTGTTTCGTTAAAGCTCTGCTCTTCCATAGATAGACCTGCCTTTCGGTGTTTTTCGCTATTATACCCCAGGATGCGCCAAAAAGCAACAATTCCTGATTGCAATTTGCCGGGATGTTTGCTATAATTCTTCCATCTGAGAGAAGGAGATACGATCATGGCAAAGAAAAAGTGGGGAGACCGCAAAGACGGCATTTGGCTGAAGGACATTCCGGCGATGAACCGGATCATGCCGCCGCTGATGCCAAACCGGGCGGACAACGAGGCACATATCAGCGTGGATATTGATATGCGTCCCTTGCGTGCCTACCTTGATAAGCTGAACGAGGGTCGGACAGAGGATAAGTATACCGTTTTCCATCTGATCAGCGCTGCCGTCGGCAAAGCTTTTGTGCTGCGCCCCAAGATGAACCGGTTTGTGTGTAACAATAAGCTGTATCAGCGTAAGGATATTACCGTTGCGTTTACGGTGAAGAAGAAGTTCAACGATCATTCCGAAGAGGCACTGGCATTCTTTAAATATGATCCCAAGGAGACCTTGACAAGCTATCATGAGAAGATCATGAAGGTCATCCATTCAACAAAAAGTGATGACGAGAAAGATACTTCCACCGGCGCGATGGATATCGTGTCGAAGCTGCCTCAGTGCTTGATCAATGCCATCGTCAAGACGGTTTTGTGGATGGATAAGCACGGCTGGGCACCGGATTTCCTCATTGGCTCCGATCCCAACCATGCCGCTATTTTTCTCAGCAATCTGGGCTCCATCGGTCTGCCCGGAGGCTATCACCATCTGGTAAACTGGGGAACAAATTCCTGCTTTATCGTGGTTGGCAAGATCTACACCAAGGCAGAGTATGACTTAGACGGCAATGCCGATGTGCATGAGGTGGTGCCCCTGGGAATCACGCTGGATGAGCGTATCGCTGACGGCTATTATTATTCCGGAACTGTGGCTTTGGTCAAAGAGCTGCTTGCCCATCCGGAGCTTCTTCAGATGAGCGCGGATACCCCTGTGGAGTACGCGATCAAGCGGTAAGATACCCTTGACAAACAGCAACTGCGGATTTATAATCTGCGGTGTGACCCCACCGCAGAAGATGGGCCTGTAGCGCAGCTGGGAGCGCATTACATTCGCATTGTAGGGGTCGTCGGTTCGAATCCGATCAGGTCCACCAATAAAATCACCACCCGTTTGGGTGGTGATTTTTATTGACAACTCTTTGGCAGAGGATTATTATAATACAAGAATCAAAGGGGAGGAAAATGGCATGAGAATCACCAAAATTCAAGTTGACCGATTGGCGGTGCCGCTGGTACATCCTTACCAGCTGTCAAAAGAATATGGCGTTTTTTCCACAGCGACTCCGATACTTGTGAGAATGCACACCGATGAGGGGATTGTTGGCTTTGGTGAATGTGATCCATGGCCACTGTTTACCGGCGACAGTGCGGAGGTTTCTTCGCTGATCCTGCGGCAGCATCTTGCTCCCATGCTTTTGGGCGCAGATCCCACGAATATTAATGAGCTCCACCGCAAAATGGATGCCATCATCAGAGGTCAGCATTTGACAAAGTCTGCTGTGGATATGGCGGCTTACGATATTTGGGGTAAGGCATTGAATGTACCGGTCCATCAGCTGCTGGGCGGTAAGCGTCGCGATACCATGCGGTGCATGTGGTCTATTGGCGGCAGTACTCCCGAGGAAAGTGCAGCAGATGTGCTGGAAGTAAAAGCTTTGGGTTACGATGGCTGCATGATCAAAATCGGTGGACCCGATTATAAGCTGGATGCGGCTCGTACCAGAGCGGTTCGCGAGGCGGTTGGTAAGGACTATCCGCTGATCGTGGATGCAAACCAGGGCTGGGATATCGATACGGCGATCCGCTACTGGAAGCTGATCAAGGACTGCGATATTCTGTTCTTTGAGCAACCCTTGCAAAGCTGGGATGTAGAAGGCATGGCAAAGGTCCGCAGAGCCATTGACATTCCGCTTTCTGCCGATGAGGGCGTAATGACCCTGGCAGATGCGAGAAATCTTGTCAAGGCAGAGGCAGTGGATATTTTCAGCATCAAGGTCACCAAGAACGGCGGTATTCAGCCGGCAAAAGCACTTTGCGAATTTGCTGCGGCAAATGGCATTCAGGTGTTCTTTAATTCCATGATCGAAGAGGGTATTACCCAGGCAGCAAGCCTGCAGATCGGCGCGACCTGCTCCAACATTGTCAATACCATCGGTCATGCCTATTTCTCACCCAATCGCTTGCAAAGCGATATTACGGATTTCCATACATATATCCATCCCGAAAAAGGTTTGGTGGAGATCCCGGATGGTCCTGGCTTGGGCATTGCGCTGGACGAGGCGGCAATCGAAAAATATTTGGTAGAATCCTTTGTGGTTGAATAAGGAGGAAATATTATGGCAAGAACATGGGCAGTTGTTGGCGGTGGTAATGGCGGACAGGCTATTGCCGGACATTTGGCAATCCTGGGTGAAAAGGTACGCCTTTTTGATGTGGTGCAGGCAACTGTGGATGCCATCAATGAAAAGGGCGGCATTCATCTGCAGCACGCAGTGGAGGGCTTCGGCAAGCTGGAGTTTGCTACCACCTCCATGGAAAAGGTAATGGATGGCGCGCAGAATGTAATGATCGTGCTGCCTTCACTGTACCACGAGAGCATTGCGCGTCAGATGGTACCTTATCTGAAAGACGGTATGACCGTTTTCCTACATCCGGAAAGCTCCTGCGGCGCAATTTCCTTCCGTAAGGTTATGAACGATATGGGCTGCAAGGCGAAAATCGTTCTGGGTGCAGCCGGTACGCTGCTGTATTCTGTTCGTGTGCAGCAGCCCGGTGAGGTTTATGTGTTCGGTCAGAAGAGTGAAGTGCCTATGGCAGCGCTGCCTGCATCGGATAACGATAAGCTGGCAGAGGCTATTCGTCCGGCACTGCCTTGGTTTGTGCTGGTTAAGAGCACAGTGGAGACCAGCCTTGGCAACATCAATGCCATGATGCACCCGGCACCTATGCTGCTGAATACCTCCCGTATTGAGGCTGATCCTTTTGTGCCTTATCAGTACTACTGGGAAGGCATGACTCCCTCTATCGGCAAGTATGTGGAGGCGATGGATGAAGAGCGTATCACAGTTGCAAAGGAGTTTGGAATCAACCTTCGCAGCATCCGCGAGGACTATGTGGTTATGTACCGCTGCGGCGATAAGGATACACCTTTGTATCAGCTGTGTAAGAACAATCCCGGCTACGACGGTATTATGACATCGGATACCCTGGCAACCCGCTATGTTTTGGAGGATATTCCGTTCTCTTTGGAGCCCATCCGCGCTCTTGCGCAGGTAGCAGGTGTGCCCACACCCAAGATCGATGCCATTATCACCATTGGCAGAACCTTGCTGGGCGATCAGATGCAGGTAGGCAGAAATGCTGAGACCATGGGCATTGCGCAGATGACCAAGGAAGAACTGATAACCTTTATTAACGGCTAATGAAAAAATGATAAGCCCTCCGTTCGGAGGGCTTATTTTTTAATCTATGCCTTGAATTTCTATAATTTCCAGTACCTGCTGACCCCGCTGGGTCAGCGCAATACTGCCTTTCACGGGGCAGGCGTCGTAAATGGGATCGTGAAAGCCTTTCAGCGGCGCATCATAATCTATGGTAATGAGCTCACGCTTTTCAAGACACTGTAAGATAAGGGATGCATTTTCTGGATAAACCGGTGTCATGTCATCGGCTTTTCTGCCTACGGGAAGAAAAGGAATTTGTCCCAGTTGGCGCAACATATTCAGTTCGCCCTCCGTCAGCTCCAGTGCGTTGCCGCAACTGCCGCAGCTGCCGCAGCATTTTCCGCATTTGCTCATAGATCCGTCTCCCTTAGCTTTGATTTCTTGGAATATATCAAGTATTTATGCACTTGTCAAGAAAGTATGCACATGAAACCGCTTACAAATTCGCAACTTTCTATGAATTTCGCATATTGTAATTTGGGATGGAAAATGATATTATGTATTGCATACATCTGTCTGCATAGCGCGGACAAATTAGAATTAGGAGGAATTTAACGATGGCAAGAGTCTACAATTTTTCTGCAGGCCCGGCAGTTCTGCCTGAGGAAGTCCTGCGCGAAGCCGCATCAGAGATGCTGGATTATCAGGGCACCGGCATGTCAGTGATGGAGATGAGTCATCGATCTAAGCCCTTCCAGAAGATCATTGATGACGCTGAGGCAGACCTGCGGGAGCTGATGAGCATTCCCGAAAACTACAAGGTTCTGTTCCTGCAAGGCGGCGCTTACCAGCAGTTTGCCGCGATCCCCATGAATCTGATGAAGAACAAGGTGGCAGATTATATCGTCACCGGTCAGTGGGCAAAGAAGGCATGGCAGGAGGCTAAGCTTTACGGTCAGGCAAATGCGGTGGCATCCTCTGCCGATCAGAATTTCAGCTACATTCCCGATTGCTCCGATCTTCCCATCAGCGAGAATGCGGACTATGTCTACATTTGCGAAAATAACACCATCTACGGCACCAAGTTCAAGCAGCTTCCCAACACCAAGGGTAAGCCTTTGGTTGCTGACGTATCTTCCTGCTTCCTTTCTGAGCCGGTAGATGTAAGCAAGTACGGCGTGATCTACGGCGGTGTGCAGAAGAATATCGGTCCTGCCGGTGTGGTCGTGGTGATCATCCGCGAGGATCTGATCCCCGAGGAGGCTCTGCCCGGCACACCTACCATGCTGCGCTACAAGACTCATGCCGATGCCGGCTCTCTGTTCAATACGCCTCCTTGCTACGGCATTTATATCTGCGGCAAGGTCTTCAAGTGGTTGAAGGCTCAGGGCGGCTTGGAGGCTATGGGCAAGCGCAACGAAGAAAAGGCTGCGATTCTCTATAACTTCCTGGATAACAGCGAGCTGTTTAAGGGTACGGTTGTAAAGAAGGACCGTTCTTTAATGAATGTTCCGTTTATCACCGGCGACGAGGAGATGGATGCCAAGTTCGTTAAGGCTGCCGCGGATGCGGGCTTCGTGAATTTGAAGGGTCACCGTACTGTCGGCGGTATGCGCGCCAGCATCTATAATGCCATGCCCAAGGTAGGCGTGGAAGCGCTGGTCGCATTTATGGAAGAATTTGAGAAGAACAACCGATAAGAGGGAAGAATATGTATAACATTCATTATTTGAATCCCATTTCTCCCAAAGGAACAGCCCTTTGGAAAGAGAATTATCAGAAGACAGACGATGCAGCAGCTGCTGATGCCGTTATGGTGCGCTCTGCGGCTATGCACGAAATGCAGTTCGGCGAAAACATGCTGGCGGTGGCAAGAGCCGGCGCAGGTGTAAACAATATTCCCTTGGATCGCTGCGCTGAAGAGGGCATCGTGGTGTTCAATACCCCCGGCGCTAACGCAAACGGCGTTATGGAGCTGGCGCTCTGCGGCATGCTGCTGGGCAGCCGCGATATCGTGGGCGGTATCAACTGGGTGCAGTCCATCAAGGATGAGGGCGACATCGCCAAGAAGGTAGAGAAGGGTAAGTCCAAGTTTGCCGGTCATGAAATTGCGGGAAAGAGCCTGGGTGTTATCGGTCTTGGTGCCATCGGCGGTCCTCTTGCCAATGCGGCAAGAAGACTCCACATGGATGTCTACGGCTGCGACCCCTATATTTCCATCGACGCTGCATGGCATTTGGACCGGCATATCATTCCCGTTAAGACCCGGGAAGAGATCTACGAAAAGTGCGATATCATCACGCTGCATGTGCCCCTTTTGGACAGCACCAAGAAGATGATCAACGCAGAAGCCATCTCCAAGATGAAGGACGGCGTGATCATTCTGAACTTTGCCCGTGACCTTCTGGTGGATGACGATGCTATGGAAGCAGCGCTGAAATCCGGCAAAGTAAAGCGCTATATCACCGATTTCCCCAACGACCGCACCGCCAACATGGAAGGCGTCATCGCGATCCCGCATTTGGGCGCATCTACGGAGGAATCCGAGGACAATTGCGCAAAAATGGCAGTCCGGCAAGTGATGGACTATCTGGAAAACGGCAATATTACAAATTCCGTCAATTTCCCCGCCTGCGACATGGGCATCTGTACCAAGGCTGGAAGAATTCTGATCCTGCACAAAAACATTCCCAACTCCATCGGTCAGTTTACTTCCTGCGTTGCCCGGGAAAATATCAACATTTCCGACATGGTCAACCGCAGTAAGGGCGCTTACGCTGTTACCATGCTGGATTTGGATACCCCCGTATCTCAGCACAGCGTCGAAGAGCTGAAGAAGATCGAGGGCGTACTCCGGGTACGGGTCATTAAGTAATAAAAAAAACAGCCACCTGCCGGTGGCTGTTTTTTGTTATTCAATTTCAATCAGTTCGTATTCTCTGGAGCCGATGCCATGCTCCGCGGCAACCTCTACGGTGTGCACACCGTTTCGGCTTTCGATACGCTCCAAAAGGTGGGGCTTGCCGGGGTCAGAGCAGGCATAAACAAGGTCGAGACATGCCTGATCAATGGCGACGGGGTCAAGGGAGATCAGCACGCCAATGTCCGCAATGCAGGGATCTTCTGCCACATCGCAGCAGTCGCAGTCTACGCTCATATTTTTCATGACATTTACATATACTGCTTCGCCCTTAAAGTAATCTACAACCGTAGTGGCGGCATCTGCCATGGACTCCAGGAAGGAATCCTGATCTCTGTCCCAGAAATGGGCAGGATCGCCGACGCCGTGGATATAGCCCTTGCCATAAGAGGAAGCAAAGCCGATGGACAGCTGCTTCAGCGCACCGCCAAAGCCACCCATGGGATGCCCCTTGAAATGGGAAAGCACCAGCACGGAATTGTAGTTAAGAATATCCTTGCCCACGAAATTCTTCTTGATTCGCTTGCCATTTGGAATTTCCCATTCAATATCCGGACCCTCAGCATCCAGCAGGTCCACAGGGAAGTAGTCCAGCCAGCCATGCTTTTTGATGGCAGCCATGTGCCGCTCGGTGGTGTTGCGACCACCCTCGTATGCGGTGTTGCATTCCACAACAGTGCCGCCCACATGGTCAATCAAAGGCTTCCAAAAGTCCGGGCGCAGGAAATTTTGGTTGCCCGGCTCGCCGGAGTGGACCTTAATGGCAACATTTCCGGAAAGCGCTTTGCCCAAAATTTTGTAAAGCTCCAAAACCTTTTCAGGGGTGATGGTGCGGGTGAAATAAACCGTAGATTTCATCTTACAAACCACCTTTCTTGTATTTGCTTATATTATATATGATTGGAAAGATTTGTGCAACAGAAAATGTTGTCGGAATATTCAATTTATTGACACATGAGGGAAAATGTAGTATCATTTTTATAGCGAAACCACACGAATATAAAGGAGTGTTTTATCAAATGGATGCAAAATATGAAGCCCTATTCACCCCTTGGAAGATCGGCAATGTGGAGATTAAAAACCGCATCGTCATGTGCCCCATGGGCGGCACATCGCTGTTTGGCTGGTTCGAGCTGACCGGCTGCGGCTTTGACAAGGAAGCTGCAAAACTGTTTTTAGAGCGCGCCAACAACAATGTTGGTCTGATCATTCCCGGCATTGCCCCTCTGCGGGATACCTTCTGGGGTAAGTGGCTGTGGCAGAATCCCAAGATGTTTGAAGAGCTTAAGGAATTCATGGACGAGATCCACAAGACCGGTGCAAAGCTTTTCGTTCAGCTGACAGCCGGTATGGGCCGCAGCTGGGCAATTACCGAGCTGGTCGGACCTCTGCATAAGAATAAGTTTACCCGCGCCATCTTAAAGCCTATTCTGGATACCAGCCATGAGCTGGCATCTCCCTCTGCACAGCCTGCCCGCTGGGCACCGGATATCATCTGCCCGGAAATGACCAAGGAGCAGATCCACGAGATCATCGAGGCTTTTGCAAAGACTGCCAAGCTTTGCATGGATGCCGGCGTTGACGGTGTGGAGGTCCATGCGGTTCACGAAGGCTACCTGTTGGATCAGTTCGCTATTGAATTTTTCAACAAGCGGGAAGATGAGTATGGCGGCAGCTTTGAAAACCGTTACCGCTTTGCTGCCGAAGTCGTTAAGGCAATCAAGGAAGCCTGCGGTGAAGATTTCCCCGTATCGCTGCGTTACTCCGTCGAATCCAAGCTCAAGGGCTTCCAGAAGGGCATCGTTCCCGGTGAGGATGCCAAGGAAATGGGTCGTAACATGGAAGAGTCCGAGCGTGCTGCCAAGTATTTGCAGGACGCAGGCTACGACATGCTGAACGCTGACAATGGTACATATGACAGCTGGTACTGGGCACATCCGCCTATGTATATGCCCCAGAACTGCAACCTGGACGATGTTGCCCATATTAAGCAGTTCGTGGATATTCCCGTTGTCTGTGCCGGTCGTATGGAGCCGGAGGATGCTGCCAAGGCTATTGCTGAGGGTCGCATCGATGGCATGGGTGTTGCCCGTCAGTTCCTGGCTGACCCCGAGTGGATCACCAAGCTGATCGAGGACCGGTTGGAGGATATTCGTCCCTGCATTTGCTGCCATGCCGGCTGCTTCAACTTCTCTTCTTCCAAGGGTCACTACAATACCCAGGATCTGAAGGACACCATGGGTCTTGCCCGCTGCGCATTGAACGCAGAAACCATGCAGTCCAAGAAGCACTATATTGCACCTGCTAAGGTCAAGAAGAACATTGCTGTTATCGGCGGCGGTATCGGCGGCATGGAATCTGCCTTGGTTTGTGCAAAGCGCGGTCATAAGGTCACTCTTTATGAAAAGTCCGGGGAGCTTGGCGGTGTGTTTATTGCTGCGGCTGCTCCTTCCTTCAAGGAAAAGGATAAGGCGCTGATCGCCTGGTATAAGCGGGAGCTTACCAAGTATCCCATCGAGGTAAAACTGAACACCGAGGTTACGGATTTGGATTCTCTGGGCGCGGATGAAGTCATCATCGCCACCGGCGCCAAGGCAAACCGGATCCCCGTACCCGGTTTCGGCAAGGGCATTCAGGCTGTGGACTTCCTGCTGGGCAAAGCAGAAGTGGGCGAGAATGTTACCATCATCGGCGGCGGTCTGACCGGCTGCGAGATCGCATATGAGCTGTACCTGCAGGGCAAGAAGCCCACCATTGTGGAAATGCAGGACGACCTGATTACCACCCCCGGTGTCTGCCTTGCCAACACCAGCTATCTGCGTGACTTCTTTGAGGCAAACAATGTGCCGGTTTATCTGGAGACTCGGCTTAACGAGATCACGGATAACGGTGTCAGCGTTACCGATAAGGATGGCAAGACCTTTGAAATCAGTGCAGATAATGTGATCGTGTCCGTTGGCTATAAGCCTCAGCCCCTTGCACCTAAAGCAAAGCATGTGCATCTTGTTGGCGATTGCGACAAGGTGGGCAACCTGCGCAGCGTTATTTGGGGCGCTTGGGACATCTGCATGAAGCTGTAAGGAGGAAAAGCAATGTTTTTAACCGATGAACAACAAGCCGTGTTAAACGGCGCTAAGGGCGAGACCATGGCAAAGGTCATGAAGACCCTTGTGATGTACGGCGAGACCTTCGGGGCAGACAAGATGGTGCCGGTTTCTTCCGAGTATAACCATTTGGTCACATCCTTCGGTCTTAAGATGATGGGACCTGTTTTCGACCTGATGCAGCAGCTGATCGATGCAGGTGCAATTTCTCAGCAGAAATTCTCTGTCGACCCCAGACCTTTGGATAAGAATGTGCCTGCCAACTTCCTGCAGAACTTTATTTTCAATAATTTTATGTATTCCAAGCAGGAAAGCTACGAAAAGCAGCTGAAAGAGCTGGGTCTTATGAATGACGATGCCTTTACCTGCGCCTGCTATTTGGATCAGATGGGCAACAAGCCCAAGATGGGCGATGTGCTCAGCTGGGCAGAGTCTTCTGCGGTTGTGTATGCAAACTCTGTGCTGGGTGCCCGGTGCAATCGTAACTCCGGCATTATGGACATTATGGGCTCTATTGCCGGCTGCGTGCCTCATTTCGGTCTGCTGACCGATGAGGGCAGAAAAGCTACCTGGATCGTCAAGGTGGAAACCACTAAGAAGCCCGAAGCGCAGCTGCTGGGCAGCGCCATCGGCATGAAGGTTATGGAGGATGTGCCTTTTATTACCGGTATGGAACAGTGGCTGGGTACAGAACTCAATGACGAAAACTGCGCATACCTCAAGGACTTCGGCGCAGCTACCGCATCCAATGGCGCGGTTGGTCTTTACCACATTGAAAATCTGACTCCCGAAGCAAAGCAGCTGGGTGCAAGCCTTGTTGCCGAGGGTGCAAAGGTCTATGTCATCGACGATGCTGAGCTGCAGTGTGTGCAGGATAACTATCCTGTCATTTGGAAGAATCCCGATGCAATGCCTAAGCTGTGCTTCATCGGCTGCCCTCACCTTAGCATGCAGCAGCTGATCGATTGGACGGAAAAGGTGGAAGCTGGTCTTAAGGAATCCGGCAATGCCAAGGTGCTGATTCCCACCGTATTTACCACCGCTCCTGCTGTGAAGAAGGAGTTTGAAAAGACCGAATATGCTGCGCGGCTGAAGGCTACCGGTGTAGTGCTTTCCTACATCTGCCCGCTGATGTATATGAACAACCCTCTGGCGGGAAAAATGCCCGTCATCACCTGCTCCAATAAGCTGCGCACCTATACCACTGCCCGTTACTACAAGGAAGACGAGATCCTTGTTAAGATCACGAAGGGAGGAAAGTAAGCATGAAAGAATTTAAAGGACGCGTTGTTGCACCCGGTACCGTTACTGCACCTGCGCTGGTTTCCCATGGTGGTCTGAATACCCTTGCTTCTTTCCAGAAGGCACTGCAGTTTGGTGACAAGAAAGCCACCTGCGGCGATCAGAACAACCCCGATCTTTACGGCAAGCAGATGTTGGGTACGGCTTTGTGCCTGCCTCAGACCATCGGCTCTACCACCGGCGGTCTGGTGCTGTACTGTGCTTGCGCCATGGAGCGCCAGCCTGCCTGCATGCTTTTTAGCAACCCCATCGATTCCTTGGCGGCTGCCGGCTCGATTCTGGCATCTGTTTGGCTGCCGGATGTGAAAATGCCGGTAGTTGACAGCCTGGGCGAGGAATTCTTGAACTATGTCAAGGATGGTATGACCATCACCGTAAAAGAAGACGGCACGGTTGTCGTAGAGTAATAAAAAGAGCTCCGCAGAAATGCGGAGCGCCTTTTTGTTTATTGACTGATTTTAAGCAGTTTAATATCAAATACACCGTTCTTCTTTTGCATACGCAAGGTGGTTTTTCCTTGCGTATACTGCTCAATGGGGAGCTTTAAGCGATAATCATAGTAGTTGAAATCGTAGGTTTCAATAAACTCGATATCCGTTTTCGACTTGGAAATACGCTGGACATCTACATCGTATTTCAGCAGTGCCTTTGCCTGCGGAAGATTCGGAGTAGATAGGTTTTGAATCGTGTTATAGATAATGGGTAACGGATCGGCATTCATTTGGTCTGCCAACTGTACGGTGTCAACTGTGTCTAATGAATTATGCTTGCAAAAATCCCGGTAGAACTTTAGATTATCTCCGTTGTACAGTTTGCGCACATACTTAATAGAACGGGGGAACTGGCGATACAGATGATTCAAAGCGTTCAAATGCTGATATGAATTTCTAACAGGGGTATCCAAATTGTAGAAGAACGGGAAAATCGCCTTGTTTTCTTTAATCATTTGTATTTCTTCCCGGTAACCGAAGATGCGATGTGATAAGGTTTTTATCTCCGGGTTAAAAGTGAGTTGATCAAAATTGCGGTTTGTGATATCTGTGCTGGGGTTAAATCGGCAGAAAGACATGCTGGTACGTGACACGCCACAATCAAGAGAATCGAACAAAAGATCCAGTGTATCGTTTAGATCTTGCTCTGTTTCTTCAGGAAATCCATACATATAGAAAAGATGTACAAAAATCTTCTGCTTTGCAAGATAAGCAATCATTTCGTGAACTTTCTTAAGATTGAGGTTCTTGTTGATCAATTTTTGCATGCGGGCGGAGCCGGATTCAATACCAAGAGAGATGTAACTCATGCCAGATTTAATCATTTTCTGAATAAGTTCTTCTGTGATACAGTCAATACGAGCAGAACAACTCCAATTGATATCTAATCCTTTTTCTATAATACGATCGCAGACTTGGCTAACAAGAGGCATATTTGTGGTAAACGCGTCATGGGTGAAGGCGAAGCTATTGATGCCAAGTTTATTTTGATAGTAGCAGATATCCTCAATGATGCGTTCTGGGGATTTTAATCGGTATGTCCTGCGCCAGAAATTGCTGGTGCAACAAAATGTGCAACTATAGGGACAACCTCTACCGACATCGAGGAGAAAATAATCATCACTGCCTGTTGAATCCTGCGAAACTTTATCATAGTTTTTTAAGTATAAACGATCATCCCAGTAGGGAAGCTTCTCCAAATCACAGAGGGAGGCTACACCTGCATTAGAATGCACACCATCAGCCAAACGGTAATAAAGGCCGGGCACTCGGTCAAGACCATTGCCGTCTTTGTTTAATACTGCGTCGAAGAAAGGTACAACAGTTTGTTCACCCTCACCGCTGCAGATATAGTCGACAAACGGCATGTTGGACATTGTATCAACAGCGGTGGCAGATGCCTGCGGACCACCAAAGACCGTGATAATTTCCGGATTGCGGGACTTTAATTCTTTACAGATGCGAAGCATGATATGGTAATGAGCCCAAAGCGTATAAAAAGATACACATTTGGGAGAAATATCAAGAATACGCTGTACGATTCTTTCGATAAACCTAGGATAATCATCAAGTTCACCTACCTGAGCAAAGCGAAGGATATCCACATCGAATCCGTTTTGCAGCAGAATGGTTCCCAAAAGCATTGTACCATTTACTTCACTTGAGATCTTCAGTTCATCGGTTGGGACGACAAAGAGTATATCTAACATAATTACATACCCCCAAAAATGGAATGTTTATATTATTACTATAACACAGCTTGCGCTTTTGTGTCAAATTTTAATAAAGCGACTAAGAGCGAGATGTTGAATTCATGTGAATAGTGCATATTTTTTGGACGGATAATGTATTAAGATGTGACTGGAAACAAGAGGAGGTGCTTTTATGATTCGCTGGATTCTGAATATAATTCTGTTTCCGGTCAAAGTGGTGTTTTGGATCTTTTATTTTCTCTTTTTCAAGCATAATGACTTTTAAGGGGTGTGTCGCTTTGTTGAGAGAGGACCTTGTTTGCTTAATGTCCTTTCGAGTCCCAGCTCTCACGTAAAACCAAAAAGAACTCCAACCCAAAGGGTGGAGTTCTTTTTGGTGCGAGAGATGGGACTCGAACCCACACGGCGGTTGCCACACGCACCTCAAACGTGATTGTCTACCATTCCAACACTCTCGCAAGCGCTTAAGTATTATAACCGCTAGGGCGGTTTTTGTCAACAACTTTTTAAGAATCTCTTGCAACTTTGCCGTACCTTTGGTAAACTGAAGAAAATACGCAGGGAGGATTGGATAATGACACGGTTTTTTGTTGACAAAGAAGATATGCTGCCGGATTTCTTAGTGCTGACGGGTGAGAATGCAAAGCACGCAAAGGTGCTTCGCTTGAAAGCGGGGGAGGAAGTGCTTGTCTGCGACGGCGAGGGAACAGAGGCAGTTTGTGCGGTAAGCGATGTCAGCGACGGTCAGATCAGCCTTGTTGTAAAAAAGAGGCAGGCTTCCGAAACGGAAGCGGCGGTGAAGGTCAGCGTCTATATGGCATTTCCCAAGGCGGATAAATTTGAGCATGTGATTCAGAAAGCAACAGAGCTGGGCGCTTACGAAATCGTTGCCTTTCCGTCTTCCAGATGCGTTTCCCGCCCGGATGAAAAGAGCCTTGCCAAGAAACTGGAGCGTTGGCAGAAAATTGCCGCATCTGCAGCTGAGCAATCCGGAAGGGGCCTTGTACCCAAAGTGATGACGCTGAATAGTTACAAAGCTGCGTTGGAACGGGCGGCACAAGCGGACAAAGCGCTGCTTTTCTATGAAAATGAGCAGGCGACCACCTTGAAAATGGCTCTCAGCGCCGGCGAGTATCATTCTGTCAGCCTGCTGACAGGACCGGAAGGCGGATTTGAGATGTCTGAGGTAGAACAAGCCGCCAAGGCTGGTTTGCAGGTCTGCACCCTCGGCAAGCGAATCCTACGCTGCGAGACCGCGCCTCTTTGCGCCCTTAATGCAGTTATGTATGATGCTGGTGAATTCTAAAAAAGGACCCCCCCGGTGAAACCGGAGGGTTCCTTTTTTACAGGCAGGGGAAGTAGCCACCGTATTTTCCGAAAATGGCTATGATTTCAGCGCGCTGTTCTTCGCTGATGCGAAAGTATTGTCCGGATTTGCAATCCCAAACAATGGGGCAATTATCCCGGGCGATGGCGTATATGCTGTCACCGATTTTGATGGAAATCTCTTCTGAGAAGCTGCATGCCGGGGAATCGGAGAAAAGTTTGTTTCCGTCAAAAATACGCACAATGGTATCGACTTCTTCGTCGGTTAGTATTTGATAGATATTAAGCTCATTATGCACAAAGCTAATGGTAGCAGTGCCCTTGGTAACCGTGACGTTGTTGCAGCCTAACAGCGTGCAAACCAGGAGCAGTGCCGTGATCAGAACGATATATTTTTTCATTTTTCATCCCTCGTTATTTATGATATTTACTTCCCGACTGAATGGCTTCTGCCCGGTAGATCTGCTCCAAAACCATGATTCTTGCTAAATGATGGGGGAAGGTCATGGGACCCATGGAGAGCTTGAAATCTGCCTTTTCCTTGACCTTGGGAGAGATTCCAAAGGAAGAGCCGATCAAAAAGCAGGCACTGCTTTTTCCGGACAGCTTGACTTCCTTCAGCCTATCTGCAAAGCCTTCGCTGGAAAGGGTCTTTCCCTCCGGTGTGAAGATGCAAAACCAGGCGCCCTTGGGGATTTTTTGAAAAATTGCTTCCGCCTCTTTATCAAGACCTGCAGCAATTTCTGCCGGGGAAGGGTCTTCCGGAAGACGGTGCTCCGGCAGTTCGATGAGGTGGAAATTGCAGTAGCCCTTTAGCCGCTTGGCATATTCTTCCGCTGCGCTCAAATAGAACTTCTCCTTCAGCTTACCCATGGTGATCAGGGTGATGTCGAACATATAACCCCTCCTTTTTGAAAAGTATACCACAGATTGATTCAAAACGCAACGCGTGGGCAAGCTAAAAGGGGAAGGAGGGAGAAAAATGGAGAAAAAGAAAGAAGAACAGAAAATGCCGATGTTGCCTTTGCTGGATATGCCGCTCAGACCCCTTGGACCGGTGGTGCCAGATCCTTTTGGCAGCTACACCGGAAGACCTGCCGATATTACGGAAATACCGGTACAGGACGCAGACGATTTGTAATAGGAAACCGGGCTTCGAAAAAAATGAGAAGTCCGGTCTTTTTTTCTCGGTAAATTCCTTGCATTATGTCGAAAGAAGGAATATAATAGCAACGAAAGTATTCATCTGGCAGGAGATTATGTTATGTTCAATCGCAGACAAAGATTAGATCCCCGGGGCAGGGCAATGGCATTTGCTCTTTTTCCTGCGGTTTTGGTATATTATGAGATCGTATTTAAGCTTTCCACCGTTGGCGGATTTTGGAGTGCCGGCACATTCTTTACGGTGCTTTTTTCTATCGCCTTCGGCATGCTCGGCTACCTGATTTCGACAGCTTTTCGCAGCAAAAAGGCAAATTATATTGCATCGCTGGTTGCGCTGGCTGTGACAGCGCTGATTTTCCTTATCGAGTATTTTATCTACCGCAAGTTTAAGATCTTTTATAATTTAGGCTCTATGCTCAGCAACGGCGCGGATGCTGTGGGCGGTTTTTCACTGTCGATTTTCCGCATGGTTTTTTCCTGGGATGGTTTCTTTAAAATTGCATTGTTTGCGCTGCCTACTGTGCTTTATGCGATTTTCGGCAGAGGTTTTCGGCGCTATCAGACATCCTGGTGGCTGTGCCGCGTGGCGGCGGTGCTGGCAGCTGTTCTTTTATATGCTGTTTCGGTTCTTATTTCCTTTGCCAATCCCTATTTGAAGGGAATTCAGACTGTGCAGTACGATTTCAACAGCGCAGTGAATAATCTGGGCTTAATGAGCGCATTTCGTTTGGATATTCAGAATATGGTGGCAAAGCCGGAGGATTCCTTTGAGCCCCAGGTTACCATTCCCACAATTCAGCAGAGTACAACAGCCCCTGCGCAGACGGAGGGCGAAACTTCCCCGACGGAAACGGCGCCTGCTGAAACAGAGCCGCCTGTGGTATACACACCCAATGTTATGGATTTGAATTTCTCCGACAGCTCGGATAAAAAGATCCAGGAACTCAATGCCTATGTTTCCGGCTGTACACCTTCCATGAAGAATGCCTACACGGGCTTGTTCAAGGGTAAAAATCTGATTCTGATTACTGCCGAGGCTTTTACAGCCGAGGTTGTTGACCCGGTGCTGACACCTACGCTGTACCGCTTGGCAAATTCCGGCATTCGCTTTACGCAGTATTATCAGACCGCAGCTGCCGGCACCACCGGCGGTGAGTATATGAATGTGTTTGGTATGCTGCCCACCATGGATGGCGAGTCCTTTAAAATGACCGCGGACCATTTGAATTATTTCACCATGGGCAGCCAGCTTGACCGGCTGGGTTACTACGGTCAGGCCTTCCACAATAATACCTATACCTATTATGACCGCCATAAGACCCACATCAATCTGGGTTACAGCGCAGGTTACATGGGCTATGGTAACGGCATGGAGAAATATGTTGTAAAACACTGGCCTCAAAGCGATCTGGAAATGATACAGGGAACATTGCCCCTGTACATGAACAAGCAACCCTTTAATGCTTATTATATGACCGTCAGCGGTCACAGCGACTATACCCAGGGCGACAACCATATGGTTGACAAGAATTGGGACCGTGTGGCGCATTTGCCTTACTCCGATATGGTTAAGGGATATCTTGCGGCGCAGCTGGGACTGGAGGATGCCTTGGCTTATCTGGTTGAGCAGCTGGAGATTGCCGGTATTGCAGATGATACAGTGATTTGTCTGACGACAGACCACGACCCTTACGGTCTTGATAAAGAGTATCAGGAAGAACTCTTCGGATTCCCCATCAAAAACAAGTTCGACAAGGATCATTCCTGCTTGATTATGTGGTGTGGAGAATTGGAAGATCAAGATCCTATCGTGGTAGATGAGCCCACTTCTGTACTGGATATTCTTCCCACACTTTCCAACCTCTTTGGCACGGAATTTGATTCCAGATTGATGCCGGGACGGGATGTGTTTTCGGATGCGCCGGTGCTGCTGTTCAATTCCGGCTATGACTGGAAGACGGAGTACGGTACATACATTTCCTCTGAAGACAAATTCTATCCCAACAGTGAGGATCTGCAAATCCCAGAGGGGTATGTCACGGCTGTCAGGAAGACAGTCAGAAACAAGATTCGTTACTGCCAGCTGGTATTGGAAACTGACTATTTCCGTTCGCTGTTTCCTAATGGATAATTGAAATGTCCGGGTACGATGTACCCGGACATTTTTATAAGACTCCCTTGTATTTTTTGCGGGTGGCCATGCCGCCCCGGATATGCCGCTGTTGCTTGTTTGTGTCCAGTACCTTTCGCACCTGAATATACAGTGCGCGGTTGTACCGGGGCAGCCGCTGCTGCAAATCCTTATGTACCGTGGATTTTGAGATGCCAAAGTGCAGGGCAGCTGCCCTTACTGTGGCGCCGGTTTCGATCATGTACACAGCCAATGCGCAAGCGCGTTCCTCGATGGTATCCGACATGATATCCCCTCCGATGCTGTGTGCTGCTAGGAAAACCATATGCTGTCAGGTCGGGGAATATACCTTGACATATGATGGCGCATTTCGTAAAATGATATCTAAGCGCGAGGAGGTATTTGTATGCTATATTTCAACAACGATTATAATGAGATCTGCCATCCGGCAGTGCTGAAGAAAATGACTCAGTTGGAAGCCGTGCAGATGCCGGGCTACGGCATGGATGCGTGCTGCGCAAAGGCAGCGCAGCTGATTCGCGAAAAGTGCAACGCGCCTAAGGCGGCTGTACATTTTCTCGTTGGTGGAACGCAGACAAATTTAACGGTAATCGCTGCATCTTTGCGTCCTCACCAGGGCGTGATCGCTGCAGACTCCGGGCATATCAATGTCCATGAAACCGGCGCAATTGAAGCAACGGGGCACAAGGTGATCCTTGTTCCTTCCAAGGATGGAAAAGTAGATCCCGTAATTGCAGAGGAAATCGTAAAAAGCCAAAGCCTTTCCATGGATGCTGAGCATATTGTACAGCCGAAGATGGTGTATATTTCCAATCCCACGGAGTATGGTACACTTTACTCGCTGGCACAGCTGAAAGCCTTGTCCCAAATGTGCAGACGCAACGGGCTTTATCTGTTTGTGGACGGTGCGCGGATGGGTTATGGATTAGCAGCTGCCGGCAATGATATCACGCTTGCGGATTATGCCGCGCTGTGTGATGCGTTTTATATTGGCGGAACCAAATGCGGCGCTATGTTTGGCGAGGCGGTTGTGATCACCAATCCGTCTGTTGCTGAGGATTTTCGCTATTTGATGAAGCAGCGTGGCGGCATGCTTGCAAAGGGCTGGCTTTTGGGCGCACAGTTCGAAGCGCTGTTTGAAGAGGACTTGTATGAAAAAATTGCCGCTCATGCAAATAAGCTTGCGGACAAGATCCGCAACACTCTGCATGCGCTGGGCTATACACTGTATCTGCCAGGCACCACAAATCAGATTTTTGTCACGCTTCCCGATGAGGCGCTGGCAAAACTGGCTGAAAACTTTGTTTTCGCCACCTGGGAAAAGGCAGACGAATCCCATACCACTGTGCGGTTTTGTACCAGCTGGGCAACCACCGCGGAAAATGCAGATGCGCTGTGCGCGGCGCTGGAAGAGGTTTTGCGATAATTTACGAATTCTTAATTTGAATTCTACGGAAAAACCTTTATAATAGGTTTATAAGGGGGGACGCACCTTGGAACTGAACAAAAAGACAATCAGGAATTTGTTTTTCGGGGTAGCCGGTTGTATATTGCTTTACTGGCTGCTGCATGAAACGGAGCGGCTTACCGCTGTATTGAAAGCTGTGTGGGGAATCACATCCCCGTTTGTGGCGGGTGCTGCCATCGCATTTATTTTAAATGTACCGATGCGGGCCATTGAAAGAGGCCTGAAGGGAATCAAAAAAGCAGGCTTGCGGCGGGGTACGGCATTGGTACTGACCATGCTGGCAGTGGTGCTGGTGCTGACGGGCGTTGTGTACCTGCTGATCCCTCAGCTTGCTCAGACGGTTGAGTCGATCATTGCTGCGCTTCCCGGATTCTTCAACAAGGTGCAAGCCAAAGTCGGTGATTATCTTGCGGATAATCCGGAGCTGATGAATTGGCTGATGGAAAACACGGAGTACGCAAACATCGACTGGTCGGATTTGATTCAAAAGGCCATTTCGTTAATCAGTAACAGTGTCAGTTCCATTGTAGACAAAGCGGTCGATGCTGTTGTGACCTTGGGAAATGGCGTGTTTGACGCGGTTTTGAGCATTGTTTTTGCCCTTTATTGCTTGGGACGTAAAGAAATCCTTGCCGGACAGGGAAGACGGATTCTGTACGCTTTCTTACCGGAAAAAGTGGGCGATGAAACGGTCCGCATTGCGCGTATGACCAACTCTACTTTCTCCAATTTCATTTCCGGACAGTGTCTTGAGGCACTGATTCTTGGTGCTATGTTCGCCATTACCATGCCAATCTTCAAAATGCCCTATGTGCCGCTGGTCAGCGTTGTGATTGCTGTGACGGCGTTGGTTCCTATTGTGGGTGCGTTTGTGGGTTGCGCCGTGGGTGCATTCTTTATTCTTGTGCAAGATCCGACCCTTGCTTTCTGGTTTGTGGTGCTGTTCTTGGTGCTGCAGCAGATCGAGGGCAATCTGATCTATCCGAGAGTTGTGGGCACTTCGATCGGTCTGCCTGGTATGTGGGTGCTGGTGGCAGTTGCCTTTGGTGGCGACTTGTTGGGTGTTGGCGGCATGCTGCTGATGATTCCGTTGGCATCTGTTTTGTATGCGCTGACCCGTGAGCTTACCGGAAAGCGTCTTGCAAGCCGCACAATTTCAGCGGACAAGTTGATTGCACAGCCTCCGGAGTTGAAGTCCAACTTCAAGGAAAAGCGGGAAGAATCCAAGAAGAAGAGATCCTTAAAAAAGATGATGAAGAAGATGACCGGCAAATCCGGAGAGGATAAGGAAAATTCTGATAAATAATGAAAAACCGGCATGGGTTTGACCCGTGCCGGTTTTTTGTATAGTGACTGTATTTATAGTAAATTGTGAACAAATTTGCATTTATTTATTGCTTCTTTTTTGATATACTTATACTTGGTAAGTTATAGGGTTACGATCCTTTGCAATAAAAACCATGAAAGGATGCTGTGCAAATGATGGATTACAGACGACTTTTAAGCTTGGTTCTTGCTGTGACGATGGTTTTTTCCATGTTACCGGTCAGTGGTGCTGCGGAAGAAACATCCGGTGATACAGTGCAGACGGTTACAGAATCTTCCCAGGAGAATGTGCTTCTGCAGGAGGATTTTTCCACCGCTTTGAGCAAGAACTGGAAAAAGTCAACCGGTGCGCCTCATTATGTAGATACTGAGGCGGGGGTACTGAGTGTTGACGAGGCAAACATATCTACTACAACAAAAATGTGGTATGTCAGCGATAAAACCTCCCTTTGGCGGGACTATGATGTTACGGTCAATATGTCTTCTCCTGCTGCCAGCGGTTGTTGGAACGGCTTTTTATTCCGGGTTGATGATACCGGCAATAACTTTTATTATTTCCGTTTTCTCAACGGTCGCTATCAGCTTGGCAGCCAGAAGGGTGAGATCAAGCTTTCTTCTACCAAAGCGGAAGCCCTTGACGGCAATATGCATAGGGTCCGCGTTAGCCTAACAGGTGCAAACATCAAGGTTTATGTGGATGATACGCTGGTCTTCGATGTAAATGACAGCACCAATGTTTCCGGCGGTGTTGGTGTGTATTCTTATGGTACGGTTTCTACTTATGATTACATCCACGTTTCCAATACCGGCAACCCGATTACAGAGCCTTCCGGCGCGAATCTTTCTATGGATGAAAGCTTCTCTGCCGCTCTTGGCACTGACTGGAACGGGAACAGCGGTCATGAATTTGTGGTCAATAACGGATTACTGACCACAAGCACCTCTGATACCTCCAAAACGATCTCTTTCCTTTGGCACAGCAATGCAACTTCCTCTGCTTGGAAGGACTATGATATTTCTCTGAAAATGTCCGCGCCCAGTGCCAACGGTAAATGGAACGGTGTGATCTTCCGCGTGCAGCAGGGAAGAACAGGAAACTACTTCTTCCGTTTCCTCAACGGAACCATGCAGCTGGGCTGCACCGCCGGTAATAAGACCCTTGCATCTATTACGGACAGCAGCGCAAGAGATGGCGCGGTTCACGATGTAAAGATTTCTGTTGTAGGAAGCAGCATTAAGGTGTATGTAGACTCCCTGCTGAAGCTCAGCGCTACGGACAGTACGTATGCATCCGGTGGCGTTGGATTTTATAGCCAGTATTGCCAGCCCACCTATGACGATTTAAAGGTCCATGTTCATAGCTGGGCAGATGCGCCTTGTACAGAATTTAAAAACTGTAACGGCTGTGCGGCATTTATTGCACCTACAGAGCATGCATGGGTGGAGGCAACTTGCACCACTCCCAAAACCTGCACGACTTGCGGCGAAACAGAAGGGGAGGCGCTTGGTCACGCGTGGAACAATACGTCCTGCATTGTAGACAGAACCTGCGGCACCTGCGGCGAAACCATTCCTGCTGCAGCGGAGCATAGCTGGGTAGATGCTACTTGCGAAAATCCCAAGACTTGTTCTGTCTGTGGCGAAACAGAAGGCGAAGCGTTATCTCACAACTGGAAGGCTGCTACCTGCACAGCTCCCAAGACCTGCCTAAATTGCGGCGCTACGGAGGGCGATGCGCTTACACACCAGTGGATCGGCGCCACCTGCGAAAAGTACCGATACTGTGCCGTTTGCGGCATAGGCGATGGAGTTGCGTTGGGGCACGATTGGGTGAGCGCAAACTGTACGGAAGCCGGCTACTGCAAGCGCTGCGGTAAGGCAGGCGAAGAAGCCTATGGACATATTTGGGTGAATGCCACATGTACAGCACCAAAGACCTGTTCTTTCTGTGGCCTGACAGAGGGTACAGTGGTTGATCACAGCTGGGTGGCAGCTACCTGTATTTCTCCCAGAACATGCGTATACTGTTATATTACAGACGGTGAACCTCTTGGGCATACTATGAAGGCAGCCACCTGTACAGCACCTGCCATGTGCACCGTTTGTTATGTGACGACGGGTAAGGCGCTGGGTCACAGCTGGGACGAAAACAGCGATAGCTGTACAGCATGTGGTTTGGATTCCTCGGTTTTGCTGTACGAAGACTTTACGGTAAATACGCAGAAAAATTGGGATTTCTCCGATAGCGCATTTTTTGTGGATCCGGAATACGGTGTTTTGACGCTGGATTCTCAGAAAACCGATGAGCTTTCCAAAATCTGGTGCACAACCGACGGCTTTACGCAATGGCAGGATTATGATGTCACGGTAAAAATGTCTGCACCGAATTCCACTGACGGCTTTAACGGTGTTTTGTTCCGCGTAAGCGAGGATGGAAGTAAGTATTATTATTTCCGCTTCCTGAATGGCTATTATCAGCTGGGCTCTCACGCAGGACAGATTACAAGTGTCAGCAGCAACAAAGCCATAGATGGTCAGCTGC
Organism: Faecousia sp.; assembly: GCA_045540575.1. Taxonomy (GTDB): domain Bacteria; phylum Bacillota; class Clostridia; order Oscillospirales; family Oscillospiraceae; genus Faecousia. The sequence goes on along the minus strand of JAZQHM010000039.1, from coordinate 2,665 downwards.
ATGATGTGAAGATCTCAGTTAAAGGAACAAGCATTTGTGTCTATGTGGATGGCACAGAGATATTTAATGTGACGGATACCACCAATACTGTTGGCGGCGTAGGTTTTTATGCGCAAAATACGGTGCCGATGTATGATGATCTGACCGTAGACAACACTGGCGACTCGATTACCATTATGAAAGATGTGGTGGTCAGTGCTGTCTTTATGGACGGCAACAACCTTGACGGACTCCGTCCCACAAGCATCATGGTCAGATTGTACGCAGACGGTGTGTATGCAAACAAATCTGCAATCTTAAAGGAATCCAATGACTGGAAATATGTATACTCACTGCCCAAATATAACGATTTGGGTGAAGAGATATACTATACCATTATAACAAGCACCACAGCGGAAGGCTATACAGTGGAGCCTCAGGGCACAACCGTTACATTCTCCCGCCGCCCGGAAAAGCTTGTGATGTACGAAACCTTTGACAATACCCAGGCGGATAATATAAACTGGGCAACCCAGTTTGATCATACTAGTTCTGCAGGCGAGGAGATTGGTTACTGGACCGTTGAGGACGGCAAGCTGCAGATGCATTATACCTCCACCAGTGGAAATGCCTCGGGCACAGCTGTATTCTACAATAAGAAGCTTGCCAACTGGCAGGATTTCAAAATGACAGCAAAAATCTATTTCGGTGAGGCAACCGGAGACACCCGTTGGGTCCGGCTGTACTTCCGGACAGATCCTGTAAAGGACAACACCACCGGTTACAGATTTACGATCCTGCTTAAAAACTCCAAGGCTTACTTGACCTTGACAAGAGATCTGATGCAGATCGGCGAGGAGATTGTTGTTTCGGAGAGCCTCTTTGCCGGAGAGCAAACCTTGAGCATTACCGCTGTTGGTAACGACATTACGGTATCCGTTGGCGATCAGAGCTTTACCTATGTAGATGATGCAAATGAGATTAAAAGCGGTACGATCGGTTTCCGGGCGACCCTTTATAATGCGTATGTGGACGATTTGGTGGTTGTGGATTTGCAGGAGTATTCTCTGCTTGCCAGCGGCAACTACGGTGATAATCTGACCTGGAAACTGGACGACAGCGGCAGATTGACGGTGTCCGGTGAGGGTGCTATGTCCGGTTATGACGCTGTGGAGGATGTTCCCTGGCACTCCTACAAGAATTCAATCAAGTCTGTCGTATTGAACGAAGGCGTTACCGGCATTGATGCATACGGCTTCAGCGGCTATGGCTCGCTGGAAAGCATCTCGATTCCGAAGAGCCTGCAATATATTGATCCCCATGCATTTGCCAGTTGCACAAGTCTGCAGACAGTGCATATTGTGGACTTGACAGCCTGGTGCATGATCGATTTTAAGGATGTAGATGCCAACCCGCTTTATCATGGCGGTAATCTGTATCTGAATATGGAAGCGCTGTACGGTGAAATCGTGATACCGGATTCTGTCACAGTTATCAAGCCCTACACTTTCCATAACTGTGCTTATATTACAAGTGTTGTGCTCCATGCAGGTGTAACCCATATTGGTGATGGTGCGTTCTATAATTGTACCGGTCTTACCTCGGTTACAATGGCAGAAGGCTTGTCATCGATTGGTAATTCCGCATTTAACAACTGCACAAGCCTTGCGTCTGTGATGCTTCCGCACACACTGAATGCCATTGGCAGCAATGCGTTCTATAATTGCGTAGCTCTTGAAAGCATTACGATTCCTGCCAATACCGCATTTATTGGTGCAACGGCATTTTATAACTGTGCGGGTCTTCAGGGTATTTGGGTCGAATCTGCAAACCCCACTTATTGCAACGACAGCATGGGTGTTCTGTATGATAAGACTATGTCTGTTCTGATCCAGGCACCCGGCAAGCTTTCCGGAAGTTATTCCGTTCCGGAAGGTGTGCGGCGGATTCACATGAATGCCTTTGCAGGCTGCGTGAGATTGACGGATGTAACCTTGCCCGACGGCTTGGTGCGCATCGGCAATAACGCATTCTACGATTGCGTATATCTGGAAAATATCAATTTCCCGGCAACTCTGGATGAAATTGGTGATTATGCGTTCTATAACTGTCTGCGCTTGAGAAGCGCAGATATGCCGGACAATCTGTCGAAGCTGGGTGCCTATGCTTTCTACGGCTGTAAGCGCCTTGTGCACGTGGATATTCCCATGGGCATCACGGTGATTCCGTATTGTGCGTTCTATAATTGTACAGAGCTGAATTCCATCAGCATTCCCGTAACATTGCAGCAGATTCAGAGTTATGCCTTTGAGAACTGCTACAAGATGGAACTGATCACCTTCTGTAGTGATTTGGAAGCCTGGCGAAAGCTGGATGTCCACGAAACCAACGAGGATATCATTGCGATGGATGTGCAGTACCACGATTGGGTGGATGCCAGCTGTGAAACACCTAAGACCTGTACAATCTGCGCTTTGACAGACGGAGCTGCACTGGGACACGATTATGTGGGTGGTGTTTGTAAGAACTGCGGTCATGTGAATAGCTACACCGTCACCTGGGATGTCAACGGCACAATTACTACCGAAACCTATGAAGCCAGCGTAATGCCTTCCTTCAAGGGCAGCACCGTCAAGGCAAGTGACGAGAAGAACTACTACACCTTCACCGGTTGGGATAAGGAACT
>JAZQHM010000038.1:0-25193 GCA_045540575.1 Faecousia sp. | reverse complement strand
ACAGTATCCGCTTCAAAAGCAATCTTTTTATCCAATACTGCACAAAAACGCTATGGTAGGCGTCAGCCTTACCATAGCGTTTTTTCTTGTCTTGAAACAAAAATTTTTGCTTTTGAAGTGCTTTGCAGTTTTGCGGCTGGGATTTTTCCCTGCAGCAAAGAATAGACCTGCAGAAATACTTTGTGTATTTCAAAGGGATATTCTGAAGATTCAGGGGAAAAGACTGCAGCAAAACCGAATAATGTCTTACGAAACCCCGCCTAATGGGGCGGTTTTTCATACCTTTGGATTATCGCAGTTTTCTCGATACAGCCGCAACTGATCGTTCCAGTAAGCAGCGTCTTCTTCCGTAATGGGACGCAGCACCTTGCAGGGATTTCCCGCAGCCACAACATTGGCAGGTATATCCTTCGTAACCACGCTTCCTGCACCGATCACCGTATTATCCCCAATGCGCACCCCGGGGCAAATCACGCTGCTTCCGCCGATCCACACATTGTTTCCGATGGTAATGGGAACGGGAAAATCCTGCCCAAGGCTGCGCACCGCGCTGTCAATGGGATGCCCCACCGCATACAGCGCCACCTTCGGTCCGAGCATGACATAATCGCCGATGGTGATTTTACCGCAATCTAAGAATACGCAATCATAGTTGCAGTAAAACCGCTTGCCTACGGTGGTGTTACAGCCATAGTCGCAATAAAAAGGCGGCTGGATATAGCTTCCCTCCCCAGCGCCTGCGAACAGCTCCTGCACAAGCGCTTCCCGTTTTGCCCGGTCTGTGGCAGAAGTGCTGTTAAGCATAGCTGTCAAGCGCTGGGCATTTTGATGCTCCTTTAAAAGCTCCTCGTCCAAGCAGTAAAGCATGCCGCTTTGCTGCAATTCTTTTTCTGTCATAAAATCCTCTTTTCTGCGTGCTTATTTAAATCTTTTTCGGTGTATGCTTGGCGGCTCGCCAAACTGCTTTTTGAACACATTGGAAAAATAGCCGGTGGATGAATAATTCATTTTTTCGGAAATCTCAGAAATATCCATTCCCTCGCTGAGCAGTCGCAACGCCTCCACTCCGCGCATGTCGCTGTAGTATTTTTTTGGACCCACACCGGCATAATTGCGGAACAGATCCTTAAGTGTGGTTGCGCTTATGGCATTGCGCTTGGCTATTTCCGCAACGGTCAAATTGTCATAGAGGGTCTGCTGCATCGTTTCGATCACCTGCTGATAAAGCCTGCTGCTACGGGAATTGCTTAGCTGATTGTGGGGTCTGTGACTCCTGGGCAGCCGCAAAATAAACGAGGTCAGGGAACTGGTGGCTTCTGCTCCCATATCTTCATCCAAAACATCCTGAAGATACGCATTGCGAAGCCGATATATAATATTTTTCAATTCACTGATTTCTGCCGGTGACAGCCGAAAGATACCCTCCTTCAAAATCGGCGGCATCGCGCCGACGGTCTCAAAAGAGATATTCAAAAGGTGGCAACGAGAGCCGGTACTGCGGCTGCTGTGAAACATCATAGGCGGGCAAAACATCAGATTTCCCGGCTCCAGAAGATAAACCTTGTCTCCTGTCACAGCCTCTATCTCGCCATCCAAGATCATGGTTAATTCCCAGAAATTGTGGGTTTCGCCTAAAAACAAATGGTCCTGATCCAGGCGATATTCGCTCAATGTTCGAAAGCACAGGATCTCAAACGGCTGCCTTACATAATAATGACCGTATAAATCGTCCATAATTACAAATCCTCCGTCCAAAAGCGCATTGATTTGCAGTTTTTAATATACTATACTGTAAAATAGAGTAGAATGTCAAGGTTATAGATTGACCTACTACATATTTTTTAAAAGAGGGTTTTATTATGGGACTTTATGATGAATTCAAGTTTAAGCCTGCCGCATGGCTGCCCCACAGCGAGCTGCCTCTGGAAGAGCTGGAGCGGGTGCGCAACATCAAGCGCGAAGATATGGAGTATACCAACGAAAACGGCTACTCCGTAAAGGTGGTCATCGACCCCACGCTGCATATGGTACAGGATATGTTCTACCGCATTCTCATGAGTGATCTGGAAGACAAGCCCTTCTCCATGATCTGCCCCAACCAGTGGCCCGGCGCATACAGCGCAGTTGCCAATATGCTCAATAAATTCAATGTTTCTGCCCGGAATGTCCATGCTTTTGCCATGGACGAGTGGGCTGACGAGGATGGCAATGTTGCTCCTCTGACCTACGGTGCAGGCTTGGGCTACTCCTTCATGAACCATTTCTACGGTCGTATCCGGGAAGATCTGCGCCCCAGTGAAGACCACTGGCACACCCTTAACAACGATAACAAGGGCAACAATGTCTACTCCGACATGATCGACGAGATCACCGGCGGTGGCGTTGACGTCATTTATTCTGCTACCGGCTGGCCCGGCCACACCGCATTCATTGACCCCCGCTGCGCAGAATTTGCCGCCGATTCTTTGGAAGAATTCCTGACTCTGGGCTCCAGAATCGCAACCCAGGTGCCTCTGACCGTTTGCGAAAATGCACTCTTCTCCCCCATGGGCGGCTCCGGTGACGTTTGGGCAGTACCTCCCCGTTCTGCCACCATCGGTCCCCGGGATGTAATGCATGCCAAGGAGCGTGTAGAGCTGCACAACTTCGTTAACCCCGATGGCACCTCCTGGCAGAGAATGGTCTCCCGCCTGGAGCTGTACGGACCTATCTCCATGGAATGCCCCGCATCCATCATGCGTCTTGGAAAGGGCACCTGCTATGTTTCCGAAGCCATCGCAAAGCCCTTTGCCAGCTGGCACTGCGGAATCGAAGACAAGGATCTGTAAAAATGGAGAATCCTTACGAGGAGGAATCACCATGACTGCAATTATCAACACAAAGCTGATACTGGAAGACAGCATTATCTACGACGGCGCGATTACCTTTGAAAATGGTGTCATTTTACAAGTCGGCAAAGCTTCCGAGGTCACCATTGCGGAAGATGCCGAGATCATCGATGCCGGCGGACAGTATGCCGCCCCAGGTCTTGTGGACATCCACAACCACGGCGGCTGTGACTACCTCTTCCACGAAGATCCGCTGCATTGCTGCGAATTTTTCCTGCAGCACGGACAGACAACGGTGCTGCCCACCTTCTACTGCAATCTGACCTGTGAGCAGATGCTGGAAGGTCTTGAAAAAGTAAAGCAGACCATGCAAACGCCTGCGGGCAAAGCCATTGCCGGTCTTTACATGGAAGGACCTTACATGGGTGGCTTCGGCAGCAATCAAAAGTACATCCTTTGGGGCGGCGACATCGACGAAACGGAATACGCGCCCCTGCTTTCCGCCATGGCTGGCTTTGCAAAGATTTGGGCTATCGACCCGGCACGTCCGGGAATTGAGGGTTTTATGGCAGCAGTAAAGCAGGCTGACCCCAATGCCATCTTTACCATGGGTCATTCCTTCGCTACAGCTGCCCAATGCCGCAAGGTGAAAAAGTACGGTCTAAAGCTGCAGACCCACCACAACGATTCCGGCAAAGCACCCGGACGCGCCCAGGGCACCATGGGTGCCGGCTGCGACGAATTTGCCCTCTACGATCCCGACATTTATGTGGAGCTGATCTGCGACGAAAACGGAATCCATGTGGACCCGGAACTGATCCGCATGGTAGTCCGCACCAAGGGTGTGGAGCGAATCATTCTGATCACCGACCATATGGCAGACAAGGATCACTTTACCAACAACGAAGCCGAGGGTATCCTCTTTGGTCCGGATTTAAACTACGATTACGAGGGACATCTTGCCGGTAGCCGTTTGACCCTTGACAACGCCTGTCGGAATCTGATGGCGCACAGCGGCTACGGTCTTTGCCATGCCATCCGCATGGCTACCTTGAATCCCGCAAGGCTTTTGGGGCTCGATGACGAAATCGGCAGCCTTGAGCCGGGCAAAAAGGCAAATATCATTATCATAGACGATATGATTCATGTAAAATCCGTATTCCTGGAAGGTCAGCCGGTGGTGATGTAATGCAGGAGGCTCGTGATATGAAGAAATATCTGCTGGGCATTGATGTGGGCACGACCGGCACAAAGACCATGCTTTTTACGCAGGACGGCAGCTGCATCGCCCATGCCTATCAAGGCTACCCCACCCAAACACCCCATGTGGGCTGGTCTGAGCAAAACCCGCTGGATTGGTGGCAGGCTGTTGTGGACACGGTGCGCAAGGTTTGCGATGGAAATCAAAATGTGGTTGCCATCAGCTTAAGCGTGCAGGGCGGCACCACCGTACCGGTGGATGACAAGTATCAACCCGTCCGCCCGGCGATGGTATGGAACGACAGCCGCTGTGAAACCCAAAAGCAGCAGTTTGCAGAAGCATTCGGCGCCGATGCCATGTACCGGAAAACCGGCTGGCATTTGTTTAGCGGCATGAATGCCATGCAGATCCGCTGGATGAAGGACAATGAGCCGGAAAATTTCCAAAAAACAGCTATGTTCTTATCTGTTCCGGACTACATTGCTTACAAAATGACCGGCATTGCCGCGTTGGACCCCTCTAACATCGGCATTAACCAGTTAGGAAACATCACCCAAAAGCGCTATGACCCGGAGATTTTGCAATTTTCCGGTATCACGGAAGACAAGCTTCCCAAAATCATTCCCTCGGGAACGGTCATCGGTCACTTAACGGCAGGCGCAGCAGCAGAATTGGGCTTAACCGAAAACTGCGTGCTTGTAGCCGGCGCCCATGACCAGTACGCTGTGGCGCTGGGCGCAGGTGCTGTGAATGACGGCGATATTCTGATCGGCTCCGGAACTTGCTGGGTAGTCACCTGCATCCGCAATGAAGCGGATTTCGATTCGGGGCTGAGCCAATCTGTGTCTGCTGTGCCCGGAAAATGGGGCAGCCTGCGTTCTCTTTCCTCCGGTGGTGTGTGCCTGGACTGGATTCGCCAAAAGGTGCTGTCTACGGAAAACGAGCTGCTCAGCTATGAAGAAATCAACGAGGAGGCGGCAAAGTACAAAGCAGCAGAAGAGGGCTTGTTCTTCTACCCCTTCTCCGGAATTTCCTCTGACGAAAAAGAACTGACCAAGGCAACCTTTACGGGCTTAGATTTAAGCCACAACAAATTCCACCTCATCCGGGCGGTAATGGAGGGTGTTGTCTTCCAGATCGTGTGGATGATGGAAGCCTTTCATGCCAAGCCCTCCAAAGACGGGTTGATCCTATCCGGCGGCGCATCCAAAAGCAAGCTTTGGACTCAGCTGCTGGCAGACATCTCCGGCTATCCCATAAGGATTCCGGAATTGCCGGATCTTGCCTGCGTAGGCGCGGCTATTTTGGCGGGCATGGGCGTAGGTCTTTATGAATCCGCTGCACAAGGCTGCAAAGCCTTTGCGGTAAACGCGCGAACGGTCTATCCCGACCCCACTGCTGCCCAAAAATTTCGGCAGCTGCTAAGCACATACAAACGCAAGGCAAAAGCCTTGGAAGATACATAATAAGGAGCGATGTAATTATGAAACCTACCATTCGTGTTCCCTATTTCGAAGTGGGAACAAAGAACTATGTATACGGCGATACCCTTTTGGAGTATGCCATTGCTGCAGATAAAGCAGCGGAAAAGTACGATATTGATGTGCTGTTTATCTGCTCTCCCATTGAGATTCGTAGAGTGTGTGAGAATACCAAGCGGCTGATCGTCCTTGCTCCTTATATGGATACTCTGCGTCCCGGTCGCGGCATGGCAGACATCCTGCCCGAGGGTCTGAAGGCAGCCGGCGCTCAGGGTGTGGTGATCAACCACTGCGAAAAGCCCATGAGCCTGCCCCAGATGAAGGCTGTTATCGACCGGGCAAGAGAGCTGGATATGCTGGTTTTCGCCTGCGCAGATACTTTGGCAGAAGCAAAAGCCATCGCCCAGCTGCACCCCGACATCATCAACCCCGAGCCCTCCGAGATTATCGGCGGCGGCAACGGTGTCAGCCCCATGGCATACGTTAAGGACTCTATCAAGGTCATCAAAGAGATCTATCCCGACATCATGGTGGAGCAGGCTGCCGGCATCACCAATGGTCAGCAGGTTTACGACTTCATCATGGCAGGCTCTGAAGCTGCCGGCGCAGCCTCCGGCATCATGAATGCCGCAGACCCCATCGCCATGATCGACGAAATGATCGCCGCCACCCGCCGGGCAGCAGACGATCTGAAAAAGCAGGAGGGTTAAAAAATGATCTACAAGGAATCTTTTAAACTGGAATCCCGCCACCGCGCAGTTTCTTTCCACGATGTGACCGACAAGGTAAAGGAAATTTTCGCTGCCTCCAAGATGAAGGACGGCATTGTAGTCGTCTATTCTCACCACACCACCTGCTCCGTCATCACCCAGGAGTGTGCATTTGATATGTCCATGACCGGTCTGGAGACCCTGCAGCAGGATCTGGTAAACGCTTTTGAAGAGTGGATGCCCACCTGTCGCTACGAAGGTCAGTATCTGCATCCCGGTCCCAAGGCGCTGGTATTCGCTGAAGAGCATGGCGAAGATAACTTCGGCTGCCACAATACCGATGCCCACCTGCGCTCTTCCGTTATCGGACGCAATGTGACCATCGTCGCTGTAGACGGTGAAATGGATCTTGGCGAATTCGGTCGCATCCACTTTATCGACTGGGATCAAACCCGGGGCAGAACCAGAACTGTGCAGGTTATGATCATCGGTGAATAATAGGAGGTGTTCCTATGAGTATTTTTTCCGTAAAAGCCTATGATATGGAATTTTATCGGGAGCATCTGAAGGATTTTCTCCCGAAGACCTTTATCGACTGCCACACCCACATTTGGCTGGACGAGCAGAATCATTTCTGCGAGGACAATGCGTCAAGAAGCTGCGCCTGGCCCAACATGGTGGCAAAAGACAACCCTGTAGAGGATTTGATTGAGACCAACTGGCTGCTCTTCCCGGATAAAAATGTCATTTCCGTGCTTTATGGTCAGCCAATGGTTACTATCGATCTGAAAAAAAACAACGCTTATGTTGCTCAGAGTGCCAATAAGTACAATTTCCCGGCTTTGTACATTTCCCATCCCAGTCAAAGTGCCGAGTCTGTTGAACGCGCTGTTTTGGCAAATCCCTGCTTCAAGGGACTGAAGGTATATCTGCAGTTTGCGCCTTCTTATATCCCCAACAATGAGATCCGCATCTACGATTTCCTGCCCCACGAGCATCTTGCCCTGGCGGATAAATACGGTTGGGTGGTGCAGATCCACATTGCCCGCCCCAAGCGGCTGGCAGATCCGGTCAACTACATGCAGCTGCTGGAGATCGAGCAAAAATACCCCAACATCAAGTTGATCGTTGCCCATTTAGGCAGAGCCTACTCCAATGAGGATCTGGGCGATGCGCTGGATTATCTCAAAAATTCCGAGAAAACCATTTGGGATTTCACTGCCAACACCAACCAGTTTGTTATGGAAAAGGTGCTGGAGCTTTACGGCGAGGATCGCTTTATCTACGGCACGGACTTCCCTATCTTCCGCATGAAAGCAAGACGGACTGTGGAAAACGGTTTCTACATCAATGAGATTCCTATGGGTAGTCTGGGCGATGTGTCCTCTGACCCTCATATGCGTGAAATCGACTATCCGGAAGCTGACAAGATCACCTTCTTTATCTACGAAGAGATTCTGTCCTGCAAACGGGCATGCGAAACTTTGGGGCTGGGTAAGGACGCTGTGCAAAAGATTTTCTACGACAACTCCGCAAAGATTTTCGGTATTTAAATACTCCCTGCCGGGGTGGATGCTTATCCGCCCCGGCTTTTCTTGACGGAAGCAGTATTTTGTTGTAAAATACACCTGCAAGGAGGTGGCGAAATGAATAGTCTGAAACAGCTGCCTGCTGCGCTTTTACCATGGTACAAAAAAAACCGCAGAGACCTTCCCTGGCGGCAAGATAAAGAGCCTTACCACATCTGGCTGTCGGAAATCATGCTGCAGCAGACCCGCGTGGAGGCTGTGAAGGGCTACTATACCCGTTTTCTCGGGGCACTTCCCACCATTGAAAGCTTGGCTGATTGCGACGACGACAAGCTTCACAAGCTTTGGGAAGGTCTTGGCTACTACAGCCGAGTGCGCAATCTCAAAAAGGCTGCCGGAATCATCGTGAAAAGCCACGGCGGTGTGTTCCCCCAAAAACATGCCGACGTCCTTGCCTTGCCGGGAATTGGCAGCTATACCGCCGGAGCCATCTGCTCCATTGCCTTTAATCAGCCCACGCCGGCGGTGGACGGCAATGTTTTGCGGGTGATTTCCCGGCTGACGGAAGATGCCACTCCCATCGATCTTCCTGCCTACAAAAAGCAGGTGGAACAAAAGCTTACCGCGGTGTATCCGGAAGATGCCGGGGATTTTACCCAGGCACTCATGGAGCTGGGAGCTACTGTCTGCGGTCCAAACCGGAAACCCGACTGTAACAATTGCCCATGCAAAGCCTTTTGCGGCGGCGCAATTCACGGCACAGCGGAGAATTTCCCTGTAAAGCTTCCGAAAAAGGGCAAAAAAGTGGAAGAAAAGACGGTTTTCATTTTGTCCTGCGACGGGCTGTATGCCTTGGAAAAGCGCCCAAACAAGGGGCTTTTGGCAGGATTGTGGCAGTTTCCCAACACTACGGGAACGCTAAAAATGGAGGACGCGCTGCAATGGGTGCAGGAAAAAGGGCTCATCCCCCGGGATGTACTGCGCCAAGTGACGCGGCAGCACATTTTTACCCACATCCGCTGGGAAATGCAGGGCATTTATTTGGAAGTAACCGAGCCAAAAGGCGATTTTACATGGCTGACCGCCGCTGAAATTCGCAGGTCTGCCGCACTGCCCACAGCCTTTCGGCAATTTTGGGAGGAAATAGAAAATGTTTGATTACCATATGCATTCGCTGGTATCCTTTGACGCAGAAGATACCCCCGAAATGCTGGCGAAGGCCGCCATAAAAGCAGGTCTTAAGGAGATCTGCTTTACCGACCATGTGGACGATGATCCCAAAGGTGGTCCCCAAAACAGATTCACCATTGAAAGCTACAATGCCGCCTACGATGGCTTTGAAATGCCGGGGCTGAAGATCCGCCGGGGCTTTGAATTCGGCATGCTGTCTGACAATCAGGCGCTTTTAAAATGGTACTTAAGCCAGCGGCACTTTGATTTTGTCATCGGCTCTATGCATTATGTGGACAACTGGGATCCTTACTATGATCAGTACTGGGAAGGAAAAACCAAGGAATATGCCGAGCTTCGGTATCTAGAAGCCACGCTGGAGGCGGTGAAAGCCCACGATGACTTTGATGTTCTGGGTCACCTTACCTATATCTGCAAAGCCTGGGCAAACCCCACCAACCGGCTGATCCCCTACGCATGGCACAAAGAGCTGTTTGACGAGATTCTCAAGACCCTTGCTTCCAAGGGAAAAGGCATGGAGATCAACTCCAGCGGTGTGGACCGCTGCGGCGATTTTCTACCGTCGAAAGAATTTTTGCAACGGTTTAAGGAACTGGGCGGCGAGATCGTTACTGTAGGCTCTGATGCCCACACCTCCGACCGGGTCGGTCAATATATGCATGAAGCATGTAAGATCGTAAACGATATTTTTGGCTATGTCTGCACCTTTGAAGACCGGAAACCGATTTTCCATAAGCTATAAAAAAATCACCCACAAATGTGGGTGATTATTTTATTTGATTAAGTCTTTGATCACTTCGCCTGCCATAATAAGTCCCGCCACAGCCGGCACAAAGGCAACCGAGCCGGGAGTCGACCGGCGGCTGGAGCCTTCCCGCTGGGGCTCGATTTCCACGGAAGTATCCTGCTCAATAGGCAGCTCCTTGGAATAGACCACCTTCACGCCCTTCAGTCCCCGTTTTGCACATTCCTTGCGCATGATTCTTGCCAAAGCGCAACCGGAGGTTTTGGAAATGTCCGCCACCTGAAATGCGGTGGGATCCAGCTTGTTGCCCGTTCCCATGCAACTGATCACCTTCACCCCGGCTGCTTTTGCCTGCGCAATCAGATTCAGCTTGCCGGTAACAGTGTCAATGGCATCGATCACATAGTCAAACTCCGAAAAATCAAACTGCTCCGCCGTTTCCGGAAGATAAAAGGTTTTGTGGGTAACGACCTCGATATTGGGGTCGATGTCGTGAATCCGCTCTGCCGCCACCTCTACCTTGGGCTTTCCGATACTACTATGGGTCGCCAACAGCTGGCGATTTATGTTGGTAAGACTGACGGCATCATCGTCCACAAGGGTCATATGCCCCACACCGCTGCGGGCAAGGGCTTCCGCGGTATAGCCGCCGACACCGCCCAAGCCAAAGAGAATGACCCGGGCATTTTTCAGCTTCTTCATGCCCTCTTCTCCCAGCAGCAACTGGGTACGGCTGTATTGATCCGGCATGGTTTACACCTTGTCGATAGCCTGCTGCAGGTCGGCGATAAGATCGCCGGCATCCTCAAGACCGCAGGAAAGACGAATGAGGTCTGCGCCCACACCGGCAGCTGCCAGCTGCTCATCGGTCATCTGGCGGTGAGTTGCAGAAGCCGGATGCAGGCAGCAGGTGCGGCTGTCTGCCACATGGGTCTCGATAGAGCCCAATTTCAGGTGCTTCATAAAGGTTTCCGCAGCCTTGCGTCCACCCTTCAAGCCAAAGGAGATAACACCGCAACTGCCCTTGGGCAGATATTTCTGAGCAAGCTCGTAGTACTTATCGCCCTTCAAGCCGCAATACTTGACCCAGGCAACCTTTTCGTTAGACTGCAGGAATTCCGCGATCTTCTGACCGTTTTCGCAATGCTGGCGCATACGGAAAGGCAGACTCTCCAAGCCAAGATTCAAATAGTATGCGCTCTGGGGGCTCTGAATGGAACCAAGGTCGCGCATCAGCTGGGCAGTACACTTGGTGATGAACGCGCCCTCCAAGCCGAAGCGCTCGGTGTAGGTGACACCATGGTAGCTGTCGTCGGGGGTGCAAAGTCCGGGGAACTTGTCGGGATATTTTGTCCAGTCGAACTTGCCGCTGTCAACAATGCAGCCGCCTACCGCGGAAGCGTGACCGTCCATGTACTTGGTGGTAGAGTGGGTGACGATGTCTGCGCCCCACTCGAAAGGACGACAGTTGACGGGAGTAGCAAAGGTATTGTCCACGATCAGCGGCACGCCGTTGGCATGGGCAACCTTGGCAAACTTTTCAATGTCCAGCACATTCAGCGCAGGGTTGGCAATGGTCTCGCCGAACAGCAGCTTGGTGTTGGGCTTGAATGCAGCTTGCAGCTCCTCTTCCGTGCAATCGGGATCGACGAAGGTAACATCGATGCCCATGCGCTTCATGGTAACGCTCATGAGGTTAAATGTGCCGCCGTATATTGCAGTGCTTGCCACGATATGGTCACCGCAGGAAGCGATATTGAACATGGCATAGAAATTTGCCGCCTGACCGGAGCCTGTAAGCATAGCGGCAGTGCCGCCCTCCATGGCTGCGATCTTTGCCGCCACCATATCGCAGGTGGGATTCTGCAGGCGGGAGTAGAAATAGCCGGAAGCCTCCAGGTCAAAGAGCTTACCCATATCCTCAGAGGTGGCATACTTAAAAGTAGTGCTCTGATAAATGGGGATCTGCCGGGGCTCGCCGTTTTTCGGCTCATAGCCCGCCTGGATGCACAGAGTTTCCATGTGAAGATTCTTATCCATAAGGATCACCTCGAACTAAATTATATGTAGGTATTGTAACCCCAAGCGCTCTATTTGTCAATTGAAATGGTTTTCCACAAGGGATTGTGGCGGATTTTGGCGAAAGGGGGCACATATTGTTTGGGATAGTTGACTTTATTCCATTTTTTGCGTATAATAAGGAAGTTAAAATGGATAAGTATGGCAGGTATGAACTATGGCTATAAAAAAGCAAGAACAATACGGTAACTCCAGTATTTCCATGCTCAAAGGCGAGGAGCGCGTTCGTAAGCGCCCCGCTGTCATTTTCGGCTCGGATGATCTGGAAGGCTGCAAGCACGCGGTATTTGAGATCCTCTCTAATGCCATCGACGAGGCGAGAGAAGGACACGGTGACACCATCATCGTTACCCGTTATGAAGACCTCTCCGTTGAAGTCGAGGACTTCGGTCGCGGCTGCCCCGTGGACTACAACGAAAAAGAAAGGCGGTACAACTGGGAGCTGGTTTTCTGCGAAATGTATGCCGGCGGCAAGTACGGTGAAAACGGCGAAAACTATGAATATAGCTTGGGCTTGAACGGTCTTGGCTCCTGCGCCACCCAGTTTGCATCTGAATTTTTCGATGCCACCATCCGCCGTGACGGTTTCCGCTACGATCTGCACTTCGAAAAGGGCAGAAACAAGGGCGGCTTGAAGAAAGAACCCACTGACCGGGGTAGAAAGACCGGCTCTGTGTTCCACTGGAGACCGGACAAGCAGGTGTTTACCGACATCAACATTCCCGTGGAATACTACCGGGATGTGCTGCGCCGGCAGGCGGTTGTGAACAAGGGCATCACCTTCAAATTCCGCAATCAGGTGGGCAAGAAGTTTGAAGAGGAAGAATTCTGCTACGCTGACGGCATCAAGCAGTATATCGAAGAAATGGTGGGCGACAACGCTTTCACCATGCCTGTGTTCTGGGAAACCGAGCGCCGTGGTCGCGATGCGGAAAACCGCCCGGAAATGAAACTGAAGATCACAACCTCTTTCTGCTTCAGCAAGCAGGTCAACCATATCGAGTATTACCACAACTCCTCCTGGCTGGAATACGGCGGCAGCCCTGACCGGGCGGTGCGCCTTGGTTTTACCGCAGCATTTGATAAGTACCTGCGCGACAACAATAAGTATACGAAAAACGAGAATAAAATTCTCTTCCAGGACATTCAGGACAGCCTTGTGCTGGTGACCAACTGTTTCTCCACCATCGGCTGCTTTGAAAACCAGACCAAAAAGAGCGTCAACTCCAAATTTACCCAGGAGGCAATGACCAACTTCTTCAAAGAACAGCTGCAGGTTTGGTTTATCGAAAACAAGCAGGAAGCCGATCGGGCTGCCGATCAGATTCTTGTGAACAAGCGGGCAAGAGAATCCGCTGAAAAAACCAAGTCCAACATGAAAAAGCAGCTGACCACCAAGCTGGACATTGCCAACCGCGTTCAGAAATTCGTAGATTGCCGCAGCAGAGATACCGCTGTGCGAGAGCTCTATATCGTGGAGGGCGACTCCGCATTGGGCAGCGTCAAGCTGAGCCGTGACGCGGAATTCCAGGGCATCATGCCCGTTCGTGGCAAGATCCTCAACTGCTTAAAGGCACACTACTCCAAGATCTTCGCCTCCCCCATCATCACCGACCTTATGAAAGTTTTGGGCTGCGGCGTGGAAGTCCAGGGCAAAAAAGCGAAGGAGCTTTCCTCCTTTGATATCGACAACCTGCGTTGGAACAAGGTCGTTATCTGTACCGACGCGGACGTGGACGGCTTCCAGATCCGCACGCTGATCCTTACTATGCTTTACCGACTCTGCCCCACCCTCATTCGGGACGGCTATGTGTATATCGCAGAGTCCCCCCTGTTTGAGATCAGCTATAAGGGCAAGACCTGGTTCGCCTACAACGAAGCAGAAAAGGCAAAGATCCTCCATGAGGATCTGGAGGATAAAAAGCCCGATAGCATTCAGCGCTCCAAGGGTCTTGGTGAAAACGATCCCGAAATGATGTGGATGACCACCATGAACCCCGAAACCCGCCGGCTCATCAAGGTCATGCCGGAGGATGCCGAGCGCACCAGCCACTATTTTGATGTGCTGCTGGGCGACGCGTTGAACGAAAGAAAGAATTTCATCGCGGAAAACGGCGCCAAGTATCTGGAACTGGCTGATATTTCCTAAGAGAGGTGCACTATGGCACGTAAGAAAAAAGAACCGGAACAGAATAAGAAAAAAATCAATACCGACGGCATTATGGGCTTAGTCGGCTCTACCACTGAGCAGGCGATCTCCGAAACATTGGAGATCAACTATATGCCCTATGCCATGTCGGTGATCGTATCCCGGGCCATCCCGGAGATCGACGGCTTCAAGCCTTCCCACCGTAAGCTGCTGTACACCATGTACAAAATGGGACTATTGAAAGGCGGTCGTACCAAGTCTGCCAACATCGTCGGTCAGACCATGCGCTTAAACCCCCACGGCGATGCCGCCATTTACGAGACCATGGTGCGTCTTGCCAAAGGTAACGAAACCCTGCTGCACCCCTTTGTGGACTCCAAGGGTAACTTCGGTAAGGTCTACTCCCGGGATATGGCATATGCTGCCCACCGGTATACGGAAGCAAAGCTGGATCCCATTTGCGGCGAGCTTTTCCGGGATATTGATTCCGACACCGTGGATATGGTGGACAACTACGACGGCTCGCTGAAAGAGCCTGTCCTGCTTCCCACCACATTCCCCAACATTCTGATCAATCCCAATCTGGGTATTGCCGTCGGCATGGCATCCAACATCTGCTCTTTTAACTTAAAAGAGGTGTGTGATACCGCCATTGCTTTGATGGAGAATCCCGATCACGATATTTTGGAGACCCTGCCCGGTCCGGACTTTTCCACCGGCGCAGAGCTGCTGTTTGACGAAGCCACCACCCGCGAGATCTACTCCACCGGTCGCGGCAGCTTTAAGCTGCGGGCAAAGTGGCGCTATCAGAAGGACGGCAACCGCATCGAGATCTACGAGATCCCCTACTCCACCACCATCGAAGTCATCATGGACAAGGTGGCAGAACTGATCAAGGTAGGCAAGATACGGGAAATTCAGGACATGCGTGACGAGACCGATCTGAACGGTCTGAAGATCACCATTGACCTGAAGCGGGGCGTTGAGCCGGAAAAGCTGATGCAAAAGCTATTCCGACAGACCGCGTTGCAGGACAGCTTCGCCTGTAATTTCAACATCCTCATCGGCGGCAATCCCCGGGTTATGGGTGTCGGCGAAATTCTGGAGGAGTGGACCGCATGGCGGACGGGTTGCGTCATGCGCCGGATCTACTTCCAGATCCAGAAAAAGGAAGACCGGCTGCACCTGCTGAAAGGCTTGGAGCGAATCCTCTTAGACATCGACAAGGCAATCCGCATCATCCGGGAAACTGAACTGGAAAGCGAAGTTATCCCCAATTTGATGATTGGCTTCGGTATCGATGAAATTCAGGCAAATTATGTTGCGGAGATTAAACTGCGCAATATCAACAAAGAATATATCTTAAAGCAGACCAAAGCCATTTCGGAGCTGGAAAAGGAGATCGCGGACCTCAATTCCACCCTTAAGAGCCACAGCAAGCTGCAAAAAGTCATCATTTCCGAGCTGAAAGCTGTCAGCGAGAAGTTCGGTCAGAGCAGAAAGACGGAGATCATCTACAGCGCTGCTGACATGGAGCCTGAGGAAGAGGAAGATGATACACCCGACTATCCCGTGACCCTCTTCGTTTCCAAGGAAGGCTACCTCAAGAAGATCACCGCCGCTTCTCTTAACCAGACTCTGCGCATGAGCGGCGAGCAGAAATTCAAAGAGGGCGACAGCCTTGCCTTCTCTGTGGAAACCACCAATAAGGCAGAAATTTTGGTGTTTACCGATAAATTCCAGTGCTACAAGTCCCGCCTTAGCGATTTTGAGGATTCCAAAGCATCTCTTCTGGGTGATTATCTGCCTCAGAAGCTGGGCTTTGATGCCGAAGAGAAAGTGGTTCAGGTGCTTCTGCCCGGGGATTATAAGGGCTTCGTGCTGTTCTTCTTCGAAAGCGGTAAGGTTGCCAAGGTGCCGCTGAGCGCCTACGAAACCAAGACCAACCGCAAAAAACTCACCGGTGCCTATAGCGACAAGAGTCCTCTCAAGACCGCCATGGCTATGCAGACCGACGAACAGGTAGCCGTCTATTCCACAGACGGCAGAGCCGTTATCTTCTCCACTGCCCAGCTTCTGCCCAAGACTACCCGCAACACCCAGGGCGTTGGCGTCATGTCCATTAAAAAGAAGGCTGCTGTCAGCCATGCGGTACGGGTTTCCGAGTGCGGCATCGTCAACCAAAGCCGCTACCGTACCAGAACGCTGCCCTCTGCAGGTGCGCTTTTGAAAGAGGAGGATGCTCCGGAAAAGCAGATCAGCTTTGAAGTTTGATAACCGGAGGATACTATGAAAAAAGTTTTTTGGTTTTTGCGTGTCGTTGCAGGTCCTGTCCTGTTTTCCATCAGCTTTAATCTGTTCCTCGGTCCCAACGACCTCAATGCCGGCGGCATTTCCGGTCTTGCCCAGATTCTTGTGCAGGCTTTGGGGGTTGGCTCCGTAGGTCTTATTACTGCGCTTTTGAATCTTCCCCTTTTCGCCATTGGCGGACTAAAGATCGGCAAACGGTTTTTCTGGGGATCGCTGTTGGGTATGGCATCCTTGACGATTTCTCTGGAGCTTTTCGCTTTTCTGCCGGCAATCAAAACGGATCCCTTGCTCGCCGCCCTCTACGGTGGCGTAATGGGCGGTGTTGGTCTTGGCATGATATTCTCCGCCGGCGCATCCACCGGTGGCTCTGACATCATCGTGCGGCTTTTGAAGATGAAAATGCAGCATGTACCCATCGGCACCATCACCATCTGCTTTGATTTTGTTATAGCCGTTTTGACCGGCATCGTCTTTGGCGATATTTCCCGGGCACTTTATAGCGGCGTGACTATTTTTGTCACCGGTCAGGTCATTGACGCGGTGGTTTACCGGTTCGACTACTCCAAGGCAGTTATGATCGTATCAGAGCACCACGAGGCGGTTGCCAAGGTGATTATGGAGGATTTGGACCGGGGCGCCACCTACCTGCACGCAGAAGGCTCTTACAGCCACAAACCCCGGGAAGTCATTTTCACCGTGGTTAAAAAGCAGCAGATCGCCGAACTGAAACGGCTGGTAGTGGAAATCGATCCCAACGCATTTATCGTCGTACAGGAAGCCCACCAGGTACTGGGCGAAGGCTTCGGTCGTTATTCCAAGGACTCTTTGTAAAGAGGAGGGGTGTTATGAAAAGAATCATCACATTGTGCCTTTTGGCATGTCTGTGTTTTTCGGGCTGTGCCAATATGTTTGACGGTCACTATGTCAGCATAACGCCCCACGAAGAACCCACCAGTGCAGTAGATAACGAAACCGTTTCCGCAACCAATTACGAGCAGCTTTGCAGCGCTCTGCAGGCAATGACCAGCAATGGCATTGAAAACGGTGTGATTTCCGTTGCCCAGTATGATCAGGCAAATGTGGATACCGACATCAAGCATGCCATCCGGCAAACCATGCAAAACGATCCCATTACTGCCTATGCGGTGGATAATATTCAATACGAGCTTGGCACCAGCGCCGGTCAAAATGCCATCGCTGTGCAGATCAGCTACATCCATGATAAGCCCCAGATTCAAAATATCCGCAAGGTGACGGATATGGAAAATGCCAAATATCGCATTTCGTTGGAGCTTAACAAGCATAACACCGGTGTGGTGCTGTATGTGGACAATTACGAATCTACCGACCTTGTCCAGTGGATAGAAGATTATGCCGCCCTCTTCCCCGAATCCGTGATGGAAACCCCGGAATGTGCAGTTAATGTCTATCCCGAAAGTGGCAAGGCACGTGTTATTGAATGTAAGTTTACCTATCAGAGCAGCAGAGACGCCCTACGCGCCATGCAAACTCAGGTAAGTCCCATGTTTGCCGCAGCAAAGCTGTATGTCAGCGGTGATGGCGAAACCCGGGAGAAATTCTCTCAGCTGTATGCATTTTTAATGGAGCGCTTTGAAAACTATACGCTGGAAACCTCCCTCACACCTGCATACAGTCTGCTGATCCACGGTGTGGGCGATGCCAAGGCATTTGCCACGGTCTACAGTGCCATGTGCCGGCAGGCAGGTCTGGAATGTATCACCGTAGGCGGTACGCGTAACGGAGAAGCCTGGTACTGGAACATCATCCGAAACGAGGATACCTATTATCATGTGGACCTGCTGCAGTGCAGTAGCAATAACGCTTACGCGGAGCAAACCGACAAAGAAATGGACGGATATGTGTGGGATTATTCCGCTTACCCCGTCTGCGGCGTGCCGATTGAGTCCGAAACAAATGAATAAAAAATATAGGAAAAAATGTATTGACAATTTCGAAATTGGTGCTATAATACATTTTGTTCCGCGGGTGTAGCTCATCCGGTAGAGCGCCACCTTGCCAAGGTGGAGGTAGCGAGTTCGAGCCTCGTCACCCGCTCCATAAAAAAAGAACCACACAAAAGTGTGGTTCTTTTTTTATGGAAAAGGCGGTAGAGGCTCGAAAGATTTAAATGCGGCGCGGATGAGCGCCGCCGGCGACGGCTTGACGGAGCCGAACAATTATTTTCTGCAAAGCAGAAAATGCAAACGAGCCTCGTCACCCGCCCCACTCATCAAATTTGTGCTGTTATAATTCTACATTTTTATACATTTTAGGCTGCTCCCTCTTGACTTAGCTTTACTAAACGGGTATAATTATTGCATTCCATTTAGCTTTTCGCTTTTGAAAGGAGCAAATCAACGTGAAAAAGAGTAACATTTCTTACGGACGGATTTCCAGCTACATCTGTATTGTACTTATGCTTTTGCTGCTGGCTACCCAGTTTATGCCTTTCTTTGAGTGCCCCGGCTGTGAGTCTGGCACCACCTCCGCCAGCGATTATGTTTGGTTCCCCGACCATCACAAGGAGATCACCAAGGGCGTCATGAAGGATCTGTACGGCAGAGATTATGAAATTGCTCAGGTGATTTTGCCCAACATTGCAATCCTCGTCAGCACCATCCTCGGCATCATCTTTATCCTTAAGACCGGTGCAAACCCCTGGGTTTCTCTTATTCCTCTTGCCGGTAGCGCTATCGCTTTCTTTGGCTATTTGACCACCCCCGGTCTGCAGATTGGTCAGAACTGGATTCTGCACCTGGTTGCTGCTGCTCTTGTTATGGTTTGCTCTCTGGTGACGCTTTCCGAGCCCATCGTAAAGCTGATCAAGAAGAACAAGAAGTAATTTCGTTTTTTAAGGCTGCCCTCTGTGGCAGCCTTTTTCTTTGTCCAAAAATCAGAAAAACAGTTGTTTTTCCGGAAATCTTGTGATATAATTCAGAAAAACATGGCTTTGAGGAGGCATTTTTTATGGCCGAAACCCATCGTTTCCGCAGCGCCCTTGGCGGATTTAACCGCGAAGATGTGGTGCGCTATATCGAATACTTAAATAACAAGCACACCGATCAGGTCAATCAGCTGACCTCTGAAGTGGAGTTCCTGCGCCAGCAGCTGGAGCGCGCACAAGCCGGTGTGCCGGCAGAAACAGCTGCCAGCGAGCCCGGCATTCAGAATTTCACAGAAGCCGAGCTGGAGGCTTACCGCCGCGCTGAGCGCACTGAGCGTAATGCCCGTGAGCGGGCTGAGCAGATCTACCGCCAGGCCACCGGCACCTTGGCAGATGCCACCGCGCTGGTAGATGATGCCGCAGGTCGCCTCGAAACCATGGCAGACTCCGTTAAGGAGCAGCTTGCCCAGCTGCAGAGCGCCATTGAGACCAGCAAAGCATCCTTAAAGGACGCAGCTTCCATCATGGCAACCATCCGCCCCGAGGACACAGAGGAATAAAACGATCAGACGCATACGAAGACCGTATGCGTCTGTTTTTTAGGAGCATATATGCAAATTATCAAACCTTCTTATTTTGACCGTTTCCGCTGCATCGCAGATAGGTGTCCAGACAGCTGCTGCAAGGAATGGGATGTGCAGGTGGATTCGGAATCCGCCGCATATTACCGCAGCCTCCCCGGCGAGTTGGGGGATAAACTGCGCCAGGTGCTGAAGGACGAAGACGGTGAAACCTATATGACCATCGAAAACCGCCGCTGCCCTATGTGGCGCAGCGATGGGCTTTGCCGCATTCAAGCCGAGCTGGGCGAGCAAGCGCTGTGCAAAACCTGCCGGGAATTCCCACGGCTGACCCACGACTATGGTGATTTCATAGAAATGGGGCTGGAGCTTTCCTGCCCGGAAGCGGCAAAACTGATCCTCTCCGCACCCCCTGCTGCGCCCGTTGTGGAAGAAATTCCCGGTGGCAGCGAGCCGGAATACGATGCCGACACCATGACGGTTTTGCTTCGCAGCCGTAAGGAAGCCTACGCGCTGTTGGAAACTCCAAATATTGGTCACGCACTTGCTCTGCTGCTAATCTATGGTTACCATGCTCAGGCGCAAGTCGATGGCGAGAAATACACCCCCTTCGCCCCGGATACTGCTTTGGAATCCGCCAAGGAGTGGGCAAAACCTGCTGATGCTGCTGCCCTGCCCCGTTTTTATGCCGGTCTTGAGATTCTTACGGACGCTTGGCGCCAGCGTCTGAACACCCCTTCCCCCGCCCCCTGGTCAGAGCCCATTCGCGCTATGGCTCGCTATGGCATTGCGCGCTACTGGCTGCAGGCGGTTTCCGACTATGATCTTGTTGGCAGAGTGAAAATGATCGTCGCTGCCTGCCTTTTGGTCAAAACCCTGGGCGGCGACTCTATCGAAACCGCGCAAGCTTATTCCAAAGAGATCGAAAATAGCGCAGATAATGTAGACGCCATCCTCGACGCAGCCTATGAATCTCCTGCCTTCACCGATGATAAGCTGCTCTGGCTGCTTCTGAACTCCTAGTCCCGCCCCCCATGCGCTAAACGATCATCAATTAATAACAATCACCAACATATACCCACCGATAAGCAAAAAGCACACCCCCCCATGGGATGTGCTTCTCATTTTAGCAATCGTTCAATGTGCCGTAATATCATATCCAAATCTTCTTCATTCAGTTTTTCCAGAGCATTGACCGTATGGTTGAGCTTTTGGGGATTGCTGATTCCCTGCTCAAAAAACTCGATCGGTGTTATTTCAAAATACTCACAAATTGCGAAAAACTCCGCCATAGAAGGCAATGCCTTGCCGGAGGAAATATTATTTACGTAACCCCGGCTATGACCGAGATCATAACTCATCTTGTATTCAGATACACCCTTTTGAATTCGAAGCTGGGTAATTCGTTCCCGAACGAAATTTTCATACATAATATCATCCCCCTCCCCAAAAGAATACCGCAGAACTGTTAATTAGTATGCAACAATAAATAGAGATAATGCATGCAATATCGTTTTTATTATGTTATTATCATTTTATAAATGGCGAATTATGGGAAATATCGTTTTGGAATAACTAAAAATACTTATTAACTTTAGGGAGGAATTGTTATGCGAGGCTATAAAATTCTAAGGCAAGGAGATCAATGGCAGTATGTATTGATTCCCAACAACAATAACAATCAGCCGGTAGCGAGATCAATGCTGTACGAATCGGAAAAAGAGTGCGAAGAAGGTGTGAAAGCATTTCATGAATTTGTTGTTGAAAATCAAGTAAAATCCATTGAATCCCCATATGTCGTATTGGAAGAGCAGAAAAAGCGCTTCTTTGTTTGCTATGTATCTGATGGATGCACTATTTTAAAAGCCGGTTCTTATGAGCACCGTCGAACCTGTCGCAAGAGCGCCGAATCGATTTTTGCACATATTGATGAATATACCCTTCAACGGGTACCGGATTAAGGAGTAAATACCATGAAAAAACTTTGTACACTGTTTATGGCACTGGCATTGGTAGCAGTTTGTGCGTTGGTATTTCCCACGCAGGCACAAGCTGCAATAGAAGGCCCTTTTACTTATGCAATTTCGCAAAACAAAGCCCATATCCTCAAGTGCGATCGATCGCTCTCCGGCGATTTAGTTGTTCCCGCTTCTCTAGGTGGCTATCCTGTAACAACAATTGATGAGTATGCATTTCAGGATTGCCAGGACTTATTAACCGTAACCCTTCCAGACAGCATTGCAAGCATTGGCGATTACGCTTTCAGTTGGTGCAATAGCCTAGTCTCTATCAATATTCCGAGCAGTGTTACAAGCATTGGTGAACGTGCATTTGTTTCAACCAATATAGAGAATATAGCAATTCCAAACGGTATCACAAGCATTAGTGATGAGTTGTTTGCCGGCTGTGACAAACTGACCAACGTCACCATTCCAGACAGTGTCACTACCATAGACCCTCATGCATTCAACGGCTGCAGAGCCTTAACTGCCATCACCATTCCGGACAGCGTCACTAAAATTGAATATTATGCTTTCTGTGGCTGCGACAACTTAACCAGTGTGATTTTCCCAAACAATCTCTACAGCATTGGCAGGTGTGCTTTCGCTTCATGCGACAGTCTAACCTCTATCACCATATCCCCTGGCACAACAATCGGAAAAGAAGCTTTTTCTGGGTGCTATAATTTAAGTGATATATATTTTACCGGCAGCCAAGACCAGTGGAATTCCATGAACATCGCCGAGGGCAACACATCGCTAACCTATGCCACCCTGCACTGTGCCATCAACTGCGATAGCGGGCACCACTGGAATGATGGTGAAGTGACAAAGCAAGCCACCTGTAAGGAAGACGGCATTACCACCTATATCTGCACCGCTTGTGATGAAACTAAAACCGAGTCCATCGCAAAGCTGACTTCCCACAGTTGGGATAATGGCAAGGTCACAAAGAAGGCAACCTGCAAAGAAGCAGGTACCAAAACATACACCTGCTCCACTTGCGGCGAAACAAAAACCGAGTCCATCGCAAAACTGACTTCCCACAGCTGGGACAACGGCAAGGTCACAAAGAAGGCAACCTGCAAAGAAGCAGGCACCAAAACCTATACCTGCACCACTTGCGGCGAAACAAAAACCGAGTCCATCGCAAAGCTGACTTCCCATAGCTGGGACAACGGCAAGGTCACTAAGAAAGCAACATGCAAAGAAGCAGGCACCAAAACCTACACCTGTTCTTCCTGCGGCGAAACAAAAACCGAATCCAATGCAAAGCTGACTTCCCACAGTTGGAACGATGGCAAGGTCACAAAGAAGGCAACCTGCAAAGAAGCAGGCACCAAAACCTACACCTGCTCCACTTGCGGCAAAACAAAAACCGAATCCATCGCGAAGTTAACTTCCCACAGTTGGGATAATGGCAAGGTCACTAAGAAAGCAACATGCAAAGAAGCAGGCACCAAAACCTACACCTGTTCCACTTGCGGCGAAACAAAAACCGAGTCTATCGATAAGTTAACCACACATACTCCCGGTGCAGCCGCCACCGCAACCACCGATCAGACTTGTACCGTATGCGGTAAGGTTTTAGCGAAAGCCACCGGCGAAACCGAGCCCCCCACCGCCGCCCCCACTGAACCGGTAACGGAAGCTCCTACCGCAGCTCCCACTGAGCCGGCAACCGATGTGACCGAACTAATAACCGAGCCAATCACAGAAATAGCGACAGAAATAACTACACAAGCAACACAGCAGGAAACAGAACCTGCACCGGGCAACGAGGAAACACCGGACAACACTTCCACTATTGTGATCGCGGTCATCGCTGTGACTATTGTTTTCGCAGGCGCAGGCGGAGCATTCTATTTCATCAAGTTTAAGAAAAAGTCCTAACATGCAAAGAACCGGGAGATCTCTCCCGGTTCTTTTATCTACTTGCTTTTTCAACACGACCCCTCTATAATAGGCACAAAGGGGTGATTCCTATGAAAAAACTACTGATCACCGGTTTCGACCCATTTGGCGGTGAAACCGTCAACCCTTCTTGGGAAGCCGTTCGCAGACTGCCGGACACCGTCGGCGAGTACGCGTTATGTAAACTTCAAATTCCCACCGTTTTCAGTCTTGCCGCCCAAAAAATTCTTGAGCAGGCAGCCACCTATATCCCAGATGTGATCTTGTGTGTCGGGCAAGCCGGTGGCAGAGCCGCCATTACACCGGAGCGCATCGCAGTTAACATCCGCGATGCCCGCATCTCTGATAATGCAGGCAATCAACCTCGGGGCGAATTCGTCGCAGTAGACGGGCCTGCCGCTTATTTCACCACTGTTCCGGTAGAAAAGATGGCAGAAAGCATCCGCACGCAACAGATTCCAGCAACCGTTTCCAATAGCGCCGGCGTCTTTGTTTGTAACGATACCCTCTATTCTCTGCTGCACCATTATGCCGGCACACAGGTAAAGGTCGGCTTTATCCATATCCCCTATCTGCCGGAGCAAGGCACTCCCTCTCTGCCCTTGGAAGCGGCAGTTTGCGCCTTGATTGCTGCTATTGAAGTCCTCTAAAATGCGCAAAAAATAAAATTACCTCTTGACAAACCCCCGACGTGTTGCTATAATACGAAAGCTGTCTGACAGCAAAACAAATATGGGGGTATAGCTCAGCTGGGAGAGCGCTTGAATGGCATTCAAGAGGTCAGCGGTTCGATCCCGCTTATCTCCCCCACCGAGTCCTGAAAACCATTGGTTTTCAGTACTTTTTCTTTGTCAAAATGGTGGTTTTACCCCTTAAATGCGGGTTTCCCAAACTCGAGCGATACGCCCCATTTGCCCGCAACATTTTTTCTTGAATTATTCTTGAATTACGATGATTTCACATAGTCCAATATGTTTCCGTGGACTCCCCGACCATTTTTGTTCAGAGCCTCGTCAAAGAGTGCAATTGCTTCTTGACGCTTAGGCTCTTGCACATGTAAATAATGTCGGGTCATATCGATATCCGCGTGACCAACCATGCTCTGGATAGTCTCCATCGATACGCCAAGCGATTGCAGCTGGGAAACATAGGTGTGCCGACAACAGTGGGGTGATAGCTTGCGAACCCCCTCAACCGTCTCCAATGCTTTGTAATACTGATTCCGGAAATAAGTGGGGTTGCAGGGCTGCCCCGGCTTTTTCGGAGACTCCCAGACGAATTTATCCTCTGTCTGGCGCAGCAGCCTTGCATATTGGCGTGCACTCTCCGGAATGGGTATGGTACGGTAGCTGTCGTTGGACTTGGGTGTACCGATGGATGCAGTGCCCTTCACCATCACCATCGCTTGGGCAATGTTGATTTCCGAGCCGTCTGCTTTTATGTGGTGAGGCTCCAGTCCCAACAATTCCTGCGACCGCATACCCGTGCAAAGCAGCAACCGAATGCTCCAACCGACCTTGTCATCCGGAAGATTGTTCCACAGAAGTCTCACCTCATCCATGGTGTAGGC
>JAZQHM010000037.1:0-20023 GCA_045540575.1 Faecousia sp. | reverse complement strand
GGGAATCGAACCCATGTTACCGCCGTGAAAGGGCGGTGTCTTAACCGCTTGACCAACGGGCCTGGTAGCGGCGACCTGACTTGAACAGGTGACAGACCGGGTATGAACCGGGTACTCTACCAACTGAGTTACGCCGCCATGAATGGTCAAAATTCCAACATTGCCGAAATCAGCTTTGTTATTATATACATGAGATTGGGGTTTGTCAAGTAAAAATTCAACTTTTTTTGGGAATAATCCAAGTCAGGAGGGATGTATATGCGAATTTGGAAAACCATGGTGCTGTTTTACATCGGCGGCACCGCTTATATGACGCTGGAATTTCTGTGGCGGGGGCGCAGCCACGGCAGTATGTTTATCCTGGGCGGGGTATGTTTTCTGCTGCTGGGCGCTCTTGCCCGCCATTATCCCCGGATTCCGCCGGCGGGAAAAGCCATGATGGGGGCGGCTATGATCACCGCATTGGAGCTTGTCACCGGACTTTTGGTCAACCGGCAGTATGCCGTATGGGATTACCGGAGTATGCCCTTTCATTTCATGGGGCACATCTGCCTGCCCTTTTCCCTTTTGTGGATTCCCCTTTCCCTTTTCGGCATGCAAATTCACCGTGCGGTAGCGGCAAAGCTTCCCGATGCATAGCAAAAGCGGCGCTTAATAAGCGTCGCTTTTGCACACACATATATAACAGGAAAGGGAAAACCCTTACTTTCCACAGTTTCCGCTGCAGCCGGCACAATTGCCGGAGCAGGAGCCGCTGTCCGGGCAGCCGATGCACTTTTTGCCACTCTTTTTGGACTTGTAGATGGCGAAGCCCGCACCCAAAACGATCAGCAAAAGAACACCGATAATGATGTAATCAACAGGTTTCATAGCTTATTTCTTTCCGCTTGCGGCATATTCTGCCTTCAGCTTTTTATCGGAATTGACACACAAATATGTAAGCACAGCCGCAAAGGCAAGGACGAAGATCAGTCCGCCCACGAAGCCTGCACCCAGATTCCCGGTGGTGATCAGCGTGCCGACCTGGTAGACCAGGAAGCCTACACTGTAGCCCGTGCCAAGCTGCAGGGCGATACCGCCCCAGAACCACTTGCGGTCACGGATCTCGGCATTCATAGCGCCCAGTGCTGCGAAGCAGGGAGGTGTGAAGAGGTTGAACATCAAGTAAGCCAGCGCCGCCGCCTTGGTAATGCCGAAGATGGCAGCAACCTCAGCGCCTGCACCTTCCACCATTTCCAGCGCGTCGGTATCGATCAGGTTAGAAATGCCGTAGCAAACAGCCAGCGTACCCACCACATTTTCCTTGGCGATGAAGCCGGTAACTGCCGCAGCAGCCAGCTGCCATGCGGCAACGCCCACCACAGGGATCAGCAGCACGGAAACAGGATTGGCAATGGAGGCAAGAATAGAGGTGCTTTCCATGCCCTCCTCCACCAGCTGCAGCTGCCAGTTAAAGGACTGCATGATGTAAACAATGGCGTTGCAAAGCAGAATAATCGTGCCTGCCTTGACGATGTATGCCCAGCCACGGCTCAGCATGGAGAGGGTAGCACGCTTCAAGCTGGGCAGCTTATACTCCGGCAGCTCCATGATGAAGAAGGACTTGCGGTTTTTGTGACCTGCGATCTTATTGACCAGCAACGCGCCCAGCAGAATAATGGCAATGCCCACAAAGTACATCAGCGTGCCCACCCAGCTTGCCTTATCGAAAAACGCGCCGGCAAACAGACCGATGACCGGCAGCTTTGCGCCGCAGGGCATGAAGGGGGTCAGCATAGCGGTGGCATTACGCTCCCGCTCATTGCGGATCGTGCGTGCAGCCATAACACCGGGAATGGCGCAGCCTGTGCCGATGACGAAGGGGATCACGGACTTGCCGGAAAGACCCACCTTCTTGAAAATCGGATCAAGAACGACAGTGGCGCGAGCCATATAGCCGCAGTCTTCCAGCAGCGCAATGAGGAAGTACATCACCATAACCAGCGGCAGGAAGCCAACCACAGCGCTGACGCCGCCGATAATACCTTCGGTCAGCAGCGCAGTAAGGAACGCATTTGCGCCTGCGCCCTCCAAAAGTCCAATGACCCATTCCTTAAAGGCATCGATCAGGGTCACAAGACCGGGGATAACCGTGCCGTTTTCGAACTCGTATCCCTCGGCGATCCAAGCGCCAAGCCATGCCTGGCTGATCTGGAACACCAGGAACATGACAACTGCAAAAATAGGCAAGCCCACGATGGGGTGGGTCAGCACCGCATCGATCTTATCCTGGAAATTTCTGTCTTTGGTCAAAACCTTGCGGGTCTCTACCTCTTTAACGATCTTATTGACAAATTCAAACCGCTTACGGTCAGCCGCAGCAACCGCCTTTTTGTCAGTCAAGTCAATAACACCCTGCTCGTAAGGGGCGGTCTGACCCTTGCCGGCGGCAGCAACCGCCGCCTTTACAACAGAAGACAGGTCGCCATGGTCGGAGTCCGTGGAAACCGTCTCCACCACCGCGCAGCCCAGCTTTAAAGAAAGGGCATTGACATCGATGACGGTCTTTTTCTTTTCGTTAATATCCGCCTTATTCAGCGCAACCACAACGGGGATGCCCAGCTCCAGCAGCTGGGTGGTAAAGAACAGGCTGCGGCTTAAATTGGTTGCATCCACGATGTTGATAATGGCATCGGGATTTTCATTGCGGACATAGGCGCTGGTAACGCTCTCTTCCGAAGTAAAGGGAGACATGGAGTAAGCGCCGGGAAGGTCCACCGCCATGATCTCCTCACCGCCGGTATATGCCTTTTTGATGGGCGCCTCTTTCTTGTCAACGGTGACGCCTGCCCAGTTGCCCACCTTTTCATTGCGACCGGTGAGAGCATTGTACATGGTGGTCTTACCGGAGTTGGGATTGCCGGCAAATGCAATTCTCATTTTTCTTCCTCCTCTATTGATCTGGGTAAGGAGTTACCCTATGCTAACTACCGAGCAAAAGAAGATCAACGGACCTTCCTTTGGAAAATTTTCAGACGATGATAGCCTCAGCCAGCTGATTGTCGATGTTATATCTGCCATCCTTGATGGAAACCGTACAGCCACCTCTACGGCGGGAAACCACCGTAATCGGCTCACCGCTGTAACAGCCCAAAGAGAACAGGAAGGCGTCCAGCTCTTCATCATCGGTCTCGATCCGCTGAATGATATATTCTTTTCCTTCTTCTGCGGTCAGTAGCGTCATGATAATTCACCCGATTCGATCTTTCGATTAGCATATGCTAACTACGCAATTATAATAGTCTTCCGCCCCCGGTTTGTCAATACTTTTTTTGAAAAATTTTCTAATTTTACTTTTGACGGTCCGTGTCCGCCATATATGCAAAAAAGTTGTTGACAAAAGGACATTTATGGTGTTTAATAACTTCATCGGATATGCAAACCGAAGACGCGGAGATAACGCTGCAGGCGCATCCACAGAGAGCCCCCGTTGGTGGAAGTGGGGTGAAAAGCGGAGCAGCAAATGGACCGCCGAGGGCGGAGGGAACAGCTTAGGCTTAGTATCTTCCGACGATTTGCCCCCGTTATCGGGCAGCTGATGTGTCGGCATCGGCATAAGGTGGCTGCATTTGGCAGCAAGCAAGGTGGCACCGCAGAGATTTCTGTCCTTGTTTCCCACAGGGGAAGCAGGGGCTTTTTATTTGCCAAAAGGAGAAATGCGCATATGATAGGAAAACGATGGCGTAGCTGAACTTTGAACAGCTTACATTATTTATATATGGAGGAAACTGACTATGATGTACAACAATATTGATTTTGATACTTATTTCCGCAACTATCCCGACCAGAACGGTTATTTCGGCCGTTACGGCGGCATTTTCATCTCTGAGGAGCTGAAAAAACCCATGGCAGAGATCACCGAAGCTTACTACACCATTGCCCAGTCCCGCAAGTTTATCGCAGAACTGCGGCGCATCCGCAAGGAATTCCAGGGTCGCCCCACCCCCATCAGCCATTTGGAGCGGCTTTCCAACGCTTTGGGCAATGTGCAGCTGTATGTCAAGCGGGAGGATTTGAATCACACCGGCGCCCATAAGCTCAACCACTGCATGGGCGAGGCTCTGCTTGCCAAGTACATGGGCAAAAAGAAGGTCATTGCTGAAACCGGCGCAGGTCAGCACGGTGTTGCTTTGGCAACTGCTGCCGCCTATTTCGGTTTGGAATGCGACATTTACATGGGTAGCGTCGATATCAAAAAGCAGGCGCCCAATGTCGCCCGCATGAAGATCCTCGGCGCAAATGTCATCGAGGTCACGGAAGGTCTTGCCACCTTGAAGGAAGCTGTTGACGCAGCCTTTGCCGCCTATGCAAGAGAATATCACGACAGCATTTACTGCATCGGCTCCGTCTTAGGTCCTCACCCCTTCCCCATGATGGTCAGAGATTTCCAGAGCATCGTTGGCATCGAAGCCAGAGAGCAGTTTGTGGAAATGACCGGTCATTTGCCGGATAAGGTGGTTGCCTGCGTAGGCGGAGGCTCCAACTCCATGGGTATGTTCAGCGGCTTCTTAAATGACCCTGTGGACATCATCGGCGTTGAGCCCTTGGGTCGCGGCACCAAGCTGGGCGATCATGCCGCCAGCCTGACCTACGGCACAGAGGGTATCATGCACGGCTTCAACAGCATTATGCTGAAAGACGAAAACGGCGACCCCGCTCCCGTCTACTCCGTCGCCAGCGGTCTTGACTATCCCAGTTCCGGTCCGGAGCACGCATTCCTGCACGATGTGGGCAGAGTCAAGTACGATGTCATTAACGACGAAGAGACCATCGAAGCCTTCTTCACCCTTTCCCGCATGGAGGGCATCATCCCCGCCATCGAAAGCGCCCACGCGGTTGCCTACGGCATGAAGCTTGCCAAGCAGATGAACACCGGCTCCGTGCTGATCTGCCTTTCCGGCAGAGGCGACAAGGATATGGACTATATCCTGGAAAACTATGGCATTCCCGAATAAAAAGCGAAGCCGCTGTGCAACTGCACAGCGGCTTTTATGTAATAAAATTAAGCAGCCAGCTTGTTCAGATCATTCTGCATCATGCAGGCGCTGACGATACCAAGACCAACCAGACCCAGAATCAGATACAGAATAGAATTGTCGCTATGGACAATGCCCTTTTCTGCACAGCCCTCGGCAAATTTCTTCTCTGCGAGGAAGAAGCCCAAGAACGGCAGGAACAGCATCAGTACGATCTCCAAAATACCACTGTCCATAGGATCCTTCACAGACACAGCTTCCTTTGCCAGCATAACCAGCCAGTAAATGCCATAAATGCCGCAGGTGACGAGGGATAACAGAATGCAGGTAACGATGTTTCTTTGTTTAATAGCCATAATATCAGGCCTCCTTTCGACAAAATTATACCATGGCGTTCACAGTTATGTCAATAATTATTCACATTCTTATTGCCATAAAATGCTATTCGCGTTATAATAATTTCAGAACATTCTATGGAGCATCGCTATGAAATTACCAACTCTTTCCCGGCGGGGACGAAATGTTTTGCTGCTCAGCGCCGGAATCATTCTTGCCGGCTTGCTGTACGGCATCGCCGCCATGCACGGCTTCGGAATCCCCTGCCTGCTGCGCACATTCACCGGACTTTTGTGCCCCGGTTGCGGCAATTCCCGGGCTGTGCTGGCGCTGATGCGGCTGGACTTCGCTGCCGCTTTTTCTTACAATCTGCTCTTTCCCTTGGAATTTTTCTACATTCTTTGGGTGTATGTCCATTGCTGTAGAGCTTATTTGAAAGGCAATCGGTTTTCCTATCAGCCGCCCTGCCCGTTTATGGACATCTTGATTCTCGCCGCCATCGTAATATGGGGCATTGTGCGAAATCTACTGTAATCTATCGTTTTTACATTGTAGGGGCGGCAACCTGCCGCCGCGGGCGACTGATAGTCGCCCCTACAGTTAAAGAGGGTGCGCGGTGCGCACCCTCTTGATTTATTTTCCGGGGCCGGCGGTATCGGCACCGTCGCCAGTAAGTCCCAAAGCCTTCGCCGCATCCTGCCGCATTTTGTACTTGAGGATCTTGCCGGCGGCATTCATGGGGAAGCTGTCCACAAAGGAGATATACTTGGGCACTTTGTGCCGCGCCATGCTTGCCTTGATGTAGTCCGTCATTTCCTCCACCGTCACGCTGCCGGGCTCTTTGAGGATGATGCATGCCATGATCTCCTCGCCGTACTTCTTATCCGGCACACCGATGACCTGTACATCCTTGACGGCGTTATGGGTATAGATAAACTCCTCGATCTCCTTGGGGTAGATATTCTCACCGCCACGGATGATCATGTCCTTCAAACGACCGGTAATACGGTAGTTGCCCTCTTCATCCCGGCAGGCAAGGTCGCCGGAGTGAAGCCAGCCTTCCTCGTCCACCGTATCCTTGGTTGCCTGGGGCATTTTGTAGTAGCCCTTCATGGTATTATAACCCTTGGAGCAGAATTCGCCGTTGACACCGGCAGGAACTTCCTCGCCGGTCTCGGGATCGACGATCTTGCAGCGCACATGGGGGAAGGCATAACCAACCGTATCGGTACGCACCTCCAAAGAGTCCGTCCATGCCGACATGGTAGAGCCGGGTGCAGATTCCGTCTGACCGTAAACGCTGACGATGCCCGTCATATTCATCTCGTCCGGCTGGGCGGCTCTGCGCATCAATTCCGGCGGACAGCCTGCGCCCGCCATAATGCCGGTACGCATATGGGAAAAGTCGGTAGAGCGATAGTCCGGATGGTTGAACATGGCGATAAACATGGTGGGCACGCCATTAAAAGCGGTGATCTTCTCCTGATTGATGCACGCAAGAGACTGCTTTGCCGAGAAATAAGGCAGCGGGCAGATGGTTGCGCCATGGGTCATGGAAGAGGTCATGGAAAGCACCATGCCGAAGCAATGGAACATGGGCACCTGGATCATCAGCCGGTCAGCGGTGGAAAGACCCATCCGGTCGCCGATGCATTTGCCGTTGTTGACCACATTGTAGTGGGTTAACATAACACCCTTGGGGAAGCCCGTAGTGCCGGAGGTATACTGCATATTGCACACATCGTCGGGGCGCACCGCGGCAGCCATCCGGTCGATCACGCTCTTCTCCACCAAAGGCGCACGCTGCATAGCCTCTGCAAAGGTCAAGCTGCCCGGCTGCTTAAAGCCAACTGTAATCACATTGCGCAGGAAAGGCAGCCGCTTGCAATGCAGCGCTTCGCCAGGCTTTGCCGCTGCGATCTCGGGGCACAGCTCATTGATGATGCCCTTATAGTCAGAATCCAGGCAGGACTCGATCATCACCAGGGTATGGGTATCGGATTGGCGCAGCAAGTATTCCGCCTCGTGGATCTTATAGGCGGTATTCACCGTCACCAGCACCGCGCCGATCTTGGTAGTTGCCCAGAAGGTGATAAACCATTCCGGCACATTGGTCGCCCAAATGGCAACCTTAGAGCCTGCCTTGACGCCCAAGGACACCAGCGCCCGGGCAAAATCGTCCACATCTTCCCGGAACTGCTGATAGGTGCGAGTATAGTCAAGGGTGGTGTACTTGATGGCATACTGGTCGGGGAACTCCTCTGCCATGCGGTCTAAGACCTGAGAGAAGGTCAGATCGATCAGCTCGTCCTTTTTCCAGACATACTGACCCGTGCCGTCATGGTTAAAATACAGCGACTTTTTCTTGCCCCGGGGATTGTCAAACCGGCTCATATAGTTGACAAAATAGGGGAAAATGATCTCCCGGTCTTGCACCTCTTCCATCCAGTCCGGCTTCCATTCCAGAGAAATAAAGCCGTTATAGTTGACAGAGGACAGCGCCCGCATGAAATCGCCGATGGGCATACTTCCCTCGCCGATGAGCTCATAAGCGCCCTCGTCATTCGAGTCGCGCATATGCACATGGCGCACATAGTCGCCCAAATTTTTAATGGTGGTATCGCCGCTTTCGCCGTGATCCCGGTAAGGATGGTGCACATCCCACAGCACCGCCAGCTCGTCGCAGGCGAATTCGTCCAGCAAAGCGCGCAGACGGGCTGTATCGGCATAAATGCCGGTGGTTTTGATAAGGAGCGTCACATCGGTGGCACGGATCTGCTCCAAAAGCAGCTGCAGATTCGCCTTGACCAAAGGCTCATTTTCTGTCAGCGCCACCGCCGCCACATAAGGCACGCGGGTATTGTGGGCAGCTTCGATGGTTGCCCGCAGAGGGGCAATATCCGCCTGAGAAATATCGCAGGAACTGTCAAAACAGGGGATCTGCAGATGCTTTTCCCGCAGCTGCCGCACTGTTGCGGCGCAGTTATATTTGTGGAACGGACCGCCCCGGTCGGTAAGTGCATCGAATTTCGGCAAATTATACACCTCGATGCCGGTAAAGCCCATATCCAGCGCGGTGTCCATCATGTCCTCCCAGGACATTTCCGGCCAGCCGCGGGTGGAAAAGCAGAGTCTCATACTTCTTCCTCCTCGTAAACGATCTTATTGAGGGCGCTTAAGTAAGCATGGATGCTGGCGCAGACGATATCGGTGGAAATACCGCGACCGGAATAGAGCTTGCCCTCCCAGCGCAGCCGCACGATGGTTTGACCCATAGCTTCTCGACCTTCGGTAACCGCCTGGATCTGGAAGTCGTCCAGCTCATAATGGCGACCGGTGATGCTTTCAACCGCCATAAATGCCGCATCGATAGGACCGTCGCCCAGGCACACACCCTCCAGCACCTCGTCTCCCTTCTTTAGCCGCATATGGGCAGAGGATGCGATGGTATTGCCGGAATTGATCATATAGGTCTCCAGCTTGTAAGCAGAGGGCACCTGCATGGCAGCGGATGCGACGATGGCATCCAGCTCCCGGATGCCCACCTTGTCCTTTTTGGCTGCGATGTTGCAAAATGCGTCATACACCTTCTGCTTATCCTCGTCAGAAAGGTCGTACCCCAGCTGGGCAACCGCCTTGCTGACGGCGCCGAGATCATCATGGGCGGTCAGGAAAATATCCTCGCCTTCCGTGTGCACACCGCTGCCGAAGGCAGAGGTCTTGCTGCGCTCGGCGCTGCACATCCAAACGATCTGATCCAGGCTTCTGCTGAGCTGGGCAAGCCGCAGGGTGGTTTCGCAGCCCAGGCTGTCGGCTCTTGCCGCCAGGATTCTTGCCACATTGGCAAGGCTGCTGCCCCCGCCGCCGTAGGCTGCTGCTTTGACTTCACTTGCACCCTTGCAAACCGCCGCCACTGCGCAGGCATCTGCAAGAGAAAGGGCATTGCTGCAGCTGACACCCAGGCTTACCTGCTTCAAAGCAGGAACCGCTTCATACAGCTTTTCAACAAATTCACCGAATTCCTCCGGCAGCATGCTGCCTGCCGCATCGCAGACCGTAACGGTCTTTGCGCCATTTTCGATGGCTGCGCCGATGATGGCGCTGAGATACTCCATATCTGCCCGGGTGGCATCGTCGGCAATGAATTCCACATCGTCGCAAAGGGCTGCGCAGGCTGCCACTGCCTCTGCCACTGCCTTCAGCATGGCATCCGCTTTCTTATGGTAAAGATACTCCATCTGCACGGAGCTTACCGCAGCGCTGACCTGCAATCTGGGGCTCTTCGCCTGCTTCAGCGCCTCCCAAACCTGCCCGATATTTTCCTGATCCAGCTTCACCGGCACAGCAACGATGCTCTGCTTTACGGCAGCTGCCACGCTCTTGATCCGCAGGGCATCGGTTCTGGAACTCTCGATGCCCTCCAGCTCGATGACATTCACATTCAGCCCGTCCAAGAGCTTGGCAAGCTCGATCTTCTCCCGAAAGGACAAGGAAGCAGAGCCCTTCATTGTAATATCACTGATTCGGATCTTTCTCATAGCAAAAACTCCTTACATTAAAAAATCCCTGAGACCCTACGGTCTCAGGGACGAACATACATTCGCGGTACCACCCTGATTATTCCCCTTACGGGAAATCACTCAAAAAGCTTCCAACAAAGCTTCGCCCGGTAACGGAGGCTGCCGGATCCCATTACTAACCGCGGGCGTTCACAGGATCGACTCAGGAACCAGATCGTCCAACCCTTTTGCACCGGCTCACACCAACCGCCGGCTCTCTGGAGCACTTTTGGAGAGGACGAGATTTCCGTCAAAGTCTTTTTATGGTATATCTGCCATTATACGCAAAGCCCTTTCGGTTGTCAATGGTGTTTTTTTCATAAAATCAGTGAATAAAAACCCAAATGTTTTGTGCAGAAAAACATTTGACTTTTGTGCAAGGACATGATACACTGTTTACAGCTTAATAAAAAAGGCTTTGACGAAGACGGTCAGGCTAGAAATCCCCAGAGAGTCGGCATTTGGTGCGAGCCGGCGATTTCGACCCTAAGTACCCATCCCTTCCGAGCCGGAGGACCGAAAAGCAAACCTCAGTAGGCTTCTCCCGTTTGCCCGCGTTAAGGGATAGGACTTATCAGAGTCTGAAGTGGCAACCATGGTTGCAATTTGAGTGGTACCGCGGGTAATGTTTGCTCGTCTCAAGAGGATTCTTGAGGCGTCTTTTTATTTTCAGAAAGGAAGGATCGTTATGAACCAACAAAACACCGTCACCAATCAGCTGCTGGATGTGGCGCTGCGAATTCGCGAAATGCGGGAAATCGTAGGCTACACCGTGGAAGAGATGGCAGAGAAGACGGAAATATCCCCTGCGCTTTATCGGGAATATGAAGCCGGTACAGCCGATCTTCCTTTCACCTTTATGCACAAATGTGCCAAGATCTTCGGTCTTGAGCTGACAGAGCTGCTGGAAGGCAACAGCGCCAAGCTGTCCGGCTATGCCGTCACCCGTAAGGGTCTGGGCATGGTCACTGCCAGCGAGGATGGCATCACCATTCAGGATATGGCTGCCCTGTTCCGCCAAAAGCTGGCAACGCCTTACTGGGTTACTTACGAATATTCCGATGAGCTGCAGAATCAGCCCATCCACACCACCACCCACGACGGTCAGGAATTCAACCTGGTCATCAAGGGCGCTATGCGTATCAAGGTGGGCGACCACGAAGAGACCCTTTACGAAGGCGACAGCATTTTCTACAAATCCTCCACCCCCCACGGCATGATTGCCATTGACGGTGCGGACTGCGTGTTCCTTTCCATGATCATGGCAAGTGACAAGCGGGACACCGCCATGAAGATCACACCTCAGCCTGTACGCAAAAGCACACCGCAAAAGCTTCTGTGCAACGAATTTGTCTGGGGCAGCGAGGATGAAAACGGCTTCATGACGGGCATCAATTTTGCCAACACAGACCGCTACAATTTTGCATTTGATACCGTCGATGCCATCGCCCGCAAATATCCCGACAAGACCGCAATGATCCACATTGCCAACGATATGACCGAGCGCCGCTTTACCTTCAAGGATATGAAGGACGCCTCTTCCCAGTGCGCCAACTACTTTAAGAGCCTGGGTATCAAGCGGGGCGACCGGGTGATGCTGGTGCTGAAGCGGCATTACCAGTTCTGGTTTGCGATTTTGGGTCTGCACAAGCTGGGCGCCATCGCCATTCCCGCCACCAATCAGCTGATGGAGCACGATTTTGTCTACCGCTTCGAAGCAGGCGGCGTCAGCGCGATCCTCTGCACCGCCGACGGTGATACCGCCCGGCAAGTGGAGCTGGCAGAAAAGTCTGCCGGACTGAATCTGACCAAGATCCTCGTCGGCGGACAAAGAGATGGCTGGCACGACTTTAATGAGGAGCACGCTCTTTTCAGCCGCCGCTACCTGCGTGCAGAAGATGCGCCCTGCGGCGACGACCCCATGCTGATGCTCTTCACCTCCGGCACCACCGGCTATCCCAAGATGGCTATGCATTCTTACAAGTACGCTCTGGGTCACTATGTTACCGCAAAATACTGGCATCTGGCAGAGCGGGACGGTCTGCACTTTACCATCTCCGAAACCGGCTGGGGCAAGGCGCTTTGGGGCAAGCTCTACGGTCAGTGGCTGTGCGAAGGCGCTGTCTTCACTTACGATTTTGACCGCTTTGATGCGGAAAAGATTCTTCCCATGTTCGCAAAGTACAACATCACCACCTTCTGCGCGCCGCCTACCATGTACCGGATGCTGATCAAGCAGGATCTTTCGAGATTCGACCTTTCCTCCATCCACCACGCAACCACCGCCGGCGAAGCGCTGAATCCGGAGGTGTTCTATCAGTTCGAAAAGTCCACCGGTCTTCGCATCCACGAAGGCTTCGGTCAGACGGAAATGACTCTGGGTATCGCCAACCTCATCGGCACCGAGATCAAGCCCGGCGCCATGGGCAAGCCCATCCCCGGCTACGGCATCGACATTGTGGACAGCGACGGCAATCCGGTGGAAGACGGTATCAACGGCGAGATCGTCATTCGCACCGATCCCCAACCCACCTGCGGTGTGTTCCTGGGCTATTTCCGCAATCAGGATGCTACCGATTCTGTGTGGCATGACGGTATGTACCATACCGGCGACGTGGCATGGCGGGATGAGGACGGCTATTACTGGTATGTTGGCCGCGCGGATGATGTGATCAAGTCCTCCGGCTACCGGATCGGACCCTTCGAGATCGAATCCACCATCATGGAGCTTCCTTATGTGCTCGAGTGCGGTGTCTGCGCCGCTCCGGATGAGACAAGAGGTCAGGTGGTCAAGGCCTGTATTGTTCTTGTTCCCGGCACCGAGGGCACAGAGCAGCTGAAGAAAGAAATTCAGAATTACGTCAAGACCCACACCGCACCTTACAAGTACCCCCGCATTGTGGAATTCCGCACAGAGCTTCCCAAGACCATCAGCGGAAAAATCATGCGCAACAAGCTGTAAGCGGACAGTGTCCGCAGACAATGCGTGCACAGTGCGCAGCGTGTCGTTACCCGTTCACTCGGCTCGGTTTCGTTTCTTTCCATAAAACCTTAAGGTTGTGACAAAAGCAACAAACATTTCCGATTATCACGGGTAGTCGCTCTTGACAAGAAAACCGAATAGTGGTATGATTCCATATAAATAAAGGCATAGATGGAGATGGCGGTTTTTCTTACCTGCCCACAGAGAAATGGCGGTTGGTGCAAGCCATGGCAACGAAAGTCCGTTTGTCACTCCGGAGCCGGGAGGAAGATAGCATTTTGCAGGTAGACCCTCCCCGCGTAAGCTGCGTAAGTGCTTAGGGTGTGTTGGCACCCAATGAGTGGTAGCCGCCGTGAGGCGGGTGCAATTTGAGTGGTACCGCGGGTAATGTTTGCTCGTCTCAAGGAATCATCTTTGAGACGGGCTTTTTGCTTTTTAAGAGGTACGATATGGAAGATAATATTACATACAAACTGAAAGAGATTGCCGGCCGTATCCGGGAGCTGCGTCAGATCACCGGTCTTAGTGCCGAGGAAATGGCACGGCGCACGAATCTGTCGGTGGAAGAGTATCTGCAGTGTGAAAACGGCAACCGGAATTTGAGTATCGCCTTTTTGTACCGCTGTACCTTAAGCTTCGGCGTTGACTTTGGTGACCTTCTGGAAGGTCACAGTCCCAAACTGCGCTCCTACGCACTGACCCGCAAGGGCGAAGGTCAGCGCATTGAAGAGGCGCACCACATGGTGGGCTTCAACCTGGCTGCCGGCTTCCGCAACCGTATTGCGCTGCCTCTTTACATGGAGCTGAACTACAGAAGCGGTGCGGAAAATGAGCCCATCGAACTGGTGACCCACGAGGGTCAGGAATGTGACATCGTTATCCGCGGTCACATGAAGATCCAGATCGGCAGCAACAGCGAGATCCTCCACCCCGGCGACTGTATTTACTACGATTCCTCCACCCCCCACGGCATGATCGCTGTGGACGGCGAGGATTGTGCATTCTATGCCATCGTGCTTAGTAACTCTGCAGCCCGTGAAGGTGAGCAGGCGGCAGCCGTGGCAACCCCTGCCGTTAAGGCAGCTCCTGCTGACAAAAAGCAGCGGATCTACCGCAAATTCATCACCCCCACCCTGGAAGACGGTCGGCTTACCGCCATTGCCTTCCAAAACGAGGACAACTTCAACTTTGCCTTCGATGTGGTGGACGCTTTGGGCACACAGCAGCCCGACAAGCTGGCAATGCTGCACCTTAGTGAGGACGGCACCGAGCGCCGCCTGACCTTCAAGGACATGATGCGCGAATCCGCCCGTGCCGCAAACTACTTTAAGAGCCTCGGCATCAAAAAGGGCGACCGGGTGATGCTGGTCTTAAAGCGGCATTATCAGTTCTGGTATGCCATGCTGGGTCTTAATAAACTGGGCGCTGTGGCGATTCCCGCCACCAATCAGCTGCTTGAAAAGGATTTTACATACCGCTTTGCCGCAGGCAAGGTAAAAGCCATCCTCTGCCCCGCCGACGGCGATGTTGCCGATGCCGTGGATGCCGCAGCAGCCAACAGCCCCGAGCTTGCCCACAAGATCCTGGTCGGCGGCAGCCGAGAAGGCTGGCACGACTTTAATGAAGAATTCCCCATGTACAGCAGCCATTTCGACCGGACGGAAGATTCCCCCTGCGGCACAGATCCCATGCTGATGTACTTCACCTCCGGCACCTCCGGCTACCCCAAGCTGGCTGCCCACAATCACAAGTACCCCCTGGGTCACTTTATCACCGCAAAATACTGGCACCGGGTCAACCCCGACGGCTTGCACCTGACCATTTCCGACACCGGCTGGGCAAAGGCCATGTGGGGCAAGCTTTACGGTCAGTGGCTGTGCGAAGCACCCATCTTTGTTTATGACTTTGACCGCTTCGATGCAGAGAAGATTCTGCCGCTGTTTGCCAAGTATCATATCACCACCTTCTGCGCACCGCCTACCATGTACCGGATGCTGGCAAAGCAGGACTTGAGTCGTTTCGACTTAAGCTCCATCGAGCACGCATCCACCGCCGGCGAAGCGCTGAATCCCGAAGTCTACCGCCAGTTCCAAAAGGCTACGGGTCTGGATATAATGGAAGGCTTCGGTCAGTCCGAAAGCACCCTTATTATCGGCAATCTTACCGGCGAGAGCCACAAGCTGGGCTCCATGGGTAAGCCCGTTCCGCTTTATGATGTGCACCTGCTGGATATCGACGGCAACGAGGTGGAGCCCGGCGAAAGCGGCGAGGTTTGTATCAACATCTCGAAGGGTCTTCCCTGCGGCTTGAGCTATGCCTACGAAGGCAACGAAGAGGTCACCGCAGAAACCTGGCGGGATGGCTACTACCACACCGGCGACCTGGCATGGAAGGACGAGGACGGCTTCTTCTGGTATGTGGGTCGTGCCGACGATGTGATCAAGTCCTCCGGCTACCGCATCGGACCTTTTGAAATTGAAAATGTTATCATGGAGCTGCCCTATGTTCTGGAGTGCGGCGTCAGCGCTGCTCCCGACGAGGTAAGAGGTCAGGTTGTCAAGGCAAGCATCGTGCTTGTCAAGGACTTCAAGGGCACCGACGAGCTGCGTAAGCAGATCCAGGAGTATGTAAAGAGCCGCACCGCGCCTTACAAGTACCCCCGGATCGTGGAGTTCAAGGAATCCCTGCCTAAGACCGTCAGCGGCAAAATTATCCGCAAGAAGCTTTGATTATGGAACACAAAAGACTAACTCTATTCGCCGGGCACTATGGCTCCGGCAAGACCAACATCGCCGTAAACTATGCGCTGCAGCTTGCTGCTGAAGGCAAAAAGGTCTGCATTGGCGATTTGGACATCGTAAATCCTTACTTTCGCACCGCGGACAGCGCAAAGGTACTGGCAGACGCAGGAGTCGAACTGATCTCCTCTGCCTACGCCAACACCAATGTGGACCTGCCGGCGCTGGCTGCTGAAAACTACCGGCTGGTGCAGGACAAAAGCGTTTACGGCATTATGGACATCGGCGGCGACGACCGTGGCGCATATGCCTTAGGTCGCTACACCCCCTACATAAAA
Organism: Faecousia sp.; assembly: GCA_045540575.1. Lineage (GTDB taxonomy): Bacteria > Bacillota > Clostridia > Oscillospirales > Oscillospiraceae > Faecousia. The sequence goes on along the minus strand of JAZQHM010000037.1, from coordinate 4,054 downwards.
GCAGAAGACAACTACCGCATGGCTTTCGTTGCCAACTGCTACCGCCCCTTAACCCGCACACCGGAAGATGCCATGGAAGTGATGAAAGAAATTGAAGCCGCCTGTGGCATTTCCTTCACCTGCATCATCAACAATTCCAATCTGGGCACGGAAACAACTGCCCAAACGGTGCTGGATTCTTTGGATTTTATCCAAAAATTAAGCGATATTTCCGGTCTTCCCATCTGGCTACACACCGCGGAAAAAGCGGTTGCCGCCAGCCTTGCAGGAAGCCTAAACAACGTTCTTCCCCTGCAGCTGCAGGAAAAATATTTCGACTTACCGTCCCAGAAGCCGGTTGCCCGACCTCTGTGGGGATGAGGCTGAGAGGACTCGAACCCAACCAGGTTTTCAGACGATTGCATTCCCCAATACATCAGAAAATCCCTTGATAATACAGGAAGTATTGTCTTCGCGATTTTCTTCGTCTTGGAAAATGCAAACGGCTGAAAACTGCGCCACACCTCTCAGCAAGCAGTTTTTGATTGATTTTTGGCGCAGATGACGCCGCCTTGCTGGCGCAAGGCAAGGAAAATAAGACAAAAAGCAGCAAAAAGAGCCGCTGAGAGGCTGATTCGGTTCGTGTCCTCTCAGCCTAAAGGAGGAAAAATAATGGCAAAGGTTACATTCCGTACGGATTGGTGCAAAGGCTGCGGCCTGTGCGTAGACGCCTGCCCCAAGGGCTGTCTGGCAATTGCATCCGATAAGATCAACAAAAAGGGATATTCCCCCGCTGTGATGGAACATCCGGAAAAGTGCATCGGCTGCGCTTTCTGCGCCACCATGTGCCCGGACTGCATCATCACCGTGGAGAAGTAAGGAGGCTATCATGGCAGAAAGAGTTTTGATGAAAGGCAACGAGGCCATCGCCGAAGCAGCGATCCGTGCCGGCTGCCGCCACTATTTCGGTTATCCCATCACCCCTCAGACAGAAATCGCTGCCTACATGGCAAAGAAAATGCCCAAGATCGGCGGTGTTTTCCTGCAGGCAGAAAGCGAAGTTGCATCCATTAACATGGTCTACGGCGCTGCCGCTGCAGGTATGCGCGTTATGACCTCTTCCAGTAGCCCCGGAATCTCCTTGAAGGCTGAGGGCCTTAGCTACATTGCCGGCTCCGATGTGCCTGCACTGGTTGTCAATGTCCAGCGTGGCGGTCCCGGTCTTGGCGGCATTCAGCCCAGCCAATCTGACTACTTCCAGGCCACCAAGGGCGGCGGTCACGGCGACTACCGCATGATCGTGCTGGCACCTGCCTCCGTGCAAGAAATGGCGTCCTTGACTATCAAGGGCTTCGACCTTGCCGACAAGTATCTGATGACCTCCATGATTCTGGCAGACGGCACCATCGGTCAGATGATGGAGCCCATCTCCTTTGAAGATGCCGAGGTTAACGAGTACGAAAAGCCCTGGGCGCTCACCGGCACCAACTGTGCGCGCAAACACAACATCATCAACTCCCTCTACTTAAAGCCCGACGAGCTGGAAGTGAAGAACTTCGACCGCTACGAGCGCTACAAGGTAGTGGAAGAGAAGGAAGCTATGTGGGAAGAGTACATGATGGAAGACGCAGAGCTTTGCGTTGTCGCGTTCGGTATCGCCTCCCGTGTTGCCAAGAATGCCGTTGTTGCCGCAAGAAACGAGGGCATTAAGGTGGGTCTGATTCGTCCCATTACCCTGTGGCCCTTCCCCAAGGATGCGCTGATGGCAGCTGCCGACAAGGTTAAGGGCTTCATCTCCGTGGAGCTGAACATGGGTTAGATGATCGAAGATATCAAGCTTTACACCCACAGCAAAAAGCCCGTCGCTCTGTGCAATCGCTGCGGCGGCATGATGCCCAGCCCCGACGAGGTGCTGGAATCCATCCGCAAGGCGCAGAAAGGAGAGTTCTAAGATGGCTGTTGTATTTGAAAAACCCAAGTCTTTGGCAGACATCCCTCTGCACTACTGCCCCGGCTGTCCCCACGGCATCATCCACCGGCTGGTTGCCGAGGTCATGGATGAGCTGGGCATCGAGGGCAAGACCATCGGTGTTGCTCCCGTTGGCTGCGCGGTTATGGCTTACGACTACTTTAACTGCGATATGATCGAGGCTGCCCACGGTCGTGCGCCCGCTGTTGCCACCGGCATCAAGCGCTGCCGCCCGGAAAATGTGGTGTTCACCTACCAGGGTGACGGTGACCTTGCCTCCATCGGTATGGCAGAAACCGTCCACGCTGCAGCCCGTAACGAAAACATCACCGTCATCTTCGTCAACAATGCCATTTACGGCATGACCGGCGGTCAGATGGCACCCACCTCCCTTCCCGGTCAGGTCACCCAGACCTCTCCTTACGGTCGTGATGTCAACCATTGCGGCTGGCCCATTCGCGTGTGCGAAATGCTGGCAACCTTGGAAGGTCCCGAGTACATCACCCGTGTGGCTGCCAACAATGTTAAGAACGTAAAGAACGCAAAGAAGGCCATTAAGAAGGCATTCCAGAATCAGCTGGACGGCAAGGGCTTCTCCCTGGTCGAGGTCGTTTCCGCATGTCCTACCAACTGGGGTATGACTCCTCAGAAGGCATTGGAGTGGGTAGAAACCGACATGCTGCCCTACTACCCTCTGGGAGTTTACAAAGACCGCACCGCTGCAAAGGAGGAATCTGCAAAATGAAAACAACTCAGATCCTCATTGCCGGCTTCGGCGGACAGGGCATTCTGTTCACCGGCAAATTCCTTGCCTACAAGGGCTTGATGGAAGACCTGCAGGTCTCCTGGCTGCCCTCCTACGGTCCTGAAATGCGGGGCGGCACCGCCAACTGCAACGTCATTCTTTCCGAGACGCCCGTGGGAAGCCCCATTATCACTTCCCCCGATGTGCTGATCGCCATGAATCTGCCTTCCTTGCAGAAATATGTGGACACCGTAGTCCCCGGCGGTCAGATCTATGTGGATTCCTCTCTGATCGATGCCAAGGTCGAGCGCACCGATGTGCAGGTTTTCTACATCCCCGCCACCCAAATGGCAAAGGCGAACGGCATCGACACCCTTGCCAACATGATCATCGCCGGTCATCTGCTGGAAAACCATCCGGAGCTTTCCTTCGAGGGTACAGATGCTGTCGTTTCCAAGCTGGTGCCGCCTAAGAAGGCCGCCCTTATCGAGCTGAATATGAAGGCTCTGGAGCTGGGCAAGAATTACAAGTAAAAAACCAATTTTTTGGAGGTAATAATTATGAACGCAATGACTGAAATGAGCAACTATCGCCATGAAAAAGTGCTGTTCATCAACAATGAGAAGGCCGGTCTGAAGGCCATCATCGCTGTGCACAACACCAACCTCGGCCCCGCCATCGGCGGCTGCCGTCTGTTCCCCTACGCATCCTACGACGATGCTTTGTTTGACGTTCTGCGGCTTTCCCGCGGTATGTCCCACAAGAACGCTGTTGCAGGTCTGCCTCACGGCGGCGGCAAGGGCGTCATCATCGCTGACCCCTCTCAGAAGACCGAGGCTATGTTCGAGGCCTTCGGCGAGGCTGTCAACAACCTGGGCGGCGACTACATCACCGCTGAGGACGTCAACACCACCTGCGACGACGCTCTGGTAATGCTGCGCAAGACCAATCACATCTGCGGTCTGCCTCAGAACAGCGGCGACCCCTCTCCCTTCACCGCCCGCGGCGTATGGCAGGGCATCAAGGCTACTGCCAAGGTTGCACTGGGCCGCGACGATCTGGAAGGTCTGACCATCGCTGTGCAGGGTCTGGGCAAGGTCGGTTACGATCTGTGCCGTCACCTGCATGAGTCTGGCGCAAAGCTGATCATCGCTAACCGCTCCAACAAGGCTATGGCAGAGAAGGCTGTCGAGGAGTTCGGCGCTATCATCGTTCCCACTGAGGAAATCTACGCACAGGAGTGCGACATCTTCTCCCCCAACGCCATGGGCGCGATCCTGAATCCCACCACCATCCCCCAGCTGAAGTGTAAGGCTGTTGCCGGCGGTGCTAACAATCAGATTCTGGACGATGCTTCCGGT
>JAZQHM010000036.1:0-3906 GCA_045540575.1 Faecousia sp. | reverse complement strand
CGGATGAGCGTTGCCCGCTGCGGCTGGACGCAGCGGAACCTTTATTTCTGCCCCAAAGGGCAGAAATGCAAATCGAGTCCGGTCACCGGCACCATAAATAAACGAAGCTATGATACAATTTCATGGCTTCGTTTTTATTTGTGGTTGTTTATTGGACAGTTTATGTAGTATAATTGTTTCGATCAAAGGAGGTATTCTTATGGCTTGGTATACACATCAAATCTTGGCTGACTATCTTAATCGCATTGAAAATCACACTTTAATTGGTAAAGTGTTGGATGATATTCTTGCGGAGGATGTTGTATTAACATATGGAACGCAAACTTATTCCGGAAAAGCAGCTGTCCTCGGCTTTTTTGAAGATACCTCTCATGCAATTTCTTCCGAGTTCGGTTTTCGTGCTACACCTGTGATAATTTGCAATACAGATGATCCCGAATACAATCTCAGTTCAGACAAACTCCATACGGCAGTAGCTTTGATGAGCAAACTGGAAACCTATGTTTCGTGGTATTTTTTGCTTCGTGGAAACGAGGAATTCTTGATAAATAGAATATATGGCACCCGCGGTGAGGGGTATTCTTTCTATCCTGATGTTTACTCAGAAGGAAACTTTGATTATTCTGGATATCTTAATAATCATCAATAGTCTATTTGCCCGTTTTTGAACACTGCACCTAATCGTTAATTTTGCACCTATGTATTATTAAGTGCGCCCAAATACAAATAATGACCATCATTGCATATCACAATGATGGTCATTATTTTTATGCCGGTAACGGGACATAAGAAAAGCCTTGCTATCTTTGGGTAGCAAGGCTTTTTTGTAAAAATAGGGGGCAAGCAGATACACCGACTTGGTTCTGCACGGCCTACTGCCGGTGTTTGCTAAATATATGGTTGCTTTTACAGGATCACGCGCAGAATAAAGATATTATCTTGCAGGGAGAACTGACATTTGCCGCCCAGCTTTTCGGTCATGTACAGGATGCTTTGGGTACCGTAGCCGTGGTTTTCCTTCGAGGTCATCGGCATTTGGTTTGCATAATCCCATTCCGGAGCGGTGCCAAAGGAGTTTTTCACCGACAGCAGAAGTTTTCCATCAGAATTTTTCAACATCACTTTGATCTGCCGGGATTCCTCCGCCAATCCGATTTGCGCATTGACTGCGTTATCCAAGGCGTTCGACAAGATGGATGAGAACATGATCTCATCTACGAAAATCTCCTCCAGGGCAATATCTGCCTGGAACGAGATCCCTGTGTTACGGCATTTGCTTTCGTAATTGGAAAGAATGTAGTTCAAGGTGTCGTTTTGGCAATACCGGTGCAGCGAAACGGAATCGACCTGGGCTACATAGCCGGATATGAGGCTGCGTGCATGCTCCAGATCGTTTTGTTCGATGCTCAGTGCCAAATTGCTGAGCATCAGGCGCATATCATGACGGAGTATGCTAGTTTCCAAATTACTTTTTTTGATCGTTTTGATTTCCTTCGACTGCTGCTGGACGGTAATCTCGATTATTTCGTTTTTGCGCTGGGCCTGCATTTTCCGCTCGTATTCGCGATAGTAGACGATGCAAAAGACCATAAAGGCAACGCAAAGGAAAAATGCCAAAAATTCAGAAGCCAAACGGTAGTGGACATCCCACAGGTTCGTATAGATGCCCACGATGTAATCAAACAGGTAATACACAAATGGCACACAACTGAAAATGAGTATGCTGCGGTTATCCTTGTTGAATATTTCGCAAATCAGCTTTGCAAAGTAGCGAAGGATCAATAAGGCTGTGAGGAGCGCCACCGCAATCCGTACGCACCAGCCAATTGTGGGATTTTCCGTCAAGGCATCAACCAACAAGCCGAACCATTTGGAGGGTTGACAGCACAGGTACGCCAAGCAGATCGACGCCAGAGCGGTAGAAAGCCGCTTGCGATAGATTGCGCACAGCAGAACGGCTAACAGGGCATGGACGATCAGAGGATACAACTTCCAAACCAAGTCCTCGCCGAGCAGAAATAGTGCGGTCAACTGGGGGATTCCGCAGGCGGTGAAAATCAAAGCCGTGATCCCAATGTTCTTTTTCGAAAAACGCACACCGCAGAAAGCGGCGGACAAAGTAACACCCCAGAGAAGCGTCAGGGCGTGGTGTATGTAGAAAAGAATCGTATCGATCACAGATCATCGCCTGCCTTTTCAAAAATTACACGGAAATAAGAAGCTTCAAAGCTTTTCTGACAGCTGCGGGAGATCGGGATATGGCGGCCTGACTGCATGAAAATTTCGGCATGGGAGTAGCTACCGATGTGGTGAATATTGACGATATAGCTGCGGTGACATTTGAAGAAACCGTCATCGAGCGCCAGTGTATTTTCGTAGGTATAGAAAGGCTCCACGGACTCTACTGTCCGGTTACCCTTCAAAAAGAAGACCACATGCTTCAGCTGCGCTTCCACGTGCTCAATGTCGGAAAGCAAGATCCGATGGGTAGCCTCGATGCCCTTTACAACGATGCTTTTGGCGGCCCCGTGCATCTGGCTGATCAGCTCGTCCAGACAGGCGAATAAGCTGTCAGGATTCACAGGCTTTAAAAGGTAATTGCTTGCTTTTACGGTATAGCTTTCCACTGCGTATTCCGTTGAGGAGGTAAGGAAGACGATTTTGACGGTCTTGTCCTTTTCCCGCAATTCTCTGGCTGCTTCAATGCCGTTGAGCAGCGGCATCACAATGTCCAGCAAAATAATGTCAAAAGGCGCTTGTGCATGGGCGGACAGGAGGGAGTCGCCGTCCTCAAACAGCTCCAATGCAATGCTGCGGGCAGCAGGCGCATCCCAGTGGGTAATCATGAACTTTGTTTGCTGCAAAAATGCAGAAGAATCATCACAAATGGCGATTCGGATCACGCCGCCACCTCCTTGCTCGTTTTTTGACAAATTAAGTATAGCATAGCCACAAAAACAATTCAACGAGAGGAAATTACCATTCATTCCCTAAATCGTGCATTTCATACCTTTTCACCAAAAATGTCTCCTTATTTTGCTATAATGATAATCGCTAAAAAGGATATAACAGGAGGTATCCAACATGAGAAAAAGAGGAGCAGTGTTTAACAAGATCACAGCCCTGGTGCTGGCGATTGTGATGGTGGCTGCATTGATTGCCGGTTGCGGCGCAAAGCCGGGCAACGAGCCCACATCTGCACAAAATGGCCTGTCCGCCTATGAGCTGGCTGTGCAGTATGGTTACGAAGGAACCATCGAGGAATGGTTGGAATCTCTGCATGGCAAGTCTGCCTATGAGATTGCCGTGGAAAACGGCTACACCGGCAGCGAAAGTGAGTGGACGATTGCAATCCAGGCGGCAGCTTCTCAGACCGGTGTAAGCATCACATCTGCAAAGTTTTCCGCAAAGGGCGAGCTGATTTTGATCTTGTCCGATGGAACAGAGCTGAATGTGGGCAAGGCGGTAGGCGCTCCCGGCAAGGACGGCCAGAACGGCCAGAACGGCAAGGATGGCAAGGACGCGGTGGGCATTTCCGGCGCCTCTGTGAATGAGGCCGGGGAGCTGGTCATTACCTATTCCAACGGTAAATATGTCAATGTGGGTAAGCTGGTAGGCAGCAATGGTGCTGATGGCGTGGGTATCGCCAAGTCGGAGATCAACGATGCCGGCGAACTGGTCATCACCTATACCAATGGCCAGCAGGCCAATGTGGGCAAGGTAATCGGCGCTGACGGTCAGAACGGCACAAATGGTGTCGACGGCGCCCCCGGCAAAGACGGTCAGAATGGCAAAGACGGCATCAGCATTACCAATGCTACGATCAATGCGGCCGGTGAACTGGTTCTGACTTACTCCGATACGACTACCGAAAATTTGGGTAAGATCGTTGGTGCAGACGGTAAG
>JAZQHM010000035.1:0-32399 GCA_045540575.1 Faecousia sp. | reverse complement strand
CCCTGCGTGCAGTATCTTCTGATCATAGTCATGGAAACACCCCATTTTTCAGCGGTTTCCCTTGCAGATAAGTATTCCATAGTTTCGTCCTTTCTTGTGCAGGCAGCCCGCAACTTTTGCGTTAGCCCGCAACTTTTCTTCTTGAATTATTCTTGAAACACGACGAAACGCTGTATACCAGTTATCATATAAATGTATTTTTATTCGCTTATTTTAGACTAATTGGACTATTTAGTGCATAAAGTCTCATTAGTTTACATAACATCCCGATGGCATTCAAGAGTTTGGCGGTTTGGTTTTTCTAATACTTCCTTTAAATATTCAGTATGTTGATCAAGCAATTATTGTCTCTCTGCGCTAATCATAAAAAGCTGTGCATTCCACAAAGGAATGCACAGCTTTTTATGTATGTTCGTTATTTTGTAGCTATTTCTGTCTCACTCGGCCTCTGCCATCTGAATCAGGTCTTTTCCGGTCTTTGCCAAGAGTGCAAGTGCTTCAGTTAATGTAGCCTTGGGAAGCTTTTTGAAGAAGCCGTCGCATTCAAATGTCAAATCGCCTTGATAGCCGATGGTTTTCAGCGCCTGCATCGTGCTTTGCCAGTCAATGGCACCTTGATGGGGCATTGTATGGCTATCCTCTGTCTTAGACACATCATGAATGTGGAGTGCGCCCAGCCGCTGCGCTCCCATAGCCAAAATGAACGCATCCGGCGACTGCCCCACTAAGGACGCGTGTCCCACATCCAGACACCCCGTGATCCACGGGCTGTTCAAGGTGTCCAGATATCTGTTCATTTCCTCAGGCGTGGAGCAAGTGGAATGGGTGATTTTCGGCCAGGGATGGTATTGCCACATATTTTCCACAGCCACCTGAATGCCAAACTCCTGGCAATAGGGAATCAGCTTTCCGTAGAATTCCATATTCATCTGGAACAAGCGCTCCGGTACACCTTCGTCGGCATATTTCAAATGCTGCACAGGGTGAACAACGATGGTCTTAGCACCCAACAGCGCTGCTCTGCGCATAGCGCACACAATATGCCAAAACCGATTTTTCGTCTGCTCTTCGTCCGGAAAGCTGGTGTGAAAAGGCGCGTGTGCCTGATTAAAGCACATACCTATGCCCTGGGCATATTGGCGCAGCTCAGAAAAATAGGTGTCATTCAAATCTTCGCTGTACCATTTTTCATCAAAGAACGAAAAATCAATTGCATCAAAGCCGGCATTGCAAAATAGATCCACCATTTCCTTGCCGGTGCAATGCTGCTGGACAATGGCTGTATTTGTAGATAGCAACATAATTCAGCGCCTACCTTTCAACCAGTTTTTTCAAAATATCTGCCATTTTCTCTGCGATCCGGTTATAGCCATCCTCGCTGGGATGCACCTTGTCTGCGCACACCGCCACATCCCACATATGGGTATCCGTCAAATATACGCGATCCATCTCACGGCAGATCCGCTCATATGCATCTGCAATGGCTTGAATGCGGATCGTTCTGTCCGGCAAATGGCATTGCAACATTACGACAGGAACCCGGGGATAAATCTCCCGCAGCCGCTTCACAAAGGCGGTATATTTCTGCGCAAAGATCTCTGGATTTTCCTCCTTAAAAATCGGGCCCTCCGTCAAATAATCATTAACGCCGAGATAAATGACGATAACATCCGGTTTTCTGCCATATGTAAAGCTGTAGGGTATAAAAACCGAGGCGACATCCGGTGTTTCAAGCTGGAAGTAGTTGCTTTCCATACCGATACGCTCTGTTTGACCATCGGTCAGCGGATACCAGCCCCAACCGTCCACCAGCGACATGCCGCAATGCGCCACAACACTGTAGTCTACCCCCAGCGCCTCGCCTGCTGTGCTGGCAAAGCCGGGATAGGCATGTGTAATGGAATCGCCGATAAAGTGCACATAGGGCTTTTCGTCCACCTTCAAAAATGCGCCATCCGTCTCGGCACTGCCCAAATACATCCGATTTGGGCTCACAAGGATCGCCTTTAACTGATGCGCGCCTTCCTGCACGCTGATTTGAAAGCCCTTATCTGTTGCCACCGGCTCTGCCGGTACATCATCTACATACCACTGTGCCGCGCCATCCAGGCGGGCATTCACAGTAATCTTTGTTCCCTGGAACGCCAGGCTGACCATAGCGACCCTCTTATAAGACACCAGTTCCCCGGCTTCATTCTCCTGCCAAAAGCCTGCAAAGGAGAAGCGGTCATCCTGATAGCTTATTTGCATGCTCATTTTCCTGCACTCCTTATCCTTTTCTGACAATTTTGGCATCTGCCTCTTCCATGTAAAGATTCTCACCCAACTGCAGCTGCTCGCAGTTATATAGCACAATCGCGCCGGTGTAGTCCTCTGCCCTACCCTCTGTTTTCGTGCAGCAACGGGCAAATTCGTTGTCCGCAATTGTCAGATCGCGAACACGATCGGCAAAAATTGCGGCATCCTTCAATTCATAAAAACGGTTTCCGGTAATCGTGATATTGCCGTGGACACCGTTGTTTTGCACGAAATCGTAGCAGTTACTGCCGTGACCAATACCCACAGCAATACCTGCACTGCGGATGTTCTTGTTGGTCAAACCGTTACGGTAGAACACATTGTTGCGGATCGTCACCTCATCGCAGGGGCACATCTCGCTCCATCTTGTCATGTCGCTGGTAATCTGAACCGCTTGATTGGAAATATCAGAGAACACACTGTTCTCCAGCAAGACCTTATGAGTCTGGAAGAGAATGCCTCTGGCTCTTGTTCCGTGGACTTTACAGTTGCGAACAACAGTGTCCGGACAAAATGCCATATTGGCGATCATATCTCCGGGCATAATATCGCAGGTTGCATCTGCAAACTGCAAGCGGTCCACTTCAAAAGCGACCACACGGACACTTCCCATTTTGACGAATGTATTGCCATGGTACACAGCAATGGTATCGCCTGTCTCTGCCCAGTCAGGGTCCAGCGGCTGACCCACACTACCCAGCCGGTCACCCAAGGTGCAATGGATCACATCGCCTTCAACGGCAGTGACCACACCGCCGGTGGTATGGACATTCAGCGCATCATCTCCAAGGTTTTCAAATACACAATCCTCAACGGTCAGTTTACCCCCCAGACCGGTAATATGAATACCGTCTGCGTTGGAGGCATAGATACGCTTTGAGCCGGCAGGAAGGCGAATGGCAAAGCGCTTAAAGGTAAAATCTTTGCATCTGGGATAAATTGCGCAGCTCTCGCCGGGGGAAGATTCCACCGTAATATCCTGCAGCAGCACATTGCTGCAATCCCGGAAGGTCATTTGGTTGATAGGATACAAGCTGTGGCGCATGCAAAGGCGCTCTCCCGGTGTCAGGTCGAGGATCTGCACCCCCGTGCTGGGCCAACAGAACATCCGGATCACTTTTTCGCTGATCCGCTTGTATCTGTAGCCTTTTCCCTTTTGTCCGCCATCGTCAGCAAAATACACATGCCAGTTAGGGCCGGACGCACCTTCGTCAAAGCTGTCCACCGCAAAAATCCGTTCGTTGCCGGTCAAAGTGAAGCCGTCCTCCAGCAAAATGTCCATTGCCAGCTTTTCTTTGTCAATGCTGATCACCCTGCCGGCAGTGTTGGCAGGATTGTCAGTTGTCAGGAGGAAGCCCTCCAGACTCAGATTTTCACAGTTTTGAAAGCTGAAGCAAGCCTGGAAGGTATACGGATCTGTCTGATCAAAATGCGCAACAAGCTTGGCGCCATATCCCAAAATAGATACATTGCGGAAATTCTCCAGCACGATTCTGTTTTCAAGATAGTATTCGCCCGGAGCCAGGATCAGCTGTGCATTTTCCTTCGCAGAATCGAAAAATGCCTGCAGCTTAGCTGAACACTCCACACCAGCAGACGGTGTGATCCCATAATGCGGTCCATAATGTACAGATTTCATACAAATTCCTTCCCTCGCCGATTTCGATTCGATTTATTTGTTAATGCGAATAGAAATCATGTTCTCCGTCAAACAATTTTCTCCGATGAAAATATCAAACGCACCGGTTTCCACAACATATTCACCGTTTTCCTTGTAGAAACCAAGTTGGTCATAGCCCACATCAAACCGGACTTCGCAGCTTTTTCCTGCCGCCACAGACACCTTTTCAAAGCCCTTCAGCTCCCGCATAGGACGCATCACAGACGCCACTTTATCTCTGACATACAGCTGCACGGTTTCTTTGCCGTCGCAGCTTCCTGTGTTGCTGAGTGTCACCGCAAAGCGGAAGCTTTCTCCTGCCTTCAGTGCATCCAGCGTCAGCTCCGTTTTATCGCAGGTTATGGGTGAATAGGCAAAAGATGTGTAAGACAAGCCGTAACCAAAGGGATACATCGGTCTTGCCGGTATATCCAAATAGCAAACCTCCGGACTCTGATTATAATAGCCGTTGTTTGCCAATGCGCTGGGGGTGGCATTGTAATACAGAGGAACATGACCCGTTGTTTTTACGAAGGTCACCGCGGTTTTACCGCTGGGAATCACATCACCGAACAGAATATCTGCCGCAGCCGCAGCCGTTTCGCTGCCGCAATGCCATGCGCAAAGAATCGCATCCAGATAGGGTTCCACCGTTTGCAGTGCCAGCGGGCGTCCGCAGAAAATCACACCGACTACCGGTTTCCCCGTATTATGGGCTCTTCTTGCCAGGGAAACCTGATGCTCCGTCAGCGTAATATCCGCCAGAGAATGGCGCTCACCGGAAACAAGGTGACTTTCACCAAAGGCAAGCACGATCACATTGCCCTGGGCAAACACCTTTTCCGCAGCATCTTCTGTGGTATCGTCCACATTACATACCACCGTGCCGCTCTGGTTGGCAAGGGCTTTTTGAAGCGCCTCATAAAAATGCGGTGTCTCCTCCTCCTTGCCATCGAGGACCCAAGAGCCCAAAAGCGCCCGGCGCTCCTGCTTAAACGGACCTGCAAGGGCAATGTTTGCCGTCTTGGCAAGGGGCAATGTATGGTTGTCATTTTTCAGCAGCACCATGGACTCGGTAGCAAGCTCATATGCCTTGCGCAGATGCTGATTTCTGTCGTGGGGGCATCTATCCAAATAGGGCTCTTCAAACAGACCCTTTGTAAGCTTTACGCGCAGAATGTTTCTGACAGCGTTATCCACCATCTCCTCCGGAATTTCCCCGGACTGGACCAGACCCGGCAGAGCATTGGCATAATACTCGTCCACCATGTCCATATCGAGACCCGCCTGCAGCGCCATAGCGGCACATTCCGCCTCTGTTTCCGCCACACCCTGCCGTCTTAAGTTGGCAAGGGCAGCCCAGTCGGAAACCACAAAGCCGTTGAAGCCGAGATAGCCCCGCAGCAGATCCGTCAGATACTTCTTGCTGGAGGTCACAGGCTGCCCGTTAATGTCATTAAACGAAGACATTACCGTTGCCACACCTGCATCCACAGCCGCCCGGAAAGGCGGCAGGATCCTATTGTAGAGCGTATAATCAGAAAGCTCTGTGTGGTGGTAATCGCGACCACCCTCAGAAGCGCCGTAGCCCAGGTAGTGCTTTACGCAGGCAGCAACCCGGTCCTTTTGGGAGTAGTCCTCACCCTGAAAGCCCTTGACCATTGCACGGCACATGCTTGATGCCAAATAGGGATCTTCGCCCGGGCCTTCGATGATCCGACCCCATCTGGGATCATGGCAAACATCCGCCACGGGAGAAAATGTCCAATGCACGCCATCGTTTGTTGCTTCCTTTGCCACGCAGGCATAACAATCCTCCACCAGCTCCGGATTGAAAGAACCGGCAGAAGCCAGCGGGATCGGCATTACCGTACGGTGACCGTGAACAACATCACGACCAAAAATCACCGGGATGCCCATGCGGCTTTCTTCCACAGCAACCCGCTGCAGCTCATTATACACTTCAATTTCCGTATCCCGCTGGGCATCATTGCCCGCAGTGGAGGAAAACGCAAGGATCACAGATCCCACACCGCCGTTGCGGATGCGGTTTTTTAATTTTTCCTTACCCGCAGCGTCCAGCGGAGCAGACAGCTGGATCAGCTGTCCGATTTTTTCCTTCAGCGTCATCCGGGAGAGGATTTCACTGATTTTTGTTTCCAAAGAGTTTTGCATATCGTAACCCCTTAGCATAATTTAGTCTTTCCCTCTGGGGGACATTGTAAAGCCAAAAGTAATATTGCGCTCAGATACGCGGTATTTCTCCATCAGATCCGGACCGCAGGAGGCAGAGCCGATACCGGAAACCTTATAATCGATTCGCAGGTGGGTCATGCCGTCAGAGCGCAGCTCATCGGTATGCTCCGCTTTGTCGATGGCAGCTGTGCTGAATGCAGAAACATTGCTGCAAAAAGCGCTGTCACTTTCAAAGAGCATTTCGCCGATTTCAAGCATTCTGACATCGATATGGTTGCCATGCTCCTGGGGGCGCACATAATGCACATACTCCGCTTCCGCGGTGCTTTCATACATGCCCACCGTACTTCCGTGGCACAGGTCGCTGTAGCTTTCCATAGGACCGCAACCAAAGTAACGGAAGGGCATATTCTTCCCCGGCAGTGTAAATTCAAAGCCAAATCTGGGCAGATACACAACCTTCTCGCGGACCGAACCGTTAAGCTTCACCGCGATGACACCGTCTTTGCTTACCTTTACCTGCAGCGTATATCTGAAGAAGGACTTTCTGGACACGCCTGCCAAAGATGCATCCACCGTAACGCAGCCGTCTGCCACCTTACAATCATAAACCTTAGAAAACAGCTTGTCAAAGTTTTCACCCTGCCAGATGTTATAGCTGCCCCAGAAAACCTTAATATTCTTATCGTTATCCGTAGGTGCCCGCCATACCGTCAGCTTGACAGGCTCTGCCAGCTGCTCCTGCCCATTTATCACCATGGAAGTAAAGGTACCAAAGTGCTTGGAAAATACATACCGGAAGCCCTCACCGGAGAAAATCACCTCGTAAGGCTTTTCTTCCATCTCTGCCGTCGCGGCAACCTCTCTCATGCAGGTGTTTTCCGCCAGCTTATGCTGCTTCAGCGCCACCTGCTCGCCATCTTTCCAAAGCGTGCAAGTCAGATACACGCCATAGGTGCAGGGATAATCGCCGAAGTCCAAAGGAATCTCAATAGTAGCATGAGGAGCAAGAGGAAGGCATATTTCCTTTTCCCAAAGGATTTTACCGTCTGCCGCAACGCTGCAGCATAGCTCGCATTCAAAAAGATTCGTAAAATCGTAGCGGTTGGTCACTTTTAGGGTCTTTCCGGAAAGCTCCGTGTGCATGGGCTGGTAAGAAGCCTTGACTTCATAAGAGCCGGCTTTCAAACTGCGATCCGAAAATACCATGCCGTCGCAGCAGAAATTCTCGTCGTGGGTCAGCTCGCCTTCAAAATCGCCGCCGTAGCGCTGCACACCGTCTACCACCACGGTATGATCTGCCCATTCCCAAACACAACCGCCAATGATATTGGGATACCGGTTGAACACCTCATTATAGTCCCAAACATCGCCGGGACCATTGCCCATGGCATGGGCATACTCGCAAAGCATGATCGGACGCCGAATGCTCGGATCCTCAGCCATGCGCTGAAGCTTTTCCACATCGTGATACATGTTGGAAATCACATCTGCGCGGCTATAGTCCCCTTTTCGGGACGCATCCTCACAATGCACCAGTCTGCCATCATTCAAGCTGTGAAGCCAATCGATCATGGCTTCATGGTTAGGACCGTGACCGCTTTCATTGCCGGTGGACCACATAATGATGCTGCAATGATTTTTGTCCCGGTTTACTGCCCGCTCCATTCGCTCAAGGTGTTCCTTTTTCCAGCTGGGATTCGTACCGGGCCAATCTTCGCTTTCCACATCAAACCGGTAACTGACATTGGCATAGCGGCGCAGAATTCCATGGGTCTCGATATCCGTTTCCAAAATCACATAGAATCCCATTTCATCGCACATTTCCAAAAATGCCGGTGTGGGCGGATAGTGGGAGGTACGAACGCAGTTGATATTCAGCTTCTTCATCAGCTCCAGATCCGCCCGCAGCTGTGCATTTGTCTGACACCAGCCGTTATTGGGGTCTGTATCATGATGATTGACACCATGCAGCTTTACGGAAACACCGTTGATCAAAAGCTCGCACTTATCTGATATTGCTACTGTCCGGAAGCCGATTTTTTGGGTGATAATTTCGCCATTATAGGAAAGCTTCACCGTATAAAGATAGGGCTTTTCCGCATTCCACCAAATGGCATTGGGGATCTCAATGGCTGCGCAAGCCTGCGCCGTCACACTTGCGATGCAGTTGCCCTCTTTATCGAAAACCGCCACATCTGCCTGCTTGTCCGCTTGGATGCAGATGGTATTGTCCTTGGTGGAAACACTGACATCGGTAATATGATCCTGGGGACGCTGCAGAATATAAGTATCCCGGAAAATGCCGCTGAAACGGAAGAAATCCTGATCCTCCAGATAGCTGCCGCAGCACCACTTCAGCACCTTTACGCGAAGGGTATTGACGCCCGGAACTACATACTCCGTAATGTCAAACTCCGCCTGCAGGTGGCTTCCCTGAGTAAAACCGACATACTTGCCGTTTACATACACAAAAGCGCAGGAAGAAACACCCTCCAGCACATAGTACACCCTGCCCCACAAGGAATTGAGCTCAAAATCCCGCTCGTAAACACCGCAGGGATTTGCGTCCGGAACATAAGGAAGTTCGCAGGGATAGGGGTAATTGATATTTGTATAGTTGGGATTTTCATAGCCCAGCAGCTGCCAGCAAGACGGCACCGGCACATTGTCCCATTGGGTGATGATTTCCGGAACATCTATATCACAAGGATAGTAAGCAAACCGCCACTGCCCATTCAAAAGCATATATTCCGCTTTTCCCTCCGGAATATAGTAAGCGCGCTGCGGCAATCTATTTTCGCTTGTTTTCAAGATATCTTCATAAATACGCACAGATATGTCCCCCTATCGTATTTTCATAATATATAAACATACTTCCAAAGTACGATACAAGTCAAGTTTAATATGTGGGTGTGGTGTGAACACCACACCCACTTTTTTTGCATCAGCCAACAATGCCGACGCGGTCAATACTGGCAATGAATTTGCGCTGCAGAATCATGTACATGATCAGCGGCGGCAGAATAAACAGGAATACACCTGCCATTGCCGCGCCGTCTGCGCCACCGGCCAAAATACCGGTGTTGTTGAAAATATTGCTGTTGATCTGATCCAGCATAACGGACAAAGGATAGTCCGAGCTGAAGTACAAAATGGAAAGATAGTAATCGTTCCAATGCCAAACAATAGAGAAAATGGAAACGGTCAGCATCGCCACTCCGGAAGAGGGCAAAATTACGCGAATGTACGCTGTCAGCGCACCGGCACCGTCAATATATGCAGCCTCCTCCAGCTCCTTGGGAAGACCCTTGAAGAACTGGCGGTAGATAAACACAAACAGACCGGAACGCAAGCCCACGCCAAACAGCGAAGGCAGCCAGAAGGTAAAGCCCGTATCCAAAAGGTTGGGGCGGATGTCCTTGCCGATGATCTTGCCAATGAGATTCAAAATGCCAAACACATCAAAGTGGGCAAAATTCAAGCTCATGGGCACGGCTGTCATCTGGGGCGGAATCATGATCATAACAATAACAAAAAAGAAGATGATTCCCTTACCCTTGAAATTAAACCGGGCGAGACCATAGGCAACCAGCGAGCAGCTAAATACTTCAATCAAGCCGCTGAGCACCTGGACACCAAGGGTCGTTCCCAATGCCCGGAAGTAATCCATGGCATCGATGGCGATCTTGAAATTGTCCAGTGTCAGACTCTTGGGGATCCAAACCACGCTGGGATCATCGATCTGGCTTTCGGGACGGAATGCATAGCTGACGACAAACAGCAGCTGCATGATGATAATGTAGCCGATGCAGATCAGAAATGCATACCGGAAGAAGGAGACGATAAACTGCGTAGCGCGATACTTGAACATCAGCTTCATCGTGCTCTTGTCCACAGAGGGATTCTTGAATTTCTTAAATATATCCATCTTTCCCCCTCCTTACTGCCATCTCTTCAGGCATAGCCGGTTGAACAGATAGAAGATCAAACCAATCAGTCCGGCAACAATGATAAAGTACAACCACAGCATTGCTGCACTGGTGTGGTAAATCTGCTGCTTCTGCAGCACGGTATATGCCTGCTGGATAACCGCATTGCCGGTGCTGACGCAGAATTCAATAACAGAATACACAATGACCAGCACAATGGTATTGCCCAGACAGGGAATCGTCACGAACCAGAATTCCTCCCACTTCGTAGCACCCTCCACCTTGGATACCTCGTACAAAGACTCCGGAATGGACTGCAGACCGGAAATGAACAGAATGATGTGAACACCGCACTGCCAAATCAGGTTAAAAATATCATTCACATATTTAAATACCATGGTAGAAATGGATGCGGGGATTCCCATCTGCTCAAAAAAGAGCTGGAAATTCACCATCGTACCGGTATAGGCTGTTTCCAGATCACCCTCTGTACCCTGCATACTCTGCAGTGCAGCGCTGCTGGACAGATAGCTCATAACCACGCCCGTTGCGATGATGACCGGCACAAAGTACAGCGAACGGAAGAAGGTTCTGCCCTTGAACTTTGAGTTGAGGATCATGGCAATAATCAAGCTCAGCACGAAGATGATGGGAATCTGCTGACCGAAGGTGGTCAGTGTGTCCAGAAGATTATCCACATATTCCGGAGACTGGAACAAAATGTAATAGTAGTTATCAAAGCCTACAAAATCCAGATCAAAGCCCGTTGTGGTAACGGATACCTTGGAAAAGGAAAACGCAATGGACTGCACCAGCGGAATAAAGAAGAAGAGCAAAAAGCCGATGCACCAAGGCAGACAGAACAGAAAACCGTTGCGGTTTTTTCTTCGGTCTACAGATGGTCTGCGCTGAAGAAATTTCATCATATTTGCTCCTTTCTCTTAGTTAAAGTGGAAGGACAGTGCTTCCAAAGTGCCCAAAGCGGTCTGCTGAGGCGTTGTACCGTAGTTGACATACAGCACCACACCGTTATCAAAGACGGTCTTGGATACATTGGCATCCTTCTCATAAGAAACCACCGTTGCGCTGCGAACCTTTTCCAGCAGCGGCTGCGCCTGAGCAACATAATCCGCAATTTGACCGGACAAGCCGGAGTAAACGCTGGAGCCGGCTGCGCTGTGGGTGCCGAGAAGCACATCCTGCTGCGCATCACCGCACAGGGTATATCCCAAAGAGCATCCCGTTGCAATGGTCTTTAAGAATTCCATTTTGGGATCCTGGGCGAGGTTGATCGCCGCGCCGCTCAGACCGGCAGAGCCCTTGAAAACCATCTGGTAGAAGGGAATGTCCATATCCAGCGTATAGTAGCCGGAAGATGCGCTGGGTGTATTGTAGATATAATCCAGCTTGACTGCGGCATAGGCATTGGCTTGATCGCCGAATGTCTTTAAGCCGGCAGCGTTCATGGCATTTATCATTCTCTGCACATCGTCTGCCATGTGGGTTCTGCAATAATAATGCTTGGAATTGTAGTCTGAATACGCAACGCCGGAAAGGGTCGAAATACCTGCGCCGGTTGTTCCCTGCTTCAAGGCAAGGTTTGCAACCTTGGATGCAGATGTCGCCATTTCATAGCGATTTGCAAGATAGATCGCCTCACCGGTCTGCTGATGGGTCACGATATCATAGTCAAAATATGTGGCGCGAATCATCGCAGCATTTACGGCTGCTTCCCGGACGGAGAATCCGTCTGCAGACTGGCGATAGAAAACCAAATCGTAATCAAAGAAGTTATCGATTCCGTTCTCTTTGCACCAATCCGTAAGCTGCTTCAAACCCTTTTTTCCGCCGAAGGCAGAATCGGCTGCGAATCCTCCGCCCAGCTTGCCGGCATCCAAGCCGGTGTCGCCGAAGCCTTTCAGATTTACCGCCATGCTTGCACCCGTTTTGTCGGCAATGTCCGACAAAATGTTCTTGGCATCAGCAAAGGATGTCATGACAGACATGTTGTCATAGGGTACGCCCATAAACAAATCTCTGACCTGAACACCGCCCAGCATATTCACCATCAGATCGGGAGTTGCTACATTTTCCTTAAGCTGCTGGGTTTGCTTCAGATAATTGCGGTAAGCGGCGGCCATGCCGTTATAGTCCGCATTGTTTTCATCCAGAATGATGTAGCGCACGCAGGGGTCTACAGAAATCACATCCGCGCTGTACTGCTTAACGGTATTGGAGCCGCCCCAGCTATTGCCGATGTAAGTTGTAGCAAGTCCCCGCAAAGCAAATGTGGCATATGCAGCGGAGTAGCCATACTGTGCATCGCCGGCAACCGCCTCAATGGTTGCCGCTTCCGCGGCGGAGGTGATCACAGCCAGCATGGCGTCTTTGCCGTTCTTGGCGCCAAATGCCGGGATTCTGACTGCGTTTTGCGCCGTATTTTGGTACATAGGCATCGCAGCCGCATCCAAGCCGTATACAGCCTCGGAATATCTGCGGGTAGTGCGCTCGGAATCATCGGTCATCATCAGTGCGCCGCTGCCGCTGGGTACGAACAGATAATTATCCTGCGAATTCTTGGCAGAGCAGAAGAACGGCAGCACCGATACGGTCAAGATTTTATACTGACCTTCTGTGATGTTCTTTACATCCACCGTCACATTCAAGCCGTCATTGCACAGGGTGTAATTAACGGGAACGGAGATTTCCGCATCCACAAAATAGTAAGTAAGCTGAACCCCGTTTTCAATTTTCTGTGCGGTTATATACTTGGCATTTTTAAAGGAGTTGTTGTCTACCACAACATGCTTGTCGCCGTTTTCATAGGTAATATACAAAGACGACCGCAGACCGTTTTGCACATAACTGTTGCCCGTCTGCCCGCTTTGGTAGTAGCCCAAAGGAATGGTAGACCAAACCTCACCGGTGGCTTTCACCTGCAGCTGCAGGCTTACGGTATCCCTGTCCCAGCGCAGGCGCATGTTATCATTCTCTGCAACCACACCGGTTTTCGTTGTTTTCAATTTTTCCGGAAGAGAAAACGGTGCAAGGGAGCTCACTGCTTCCTGGGGTGCGCAAGCACACAATAACCCACCCAGCATCGCCGTTACCAAAAGCAACGCAAGGCATCTTTTCAGTTTCATCTGCTGCACCTCCCTATCGCATAGTCACTTCGTTGAATATCTGAACCACAAAGTTCAGAAGATTCTGAGAAAGCGAAAGCATAACAAAAATCACGAAAGCAATCACAAACATGCCCAGTAGGATCAAAACTGCCATTGCCAGTGACTTGAAAAACGAAAAATCATGCACAATGGTCATTCCCAGCAGCAGATGCACCACCGTCAGACCGTAGCAGATCATGGAAACGATGTCAAAACCGGAGTTTGCCGTGGGAATCAGGAAATTGGAAAGAAGCAAATAAGCAATATTAAACAGGATGATCGGCATAAGTGCGTAGCAGCTTACGCAGAAGATCTCCTTCATATCGCCCTTGCCCTGGAACAGTGAACAGCACAGCCAGTTTGCCGCTGTCCAAAGCAGCACCAGACCAACCGTACCAATCAGTTCGATAAATGCATTGTACTGGCTCAAGTCAGCTGCGCCGTACATAAAGCCGCCGTACATGGTCTTCAGCACCGAAGTGACAAAGAACAGCGCAAGATAAACGATGGCAATTTTAACAGAATACAGCTTTTTCTGCTTCATCTCGTTAAAAGAGGCAATGGGATGCGCCAGCGTAGAAAGGGCAAGCCGCAGCTTCACACCCTTAACAAAGACAATTTCTCTGCGGCGGCTGATGATCAAGAATGCGGAAACCGCAGCCAATGCAGCCACGCACAGCACCAAAATCCACCAGAAATTATCATAAATGAACTGATCTCTGACCTGCTCGAAAGCCTTGGCATAGGTGACCCGGTCAAAAGCCAGCTCCGAAAGCTCCATAGCCTTTTCGTAGTCGCCCTCTTCCAATGCTGCCTTTGCAAGTCCCTTATATGCCAGCTGGCAATTTTTGTCCTGGGCAAAAACCTGCTCCCAATAGGGCTTTGCCTGGGTATACTGGCTGTCAACAGTCAGGCGGTCCGCCTGCTTTAAGAGCTTTCCGTACTCCGTCAAGCGGAAAATCGTAATCTTACCGGTGACAAAATCCGACACCAAAAGGTCTTCCCCATACACCGTAATGGCACTGGGGGAAACAAAGGTACCAAGCTGGTTGCCGTCATTTAAGCCACCGCCAAATACATTTAAGAGATTCACATCGCTGTCGTAGACATATACCCTGCCCCGGGTGCCGTCCACCAGGTAGTAAAAACCTTCATCGTCGCTGGAAATGGCATTAAAGGTGCAGTAGATATATTTTCCGTATGTATCTGTGAGGTTGCGGTATACCGGCGGGTTGTCCGCAAAGTTAAAGCTGTCGGTGCTGGAATAGGAAAAGCCGGAGGCTTTTTTCAAAATATTCGTGCCTGCAAGTCCATAACGGCGAACCTGACCGGACCACTTTTCATCGTTAATGGTGGTGATAAAGCCGTCCGCATCAATACAGACATCCAGCATGGTGTAAGGAAGCGCCTGCACAGATGCTGCGTGCTTCTCTTCCGTCTCAAACAGGCTGCTGATAAACTCCGTCAACGCAGCCCCAAGAGATTTTGTAACATTGTTTGCACCGAAGAAGCCGCAGAATTCATATTTCTCCGTGAAAACCATCATGCCGTAGTAAGAGCCCTCACACAGAACATAATAGTAGCCGCTTCTGTCTCGAATCAGTCTTGTAGGTGCAAAGTTGAAGGTTTCCGGCACTACAGAATCATTGGGCTTTTCCAAAATCCGGAACACCACTCCGTCCTTGGTGCAAAGCACGCGCTTTCCCAAGGTATCTGCCACATACAGACCGGTTTCATCCACAAACATACCCTTAGCGCCCTGGAAGGTCAGGGTTTCGCTGCCACGGGTAAACTCTGTGATCTGGTTGATCACATTGTAGTTTTTATCGTACTGAACGATTCTTCCGTTGGCACTGTCCAACACATACAAAATGCCGTCATAGACACTCATGTACTGCAGTTCTCTGAAAGAGCCGATGCCGCTTTCTTCACCTGTTAAAGTGTCGAAAGCCTGAAATACTGCCTTGGTAGCCACCGGCTTCTTTGCAGAGCCGTTTTCCCAATAGGTATAGTTGGTGTAAGGTACATCCTCCACAGATTCTGCCGACGCACCAATGCTTCCCACAGAAACGAATAAACCCAAAAGAAGGACAAGGCTCAAAGCACCGCTGAGGAGTCTTTTTGTTATTTTCATCATAATAACACCCTCCCCTTAGTCCTTGATGCCCGCATGGCTCATGGTTTCCAGCACATTGGACTGGGTGATCATGTAGACCAGAATCGGCGGGATCATCATCATGACGGTAACCGCCATGGCGCTGCCACTGCGGGAGATGCCGCTGGAGGTAATAGAGCCCATGACGCTGGGCAACGTCTTCAAGCTCTCTGAGAAAATAGAACTACCGGACTGGATCGCCCATGCATTCTGGAAGCTGAACAGCGTCCAAGTCAAAATCGCAGGCTTTGACAGCGGAACCACAATGGATACGAATATTCTCCATGCGCTGGCGCCGTCGATTCTCGCTGCTTCCACAAGCACCGCGGGAATGCTGGATTCCATGTTCTGCTTTATCAGGAAGATGCCCATGGTGCTGGCAAGTCCCGGCAGGATATAGACCCAGTAAGAATCGATAATTCCGATTTTGCAGTAGATCAGGTACTGGGGAACAGCCAATGTGGTTCCGTTATACAGAAGCGCGAACTGAATGATCAAAAACAGCACCTTGGAAGCCTTGTTCTTCACCTGGCAAAGCACATATGCCGCCATGACCGAAACAACAAGCTGCAAGCCTACCACTGCAAATGTCACAAAAAGCTGGTTAAATACGTACCGGATGAAAGGAACTTCCAAGTTTGACAGCAGATCCGGAAGCGCCGCATAGTTCTTCCAAGTGGGACGCACCACAAAAAACCGGGGCGGGAATGCCAACAATTCATCCAAAGGCTTAAAGGATGTGACCACAGAATAAATCAGCGGCAGAACAGTAAACAATCCCGCTGCAATCAGGAAAAGGAAATACACAAAATTTCCGAACCGGGATCTGGTAAAGCGCTTATACCGCGCAGTTTGCTTACTCATACTTCCACCTACTTTCCTGTGGCATCCAGGAGCTTGCCGATGCCGATCCGGGCAAATGCCATCATCAAGAATAAAAATACGGAAATGGCAGCTGCATAGCCCATCTCATACCGGACACCGGAAACATCCGTAAGATGCGTGACGATGGTATGGGTCGAATAGTTAACACTGGGGTTGCCGGTCAGGGTTGTCGCAATGCCGCTTACGGAGAAGCTGGCCTGGATCTGCATAACAGCGCTGAACAGCAGGATGTTCTTCATGGAGGGCAGTGTGATATACCACAGCTCCTGCCAGCGGTTCTTCACACCGTCAATGGCAGCCGCCTCATAAAGAGAAATGTCCACATTCTGCAAACCGGAGATGTTTGCAAGGAAGGAAACACCCATGCTCATCCACAGCTGAATGAGGATCACCAGCGTCATGGAATAATTGGGGTTGGAGAACCATTGGATGGGCTCGGAAATAACATTCAGAGAGATCAGCAGGCTGTTGACATAGCCATAGCTGTCGCCGCTGAACATGACCTGCCAGATAAAGTACACATTGCCCATCAGTGCGGGAGAATAGAACAGGAAAGACAGTACGCTTCTCGCCTTGGGACCCAGCTCATTAATAAACCAGGCAAGGATAAAGCTGAGCATAAAGCCCACCGGACCGGTAATGACCGCGAAGTACAGTGTGTTTGCCAGGGAAATGCCAAACACCTTGTCCTCCATGATCATGCGGAAATAGTTGTCAAATCCAATGAATTCGGGTGTGCCCAGCATATCGTAGCGGAAAAAGCTCAATACGATAGACGCAACCACAGGAATGACCATAAACACCACGAAGGAGATCAGGAACGGCGCCAGCATAGCGCCCAGTGTAAACTTATCCTTTCTTCCCCAGCCGTGAAGCCGTTTTTTCTTATCTCGTGTCAAAGTCTACACCTCCTAACCCTTCTTATATTCTTGTGTCTTCCGGCGAATCTCGTCATCCGCCTCCGGCACCCACTTTTTCAGCATATCTTCTACTTTTTCACCGTTATTGACCACATTCCAGTACACCTGCTGCACGCTGCGGCTCACATAATAGCCGCCGGGCACCTCGGGTAACTGCTGCAGCTTTTTGCCCTGAGCTTTCAAGGCTTCCAGGTTTTCTGCCTCCCAGCCAAGCCGGTAAAGTGCATTGAGGTTTGCGGTTTCATATCTGCCGGACATACCCAAAACCGATTCCAGATTCACACCGAACCGATACTGGATATCATCGGATGTCCACCATTTCAAGAACTCCCAGGCCTTGTCCTGCTTTGTGGACCAATTCAGAATAACGCAGGCTGTACCGCCGCCGGTAACGGCATTTTGGATGCTGCCGTCCTCTTGCTCAAAGCCCGGAACTTCATACATCATCCACTTGCCGTTGATTTCCGGCGCTGCGGCCTTGATGGTGGCATAAACAGAGAAATCTGCAATGCCCATCGGCATCAAGCCGGTGCGGAACCGGTTAAAGAAATCATAGGTCTTGGGGAAACCGTATTTGGTATAAAAATCTGTCCAGTAATTAAAGGCATTGACCGCGCCTGCGGACATCAGATTGGTTGCAGAAAGGTCGTCTTTATACAGCGGAACATCCATCTGCGCCATAAATGTGGCATAAATCTGCGGCAGACCCACATTCATGTTGTTCAGGCTGATGATTTTTGCACAATCAATGAACTCCTCCCAGGTTTTTGGAGCCTCGATGCCCAGCTCTTCAAAAATATCCGTGCGGGCAAAGAGCATGGGGTGGGTTTCCGTATTGGGTAAGCCGTAAACGCCGCCATTATACTGGTACGGAACCAATGCGGTTTCGCTAAAGCGCTTGGTAACCTCGTCAAAGTCCTCAAACTGGCTCAAATCCACCAGAATTCCACGCATAGCATAGTCAACCGGCGCATTGCGTCCTACATTGATCTCCAGATCCGGACCGTTTCCGGACAGCTTGCCCTGCACAGCACCGGCACCGGTGATCTTGATTTCCACCTTGATTCCCGTTCTGGGAGTGAAATCGTTTTCAATGAGATTTTCAAGCACCGTCAGCTGATCACGACCCCAGTTTGACCAGATGACGATGGTGTCCTCGTCCTCAACTTCCATGCTCTCGTCAATAAAGAAGCTTGCCCAAAGGCGCTGGAACAGGAAGACAAGCTTCTGCCAGAAACCAACCTTTACATCCTTAAAGCCGGAATCCGGTTTCATCAGAATAATATTATCGATATCCAAAGCCATGTTCTGCATTTCGTAAAGCCAGGAACTAAGGCTGGAGTAATTGTCGTAGAAAGAATTCAGTTTTGTATGGGCTTCATACTTTTTGCCCAGCATCTGATCAATAATCACCTTCGCCTTGCGCAAGGTTGCGGCATTTGTGCCGCCCTGAGCGCCGGAGACCTCCTCGGAAAGGGTTGCCAACTCCTCCAGCTTTGCGCTGATGTCTGTCAGTTCATCGCCCAGCTCGGGCAAAGCTGTGAAAAGTGCGTAGTCGCGATTGGCATCGGGTGTCTCGCCGGTGATTTTTACGATCTGTCGATAGATTTTGCCCAGTCTGCCCGTAATCGATTGCAGCTGCGCGGCAAAGTCCGCCAAATCGCCAAGGGTAACACGCAAGGAAAGCGTATGTTCGCCTGCCGTAAGGTAAACAGATTTGTCAAAGCACATGTACTGCCAGCCGTTTTTATAGGCAAAAGCAATGCTCCGTGCTTCTTCAAAGGGTATCTCTCCGTCGATCAGCAGGGTTCTGTAGGAATTAGATTCCTGCAGATAGGTTTGTCTGAAATGGAATCCGATCTGATACCAGCCATCACTGGGGGCTTCAATATTCCATGTGATCGTGCCGGCATCGCCGTTCCAGTTGGAGCCGCCAATGTAGTTATTTAACTTCTTGAACGGATCCACCGGAAATACATCCGCGTCATTTCTTGCAGACATGGGGATGTACATTCTCTGGCTCTTAAGGGCAGCCTTCTCACCCTGGTAAATGATTTTGTCGCCTTCATACATAGCGCCATCATTTTCCTTGCGGTACTGCTCATAATCAGGCAAATCCTCCGGAACTGCCAATGTCATACCGCCGATTTTGACGCACTCGCTTTCAAGCAGTACCGTCAGCTCATGCTCGCCTTCGGTCAAAGCAAGGCACAGCGGCTCCGTCACAAAGCCTTCACTGTCGTAAAGCTTCGCTGTCTGCCACTGGAAAACCTCCTGCTGCTCAGGAGAAAACTGATTGCCGTCCTCATCGCTCTGGAATTCCTCTGTTGCATTCTTCCACAAGCGGCTAAGGCGCAAATTGCTCATCTGGCTGCACAGCAATTCTCCGTCCAGAAGCAAGCTGAACAGAATATCGCCACCGGTGCCCTCAAGGGTATAATAGTCGATCTGAGGCTCATACCAGCCGGCATCGTCCACCGTAACCTTCAGCGTAACCGCATCGCCGGGCATATGCAGCTCGATGCCCTCCCCTTCTGCCGGAATGCGGATGGACTCCTTAGCATTGGAGAAAGCAGAATTATGAGATTGGTAATCGCGATAGCCGGCTGCAGACGCATCATATGCCCCTGCAGAATTCCTTGTTCCCTGCTTATCGCTTTCAGAGGTGGTGCCAAAAGATGCAACTGTACATGACAGCAGTAGCATCACCACTAATAAAGCAGCTGTAATTTTCTTAAACATAACATCCTCCCTCATACCAATCGCAAAATGGGGTGTGGGTGCGGCGGCTAAGCCGCACCCACGATTGTTTATTTGTTACTTGGTTTCCTTCTTTTTGCGCTTATACAGTATGATGATCAAAATAGTCAGTGCCGCTACCGCAAGTGCACCGCCTACACACCACAAAATGATGCCGGTCTTGCTTGTTTGCTGTGCATCGGGATCTGTGGTGGGCTCTGTAGCGCCGGGCTGTGCCGGTGCCTCAGTGGGTGCTTCGGTAGTGCCCTCGGTGGGTGCTTCGGTGGGCGCCTCAGTAACATCTTCTGTAGGTGCTTCTGTGGGCGCCTCAGTAACATTCTCTGTAGGTGCTTCTGTGGGCGCCTCAGTGGGTGCTTCAGTAGGCGCTTCTGTGGGATCATCCACAGGCGGTTTCACAGGCATTTCACGGGTAATCACAATCTTATATGTACGCTGCAGACCGTCGGCGGAAACAACACGAATTGCAACCGTGTTTCTACCTACGTACTCAAGGTTCGTGTCGCCGATGGTAACAACTGCATCGTCATACATTGCTTCTGCTGTAACAGTAACCTTATCGACTTCAAAGGGAACTGTTGCCGTGTATTCCTTAATTTCAGGATCGAATGCAGGACTGATCTCCACCTCAGCAAGCTTCAGTACCTTCAGACGGTTACGGGCTACCACAATGACGGGCTTCTGGGGCTCTGTTTCTTCATCGTCATCCTCCGAGCCGCTGCTGCCGGGTGCCTGCCGCACCCAGACCAGATCCGTCGATGTCAGCAGATCCGCGCCGCTGGAAGCAAACAATTCCGAAACGAACAGCTGTGCTTCGTCATAAGTAGAGATCATACCTACGCGGTAAGTCAGTGTAATCATCACATCGCCGGTCTTTGCAGCATCTGCATCAACAGCGCCGAATGCAAAATACACATCATTATTATCCCGCTTTACAGACAGCTCCCAACCCTCCAATGCGCTTTCCGCCTTAACGAAGGTCAGTCCGTCGGTGGAGGTCAGCTTGCCGCTGATTGCCTTCAATGCATCGGAATCCGCAACCAAGAGTATCTGAATCTCCTGCTTTTGGGCAAATGCATTAGGTCCTACTAAAGAAACAGAGAACGCGCCTTCTGTAGGCTCCTTGGTGTTGAGCACTGCGTCGGAAACAGTAATCTTACCGTCGCCATCAATATCTGCGGCCTGCAGGTACACGCCTTCCTGGATTTCCTTGCCGGAGATATGGCTCAGAATCACGGAAGAGTCCAAACCGTCTACAGTAGCATCGCCATTGACGTCGCCGCTGACAACAACCGTCACAGCGTCCTTAATAACAGGACCGTCCATCAGCTGAATGACGCTGCCTGTGCCGATTTTGGCAGTTTTATCGGTAATCTCATTGCCCTGTGCGTCAAATACGCGGATATACTGGCTGTTCTCGAAGTTTTTCAGAACATCCTTCAGGAATGTTCCGGCAGAAATACCGGTGATCACGCCATTTTCCATGACCAAGTTGCTGTTAACGGAAACAAGCTCCTTGGGGAAGGTATCAATAACCTCTTCCTTAACAGCACCGTCGGATGTCTTGAACAAACGCAGCTCGTCGATGTAAGCTTCACCGCCTGCATCGCAAAGGACAAAACCGATACGGTTTCTCTCGCCGGTATTAAAGGAAACTGCAACATCCTGCCATTCATGGGTTTCCAGATAATTCTCTTCACCAAAGCCGAACTGTGCAATCACGGTGGGGAATAGTCTGTTCTCGGTCACTTCGCTATCCAGGCGGTAGCCGTTGATCAAGCCTACAAAGCCTTCACCCTTGTCGGTAATTGCATACTTGGCAGAGAATGTGTACTCCGTATTCGGCTCCACATCCACCCACTTGATATAGTAGGTATTGGTGGGAATCTTTCCGGAGGCATAGTACAGTGCATTGCCGTAAATGCTGGAGCCGCTGTCAATAACATTCAGCGCATTACCAAACACACCGAATCTATGGCTGTCAGCACCCCAGAAAGCAATGCCGTCGCTCAAATCATGGTTATCAAACAGATTCGTATCTTCCTTGCAGCCCAGCAGAGTCGGCGCCTTGTTGGTAACAACCGCCTCATCCTTGTCCGTGACCGGAGAAACATAGTGCTTTGCATCGGCTTCTTTGAAGATATAAATATTGTCAAACCATGCTTCGCTGTTTTCACCGTAAATGGTGAAGTTCAGCCATGTGGCATCGCCGGTATTAAAGGGAACGGTAATAAGATGCCACTGACCGTCATAAGCCATGGGAACCAGCTGCTGATCCACCTTGTAGGGTCTGCCGCCTTCGGAAGTGGGGCTTGCCATCAAGATGAAATCGCCGGTTTCAGGATCTGTTAAGCCAAAGGTAACAAAGTGATTGAAATCAAAACCAGTGCTGGGTGCTTTTACAAACATAGTCAGCCAGTACTTGGTATTGACTTCCAGATCCTTCAGCTCGTACTCCACCCTGATATTGCCACCCTTATTGATCAGCACCACAGAACAGTTGCTGACATACTGCACACTCTGGGGGCAATTTCCGTTGTGGATACGCGCCGCAAAGTAGTAGTTGCCGCTGGCTGCGGGGGTAAAGGTATGGCTCAGAGTGGTCCATTCGCCTTCTGTGCCGGTGGTCATAGCGTTGGTAATGGCACGCTGTGTCATATCCTCGCCGTAGATCACCAGGTTGGGACCGTAGTGGGCTTTGCCGTAGAAGTCGAAGGAGAAGGTGTAAGTAGAACCTGCCTCCAGATAGACCGCCTGCAGCATTTCCAGATTGAAGATCTCAGTTCCGCTGCATTCGTTGAGCTTCACTGCATGTCTTCCATCGAATTCCACAAACTCCAGCTTACCCATCATGCTGTCGTTATTGAATTCCCAACCATCGATCGTCTTGTTTGCGGGATCCCAGTTGGAAAGATCACCATTATTCAGCATATTTCCGGATTCCTCTTCGGAAACGATTGTGGAATAATGCAGAGAGTTGTTGCCATCCCAGGCATTTTCATCTTCTTCTACCTTGGCAAAATCATTCTCCAGATAATGTGTATTGCCCTCAAATCCGCCGTCAGGCATCAGATTGTCTTCATCGTCGCAGATATAGGGATAATCATCATAAGGGCTGTCATTGGGTCTTGTGCCAAGGGTGGGACGCTTGTAAAGGGTAATAGTGGCTGCCTTGTCGGTTTCTCTGATCCAGATATTATCCAAACCGTACACAGAACCTTCCACCGTTCTAAACAGCAGGTATAGATTCTTGTAGTTTCCGGAATTGAACACTACCGTTACTGTCGTCCAGCTGTCCTTATTCTCCTGGGAGGACTTGTAAAGTACGGAATCCCAGGCAAAGGTTGTCTTCGAAGCGATCGCCCACAGGGCAACACCCTCCGGAACTGCGCCCGTATAGCGGAACGTCAGCTCGTAGTTTGTCTGCTTTTTGACTTCAAATGCCTGATTCAGGATGCCGCCGGGCTTGCCCAATGCCTGAATGAACGCAGGATCATTCAGATCATCCTTACCGCCGGTTGCCTGGATGGAGAATTGCTCATCGTCAAAATTCCAGAACTGATCACCGAGAATAAATGTACCGTTGGACAGTAAGTTATTCGGTTCAAGCTCTTCCGTAGTAGCGAAAATGCGGATATTACCCGTTACATTTTCGATCTTGATAGTTGCACTGCCGCCAACGATATTCACCGTAACCGGTCTGCTCAGACCCATCATATAGTATACGGAAGTCAGCTTGTAGCCCGCCTTGGGGACAATGTGAGCCGTATAGGCACTGCCCTTCTGTGCAATGGTTGCACCGTCGAACACGCTGTCGCCAACACTTGCAGTTACGTTTGCACGATCCGTGACCTTCTGCAATGTAGCATTGCCGATTTTGTAATTGCCATCCACATGCTGATGGTTGATGATGAGCGCCAGGTAGTTGCCGGTAACGGCATACTGCTTGATTTGCTCCGTAACAGTAAAGGAAATGTTGAAAACATTGTCACTTTCCATGCTCAGCTTGCCGATGCTGGGTGCAACTGCCGCCAGAACACCTGTGCCTTCTGCATACATGCGGGTAACGGTTTCATCGCTGGCATTCCACATATTGTAAGGTCTGACAGTGGTGAATGCCAGTTCTACACCGCTTCTGGTGCTTCCGTTTCTGGAAGATGCCATTGTGGTATGGTCATTGCCCGCATAAATGGGCAGACTCATGATGTAAGTTGCGCCCAATTCAAGGTCTGCAGGCAGCTTGTAGCCAATAACTGTGGCAGCATCTGCCCAGGTTGCAGCCTGCGCGCTCAAATTGGTAGTCACATTCAGTAGACCCGGGGCAACATTGGCTGTGCCGTTGGCACGATTGTTTTCCGGATTCTTGCTGTCATAGTAAGCGTTGTGCGCAATTGAAATGGTTTGGGACAGATCGCCCCAATCGCCGTTTCCGGTCAAAGCCTTTGTGACATCAAAGATCCACTGTGCCACAATGTTCTTATTTACGAAAACTGCGTTGATTACGATATCGCCGGTAACGGACTCAATGCTGACCGTAGCCTTTCCGTTGACCACGGGTACATTCACAGGCACGCCACCCATGGTGCAGGTAACGCTGTACAGCTTCAGGTTGGCATCCTTGCTGGACAGGTTTGCTGTGTATGCTTTGCCGTGCTTTACCGTGGCATCCGGATTGCTGTTTGTGATGCCCGTACCGGTAGTAATGCTGTAGGAAGTCTTTTTGGAATCGGCAGTAATCACGATATTGCCGGTAACTTCCGCGATTTGAATGGTAACGCTGCTGTCGCCATTGACAGTAACCGGCACATTGACACCGCCCATAGTGCAGGAAACCGTCATTGTATGCAGGCTGGACTCGGGAGCCAGCGTCAGCACAAAGGGTGCTCCGGCAGTAGCAACAGGGAGCGTATATGGTGCCAGACCGGTAGCCGGTGCTCCTTCGGAATTCACAACAGAAGCATCGAAAGCCTTGCGCACTGCGAAATTGTCAAAGAACATTTCCGCAGACGGATTGAAAGACTCCGTACCGGCTGCCACACAAAGCACGAAATGATAGGTACCGGCTTCCGTGATGGAAACCGTTTCTTCGATGTGGGTCCATGCGGTCGAATCTGTGATCCGGTCGCTCAGTTTATGCTGCGCACCGCCTATCGCACTCCATGTATTTGTCTTAGACATATAGAACACGGGTCTGAATGTACCAGGCTGACCCTTGCTGTCAAAGGACATCACATATTTGCCGGGCTCAAGGGTGAGCTCCTGAGAGAATCTGGCATCACCGCTGGATGTTCCGGGTGTGAGCTTCAGTTCACCGTCAGCGATCTGCAGAAGCGGACTTGCGCTTGCATTGGCGCTCCAGCCTTCCATGCCCAGTGCAAAGCTGCCGTTAAGGAGCAGATTGCCGTCAGCATCCGGAGCAATGGCAGTTTCTACCTTCACATTCAGCGCGCCGGTCACAACAGAAATGCTGATCTTACCGGTGGCTGCATTGTACGCATCAGCCACTTCTGTGCCGCCCATGGTCACAGTGACCTTGGTGATTCGATAACCGGAAACAGGCTCAACTGTGTTCTCATAGCTCTTGCCCTGAGCAACAGCGTCGATATTGCTACCCAGAGTTGCATTGCTCAGGTTTGTGGTAACTGCAAATCCCTTGTGCACTGCAAAGTTGTCAAAGAACATTTCTGCAGACGGATTGATAGAAGCATTACTGCCTGCAACGCAAAGTACGAAATGATAGGTGCCTGCTTCTTCAATGGTAACGCTCTGTGTAATACGCGTCCATGCGGTCGGATCTGTGACCCGGTCACTTAGCACATGCTGACCGTTTACTGCACTCCAAGTATTCGTCTTCGACATATAGAACACCGGTCTAAATGTACCGGGCTGACCCTTGCTGTCAAAGGACATCACATATTTGCCGGGCTCAAGCGTCAGTTCCTGAGAGAATCTGGCGTCGTTGTCGGGTGTGCCGGGTGTGAACTTCAGTTCACCGCCAGCAATCTGCAGAAGCGGACTTGCGCTTGCATTGACGCTCCAGCCTTCCATGCCCAGCGCAAAGCTGCCGTTAAGGAGCAGATTGCCATCGTTTTCCGGAGCAATGGCGGTTTCTACCTTCACATCCAGCGCGCCAGTCACAGCGGAAACGCTGATCTTACCGGTGGCTGCATTGTACGCATCAACCACTTCTGTGCCGCTCATAGTCACAGTGACCTTGGTAATCTTATAGCCGGGGAGGGCTGTAACTGTGTTCTCGTAGCTCTCACCCTGCGCAACAAAGGTAATATCGCTGCTCAGAGTTGCCTTGCTCAGTTCCTTAGAAACAGCGAAACCCTTTTGCAGCTTGAAGTTATCGTACTGCATATTAGGCGCAACGGAAGCTCCGCCGCTAACCTGATTCAGATTCATCTGGAAAGAGTACATGCCGGCAGTTTCGATGGTCACATCCCGGGTGACCGTCCACCAGCCTTCCGCTGTAATTCCGCTTTCCTTGTCCACACGCAGCTGCTCGCCGGTGATACTGGAATCATCCACAGCCGTACCCAGGAAGTAAACGGGGCGCCAGCTTGTGGGTGCACCAAGCACATCAAAGGAAAGACGGTAGCTGCCTGCTTCCAGGTACATAGCCTGGTACAGCTTCACATCGCCGGTGGGAACCTTGTCGCTGACATTCAGCACAGAATTCTCAGCGGAAACATAGCTGGGATCGTAATTTGTCATCCAGCCGGTGAGACCGTCAGAAAGATCGCCATTGAGGAAGTAATTGTCAGAATCATACTTTTCAATGGTAACCTCGCCCAAATTGACCGGCTTTGCATCTTCCATGGGGAAGGTGATCAGCATCCAGCCACTGGCTGCCATAGCCTCAGTTGCCACAAAGGTAACCGCCACCTGGTTGGCAGTATCTGTGCTCAGATAGCCAGGACCGTAGTGCGAAACCAAGGTGCCTGCATTGTGGTAGCCTTCCATATTGGCTGTAGCCCACTCCTGTGTGGTGTTAGGAGCATTCACAAAAGACAGCTTGATATAGTTAGACAGGTCATTGAGCATGGGCGTGCCTTCTGCACTTGCGTACAGATTCATGCTTACCACATACTTTTGACCAGCTGTCAGACCGGAAGGAAGCTTATAGTAAACACCGTGGGCAGCTTCACCCCAGCCTGCAGTAATAACAGAGGTTAAAATGCCGTTTTTCAGGGAGCGGGAAGTATTCTCGCCCCAATTGGCACCATAGCCCTCATGGCTGATAATGCCGACAGTATTTGCCTCATTACCGTAGTAGAGTGTCTTGAATTCCGCTGCTGTGGTGAAGCTATTGACAGTTTTGTCGAACTTCCAGGTGTAGCCATTTTTCAAGCTCTGTTCCTTCACGGTAACGCTGCCCAGCTTGTAGCTGCCGCCCACCGCCATGGGGAATGAAACAAACATCCAGCCGCCGGCTGCCATAGCCTCGGTTGCTACAAACTCGACTGCAACGGTATTGTTCGCAGCCGTAGAAAGGTTGCCGGAAATGCTGCGGGTGATCTTTGCAGCGGCATTGTGGATTTCCAACAGTTTGGAGTCTTGCCACTGCTGGATCGTACCGCCAGCGCCGGTGAAAGTACTCGTATAATCACCGAAGGAAACGGTCATGCCACTCATAGCTGCAGCCGCATTGCCGCCATAGAGATTCAGACTCAGCTGATAAATCTTACCGGCTGTCAAGGCTTCCGGCAGCTGATAGAACACGCCGTGACCCACAGTATTGCTCCAATTCGTCACAACTTCCGTTGTCAGAACGCCGTTTGCAATGGCGCGGTTCGGAGTGAGGGTATTATTACCCTCGTGGTTCATAACCTTAATGGTGCCGGCAGCATTGCCGGAAACCAAGCCCTTGTTTTTGCCAAGTGTAACTGTCTGGTCAAAGCTCCAGGTATATCCGGAGGAATATACCGAGCCGGTGCCCTCATCCAGCGAACGGGCAGGAATCACACCACTGGGGAGGACGGACAGCATAATCGCTGCCACGAGGATCAAGCTCAATATTCTTTTCAATTTCATAATAAGCTCTCCTCCTTACCGCAGTTCGTAAAGTTCCAGATCGTCGAGATAGAACGCGCTGTTTAAAGGTTCATTTTCATCGTACAGACGGTTATTCTGCAAGCAGATAATCACTCTGCCGGTGGCAGGTGTTGTGAATGTCATAGAGCCCTGCAGCCACTCGCTATCCTTAACCGCTTCTTTCAAAGCATCGCCTTCCAGCCCCTCATAGGGCTCCAGGACCTCTTCCAACTTCTCAGCAGGCAACTGCTGACCGGGCTGCGTCCATACCAGGTTGACGCTTGGTGTATCCGGATCTCGAACTG
The DNA here is from genome assembly GCA_045540575.1 of Faecousia sp. GTDB lineage: Bacteria > Bacillota > Clostridia > Oscillospirales > Oscillospiraceae > Faecousia. The sequence continues at coordinate 4,087 of JAZQHM010000035.1, read as the reverse complement.
TAAAGGAGAAGCCGCCGTGGGCGATAACCTTGTACCAGTAGCTCAAAGTATATGTAGTATTGGGCTGCAGTTCCAGATTATAGGTCCAGCAGGACATGGTTGTGGTGTCGGTCCACATACCGTAATCACCAACACCCTCAAACAGGTTTACATAGAAGCAATGATCGCCGGTACGAGCCATTTCGGGATCCTCCAGAATGACGCCAACATCATTGCCGTAAGTCAGACGCTCATACCAGCCGCTGGAGTTCTTAACCTCGGACATTGTTTCCCAGCTGCCCTCCAGCAGGGTCCCCTGCTCAAAGCCGCCGTCGTACTTGCCGGCTGCATTCAGGAACACATTAACAGGCTCAAATACAGAAGTATCATTGCCCACATCGGATACAGACCGCTCACCATTGCCCTTGACGGCAGTGACGCGGTAATTGTAAACCTTATCCTCCTGGCGGGTTGTGTCTTCATAGGACATCAAGCCGTTGCTGAGCATATAGGTATTTACATCGATGTTATCGTTGATGGTTACCCATGTCTTGCCGCCATTTTCCGTACGCTCCAGAATGTAATACTCCGCGCCTCTGGCTGCTACCCAATAGTTCACAGCAGAATCGTGATTATACAGCAGTGCAGGCTTGTCCATAACACCTTCCGTGCCGTGATATTCATTCTTCAGGTCGCGAATCTTATAGGTCAGCATGGGCACAAATGCGCAGAAATCTTCATATTTGTCAGAGGAGGATTGGCTGCGGAAGAAGCTGTAGCCTACATCGCCACTGGCATAATAGAAGAAATAGAAAGAGCCCATGAAGCCATTATGGTAGTAATAATCCAGCAAATTGGTCAAGTACATACCACGGGTCGCTTCATCAGAACGGCGAATTTCTGCCGCATCAAAATGGATATTAAACTCGCCTACATAGGCAGGACGGGTCATGAAACGATCCTCAAGAATCAATTCAGAACCAGGTCTCTTGCCATAGTAGTTATAGCCCAGGATATCTACATCCAGGTCGTTATACTTAAAGGAATTGCAAGGCCATGCCACATCTTCCACAGTTGTGGGTACATTGGGCATAAAGGACTTGGAGGCTGCGTGCATATCGTTAAGAAGGGATGCATAATCCTCCCATGTCACACCAAAACGATTGGCATAATTTTGGTTTTCGTAGCCGGGATCGTTGATCATCTGAGTGCCGTTTTCCACAGCAAGGTTGATCATCGTAATAACATCCTGATACTCTGCCAGAATGGAAAGGGTCTGCTTTAGCGCATCAATATAGGCTTTGCGCATTTCCTCATCATAATAGAAGCGGAAGTACTTAAACCAAATCTGCTCCGGGGACATGCCATCCACGCCCTCGTTAAAGTTGGTTGCCGTACCGGGATTCAGCAGGCTGGGCACCAGATTCATATTCATCTTCCGGCAGCTTTCCAGCAAGTAACGAAGATTCGTAGCGAAGCTTTCGTTTAAGCCGGTAATTTTACCATTCTGATCAAAGGTAAATCCGCCCAGATCCTTGTGGATCCAAACATTGACGCTGTTATAGCCCAGCACCTTCATGTTGTACAAACGGCGCTCAACCTGTCCTTGCAGGTATGCGGGTGCAGCGTTCAAAATATCATTGCTACCTAAAACGGTCTGCTTTTGGTTATATGTACCGTACCAGTTGTCATCAATACCGTAAATATAGCCATCTTCCGCCATCAAGCGGTCATATTCGCTATCGTAGCGCTTTCCGTCATAGGTGAAAACAAAATTACCGTCTTTATCTTTGGTTGTTCCATGGGCATAGACAATATCTTCGCGGCTTGTAAGCTCTGCAAGCAAAACGCCTGCAGCCACTACAACAAGACTTGCCAGCATGGCTATCACCAGAGTCAATCCGGTAATCGGTTTGAGAAGTTTTGTTATAATTCTCATTTTGCTTCTCCTTAAATTAAAATAGCAAGGGTAGATGATCATCTACCCTTGCCGCCAGGGGAACAAAAATAGAAATCAGCTGAATTCTTCGTAGATCTTTTTGAGGTTATTCTCAATCACAGACTTCCAGGAATCCAGTGCACTATCAACGTTTGCCGCACCGGTGTTGGCAACATCGATATTGTAATGGTCAAACCAGCTGTAGTCGCCACCAAACTCAATAACACCACGGCTCAGCAGCGGCACCAAGGACATCTGCGATACCTCAGCCATAAAGGAAGCAACCGAATCATTAAGCCACATAGCTTCCTTATCGTTGTTATAAGTGGGATTCATCCACCACTCCATTACATACTTTGCAGCCTCATAATCGCCGGAGCCTACAGGATAGCCCCACTGCTGAATGGAAGCGGGAACCATTGTTGCAGATCCCTTGGGAGAAGGCAGCGGTGCGTAGCCCAGAGTAAAGGGCAGATTGCCGAAACGCTCACCAGCCTGAAGGGTCCAACTGTCAGCAACATACATAACTGCATTGCCTGCGGTAAAGCCTGCGCTGTTCAGACCCTGATCCATAACCTTGTACTGACCGTTAAGCTTCAGGTTGTTCAGCCAACGATAGGCATCGCGAAGCTTGGAGCTGGTAGCATTGTTGACCAGCTTGCCATTCTTCATGGCAACACTGTCCTCACCGGCTGTCAAAGACAGCAGATAACCGTGATACTCAGCTGTCAGCGCACGAACACCGGAGCTGGTCTGAATGTCCTGAGCCATCTGCACAAAGGTGTCCCAGTTCCAGTTGCCTTCACGCCACAGGGTGTAGGGAGTCTTTGCACCGTTTTTCTCGAAAATATCCTGGTTATACAGAAGAATACCATAGTTTGTCATGGTAGACTTATAAGCTACATAGCCGTAATTCTTACCACCCCAAGACAAGGTTTTCATCGTATTCAGATCGTAAATGCTGGGATCCAAGTCCATGTCTTCGTCGGTCAACGGCATGAAATAATCCTGCATAATGGACAGAGGATAGTTGTTGGGGCGAATACATGCAATCTCAGGTGCATTGCCGGAAGCCTTCATAGATGCCAACTTATTGAGATAGTTTGTTTCGTCAGCATACACAAACTCAACATCAATACCGGTTGCATCTTCGAAGCGCTGCATCTTCTCAATCATCCAATCCAGTGCCTTGTACCAAACCAGGATCTCAACCTTGGAGCCAGCCAGGTTCTTGGGAACAGACTCAAGGAAAGTCTTTGCACCCTCAGTATCTTCCTGAACACCGGGCACCTTGTTGTCATCATGGTCGGCTGCATTTCCGCCGGAATTAGAGTCGGAATCATCGTCATCCGGTTCAATCTCTATGTAGTCGTCATCATCATCACCGAATTCATCATCGGTATCATCGCCAAAAATATAAGTAGGCTCGGTGTTTTGTGTGTTGGGAGCCTCAGTGGGAGCCTCGGTTTCCTTGGGAGCCTCGGTTTCCTTGGGTGCTTCAGTTTCCTTAGGTGCCTCAGTTTCCTTAGGTGCCTCGGTTTCCTTGGATCCCTCGGTTTCCTTGGATCCCTCAGTTGCATCCATTCCTACTGTTGTGCCGGGGTTGTACAGTTCATCGCCACCATTCTGATCGTTATTGCATGCTACCATGGAGAATACCATCATCATGCACATCAGAAGTGCTACGACTCGTAAAAATAATTTTGCTTGTTTCTTCATAATTCAGCTTCCTTTAAAAATTGTACGAGGTCTATAAAGTTATTGCATAATTATTATCTGGTTGTTTCAAGGTATTCACGAGCTGTGTCGGAATACTTCATGATCATGCGCTGCAGGTCGGTAACTGTTTTAGCTCTTGCCAGGTAGTCCTCAATGCTGTCATGGCATTCTGTGTACAGACTGCCATCTGCATTGTAGACCTTGATCGTCAGTTCCTGACGGGCATCTGCCAGCACCAGTTCATTGACATAGATTCCGCCATAGCTAGTCCGCCCTTACGTAGTCTACCTATTCTCCGCCAGGGGTGTTTTTAGGTTAGTGCGTTATGATCTCGTGGTCTCAAGATACGCGCGTGCGGAGTCACCGAACTTCATTACTTCAATGAACATCTGATCCAAGCCATTCTTCTCAGATATTCTTGCCAGATAGTTCTCGATGCTCTCTCGGCAC
>JAZQHM010000034.1:0-7689 GCA_045540575.1 Faecousia sp. | reverse complement strand
CACTTGAACGACAGCTGCTAAACGCGCCATGTACAATATTTTTTACGCTATCAGGAATTATAATATACATTATTTCACTACATTGATTAAACGCATCTGCACCGATTGATGTAACGCTATTTGGTATTATAACAGCAGTAAGAATTTTATAATCGTCAAAAGCTTTCTTTCCAATCGATGTATACGTGTTTGGTATTTCCAATATTGTAGATTCTTTCCTCCACATTTCATCTATAAGCGTTTGTGCGTCTTCTTCAGTTAATACGCGTTCTTTTTGTTGGCCTTCATCTGCTTGCTTTGTAGCATTTGAGGCAAAAGCGTCGTTATAAAAACCACCAGACATCATGCCTAGCGCTAAAATTAATAAAATACTGTTCTTTGTCATGATATTGACCTCTTAAATTAAAACACTATTACATAATGACACATTTTGTTTTTGATGTCAAGAGGAAATGTGTAGGTTTTTAAAGAATGACTATAAAATTTGTGAATATCTTGATATCGCAGTTCGTATCCTTCAGCTCCAGGACACGCAAGCAGGCTTCGTCCACACGCTCCACGGTCACACGGCCCCTTTGGACCGCCTGCTCCATCACATCGATGTAATCCATATCGCAGAACAGAATAATATCATTGCCTGCGTTGAAGCACTCGATGTACATATCTTCATGGGAAAAAGCGGCGGTCAGGCCCTTCATGCTCACGGCATCCGTGACCACCAGACCGTCAAAGCCCAGGTCCTGTCGTAGAAGGTCAATGACCTTTTTGGAAGCAGAGGCAGGCCGGGGCTGACCGTTGGCTGTAAGGGAATCGTCCATGGCAGGCACGGCGCTGTGGGAGGTCATCACGGTGAGCACGCCGGCATCAATGGCAGCCTGCCACGCCTTGCGGTCCCGTTGGTTCCACTCCTCCATGGTCTTGTTGTTGATGTTGTTGCAGAAATGGGTGTCCCGGTAGTCCTTGCTGGCGCCGGGGAAATGCTTGGCGCTGGCGGCAACACCGGCATCCTGAATGCCCCGGATCAGGGGCCCCGTGATCTTTGCGGTAATGTCCGGGTCTGCAGAGATCCGGCGGATGCCGCTGGTGGAGAAGAAATTGCTGTGCAGGTCCACCACGGGGCTGAACGGCCAGTTGACACCCATGGAGCGCATTTCCTTGGCCCAATAGTAAGCACGCTTATATGCCAGCTCCTCGGAGCCGGCAGCGCCCAGGGCCATATTAGTGGAAAAGGCATGCAGCTGGGGATAAATCGTGTTGGCGCCGTACTCGCAATCGCCGGAGATCAGCAAGGGGATGGGAAGCTGGGCATTCACGGCAGCGAAGGTACGCTCTGCCTCACCAGGATCCGCAAAAGGGGTGCCGTCATCGTGTACCAGGGTGTTTGCGTTGATGTACAGACCGCTGTAGGGGTACTTAGTAAAGCAGGAAACATAGCCGCCGTTGGGGGCAAGTGCCTTTGAAAGGGCGGAGGGGCTGGGAATGCCTGTCTGGCCCAGTTTTTCACGCAGCGTCATTTTAGAAATATCAGGTTTCATAAGGATATCCTCCATTATCGTTTTTCTATGGGTGGCTGGTAGGAAGCAGGTTCCAGTGCCAGGAATTCATCGCTCATCAAATACTCGCACATGGTATGAATATAGTTAAGCTTTGCCAGCTTTATGGCAAGGGGCGCATACCGCTCACCAATGATCTCCAAATTGAAGATACCCTTATAGTCAATGTCCCGTAAGGCACACATTACCTCATGCCATGGCACGCCACGACGGGCGCTGAAAGGCATCTGGTGGCTATCCTCCGTGCCGTTGTTGTCGGTAATGTGCAATGCTTGCAGCAAGTCACCGGCATCCAGAATAAAATCCCGGAAGGATTCCTCCGTCTGTCCCTGCATACGGGTCAGGTGCAAATGTCCGGTATCGAGACAGATGCCAAGGTTTTTTCCACCGGCATCTTTGATCATTCTTTTGATTTTGGCAGCATCCTGACACTCCGGGAGGGTGTGTACATTTTCAACGCACAGGGTGATACCACTTCCTTCGACATATTCAGAAAGCTTACCGAGATACCGCACCCGGCGGGCATACCGCTCTTCCGGGGATAGATCATTGCCACCGTTTACATGGATGACGGCCTTCGTGACACCGGCGGCGGCAAACATATCTACTTCCGGCTTGAGGCGCTCGATTGCGGCATCGTCGCAAAGACCGCCGTTAAAGGACAGGTGTCCCTGAGAAACTGTGTAACCTACACCATCGGCATATTGCCGCAGCGTATTACCGGCAGTGACCGGGTCACCGCAGACCATAAGCTCACGATAATGCTCCGTAGACAGCTCGCCATGGAAAAAACCGGCACTTGTCAGGTGGAAAATTGCTTCCCGCACAGGTAATTCCGTAAAATAAGGAAGCCAAACAGATACAGGATATTTCATAAAAAACCTCCGCAATGTAGATTCTTCAAATTCTGATTTATCGCTCTGCTGCGTAGGGAACGCCGCCCTCGGCGTTCCCTACAAGGTGCCTGCTAAATTGGAAATTGTACGTTTATTGGGGTGCTTTTTTGTGGATGCGTGCTATGATGGTTTTCAGCTGATCCGGGGTGCGGTAGCGGCAGTATACGATGGCAATGGATACCACGGCATCCGCTGCCCAGCTGATCACCTGGCCCAGGTAAGCGCCCTGGATGTGCATGACGGGCACCAGCAAAGATGTGGCAGCCACACGCACGGCGCTGACAAGCAGGGTGATCCAAAGCACCACATTTACCTGCCCCAGGCTACGCATATAGCTGTGGAGCATATGACCCACCAGCTGGACATACACAAAGGGCAACCAGAAGGATGTGTAGTAAAGGGCATACTGATAGGCATCCCCGGTGAAATCAGCGGGGAAAAAGATGGAGGTCAGGGGCTTGGCAAACAGCATGAATCCCACGACCACCGGCAGGAGCATGGCGCAGTTGAGGATGTAGCCGGACTTGACGCCATGGCCGACCTTTTGATGATCGCCTTTGCCCACGCACTGGGCGGTGTAACAATTAAAGGCATTGGTGACCGCCCAAAGGCTGACGGTTCCCAGGTTATACACCCGGTTGGCCACATTGTAGGCCGTGGTGGCCGCCGCGCCCAGGCCGTTGACGCAGGGTGCGATCAGCAATCCCACACCGTGGAAGGCCGCCTGCTGAACGGCGGCAGGCAGGGTGTATTTCAGAGAATACTTCACGCAGGAAAGGCGGAAGCGGAATGGTGTTTTTTCGCTTTTCAGCTCCCGGAAGGCTTTTCGCAGGATCAAAAGATAGCAAAGCATCGTGGCGCCGCTGGACAGCACCGTAAAAATGCCAAGCCCCGCAACCCCAAGATCCAAAACCAGTACGCTGAGCAAATTGCCACCGATCTTCACGACTGCGGAAAGAAAGGACACCAAAAGGGAAACCGAGGTGATCCCCAAAGCATACAGCACCTGGGCCAGCAAAAGATTCAGATACGACAGGGCATAGCCGGCGGTAAAGATCACAAAATAGATCTCGGCATCTTTTCGCAAAATGGGGTCTACCTTTAAATAATCCATAATGGGATCTCGCAGGAGAATGGAAACCAGACTGATTGCCGCCGCCACCGATGAGACGAAAATGCCCATGGATATGACGTCCCTTTTGACGGCGACGTGATCCCCCTTGCCGAACTGCTGGGCAATGTAAATGCCAAAGCCTGCGGCAAAGCCGCTGAACAGCGAATGGAGTAAAAGCTCATAGGAGCCCGTGGAACTGATGGCGCCCAGGGCATTTTCGCTGATAAACTTGCCGGCGACCACCGCATCCAATGTGCTGTAGGCCTGGGAAAGGAGCAAGGAAAACAGCAGCGGTATGGCAAAACCAAAATAGGCTTTATAAATATTCCCTTCTGTCATATTTTTGGTAAGCTTCATGATTAGAACCCCTTGACACTCGGTTGGATCAATGTTAGTATCAGTTTAGCACTTTCTCAAACTGTGTCAATATAAGTTTGATTTTTTGAAAGTTTCTCACATTTTCTCACGAGGGAGCATGGAAATGTCACAGAACATACGGCAGGAGCAGATCCTGGAGATCCTGGAAAAGAAGGGCTATGTCACAGTACGGTATCTGGTGGATGCGCTGCACTACAGCTCCGCAACGATCAACAGAGATCTGAACCAAATGCAGATCCTGGGGCTGGTGAAGCGGACCTACGGCGGCGTGGAGGCGGCAAAGCGGAGTAATCTGCCCCCTCTGTCCCAGCGGCAGTTTTACATGAAAAAAGAAAAGCGCCGCATTGCCCGGCAGGCAGCGGCTCTGATCCAAAACGGGGACACGGTCTTCCTGGACGGTAGCACCACAGTGCAGTGCATTCTGCCCTTTCTGGCAGAGAAAAAGGAATTGCGGATCCTTACCAATAATTTGCGCCTGGCCATGGAGCTAAGTGACTTTGATTTCGAGGTGATCTGCCTGGGTGGTCGCGTTGCGGAGCGTCCCTATGTTCTAAACAGTGACGAAACCATCGAAATCGCCCAGAAATACCAGGCAAACAAAATGTTTTTCTCAGTCGATTGCGTGACCGCCGACGGATTTATTCACAGCACGCAATACTTACTGTACAAAACCATGCTGAAAAACAGCGACGCGGCATATTTTCTCACGGATAAAACCAAGCTGGTCGACCGGCTGGATGTGAAGCTATGCGACTTTTCCGTTCTCACGGGTGTGATCGCAGACTTTGAATTTCCCAAGGAAACGAGAGAAGCGTATCCTCGTGTAACATTCATTTGCGCAAAGGACTAATTTTCTGTGCAAAAAAAGCCACCCCATTTTTCCATACATGTGTTATAATCATCATATACAACAAGAAATGGAGCCGCCTATGAAGCACTTGACCGTAACGCTGGCGCTGATGATGGCGCTTACCACCATTTTGACTGCCTGCGACGCTGCCGCCGGTCCCACGGAGGCTACTCAAATGAAAAACATTTACCAAACGTCAGACCCATCCCAGGACGATACCCTGAATATCCTGATGATCGGCAACTCCTTATGCTACTACTATGTAGAAGAGCTGTACGGCATGCTGGAGACCGCCGGGATCAAAGCCAATGTTTGCAATATTTATTACTCCGGCTGCTCCATAGAACAGCACTGGACCTGGTGGAAAAACGGAGAATCCAACTACGATTATTTCATAACCAACGAAAACGGGCGCGTCAAGACCGCCGGCACCAATCTGGAATGGTGCCTGCAGCAGCAGAACTGGGATGTGATCAGCCTGCAGGATGGTCCGAAACCCTATTCGTCAGCAGATCCCATGGCTGCCATGGACGCCACCAAGCTGATGCGAACAGAGCTGTGTGAATACATAAAAGAGCAATTTCCCATGTCCCGGTACTTGTGGCATCAAACCTGGGCCCGGCAAGTGGGACAAAGCTTCTACGTGATGGAATCCGCGGAAAAGCAGCAGCTGATCGCAGATAACTTGCATAATGTTGATATTGCAATCTGCAAAGAACAAAACCTGGAGCGTGTTTGCTGCGGCGATGCCTGGCAGATCGTCCGCAATGAGCATGGCTACGACAAGCTTTGTGCCCGGATCGGCAAGGGCGAGAATCACGAAGGCGACAACGGACACGACGGAGACTGGGGCGGAGGACAGTACCTCAACGCCTGTGTATGGTTTGAGGTGATCACCGGGCAAAGCTGCATTGGCAATTCCTATCGTCCGAAGTATATTGCAGGCGGAGCGGATTTGTCCCTTTCAGAGGACACGATCGCAATGCTGCAGGAATGCGCACACAAGGCCGTCGCGCAAATGAATGCGGAAAACGGGTAAGAACGAAACGGAGCTGTTACGAAATTACGCAACAGCTCCTTCTATTTTTATGGATTTAACAACCTAAGCATTCGAGAAGTAAAGTGTGCAACCCATGCCGGCAGGCACTTCACTTGCGGAGCAAACTTCACGCACCGAAGGTGTGCTTCACGTGCCGCAAGGCACACTTAATAAAAAGAACACCACCCAAATGAGCAATGTCAGTAAGTTAAGCTGATCTACCCCCAACCATCGACGAAAAGATGGTTGGGGGTATTTTTTTTCGTAATATTACAAAAAAGGCTTGACAAATGGGTCATTTCGTGCGGCCATTTTGCTAATTTCGATTAGCAAAATGGCCCTTGTAGTAGAAGTGTGTTCCGGCACACCAAACTACAAGGAGGCTTATTATGAAACCCAAAGCTGTAAAGAGAGCACTTAATGACGCAATCCAGGCAATAACAGACTACAAATGGCTGTATTCCGTTAGACCAGGCAAGGATAATACGCGAAACAGAAAGTTTCCTTTCGAAAAGATGATTTCTGCAATCCTTGCATTTCGGGGCGGAACACTAAATCGGGAAATTATGGATTTCTTTGGTTTGGATCCCAACATTGGAACTTCCTCTGCATTTATTCAACAACGCTCTAAAATTCTTCCAGACGCATTTGAACACCTCTTTCGGCACTTTACAAATGAGGTGGATGAAAACATGTTATATCACGGTCTTCGGCTGTTGGCTGTCGACGGCTCCGATTTACAGATCGCCGCAAACCCCAACGACCCGGATTCATATTATCCCGGCGCAAATGGACAGAAAGACTATAATCTGCTGCATATCAATGCCATGTACGATTTGCTTCAACATACTTATACGGACGCTGTCATCCAAAAGAGCAGAAATGTAAATGAATCGGCTGCGTTAACGGATATGGTTGATCGTTCTGATATTAAGCAAGCACTCCTGCTCGCAGACAGAAATTATGAATCCTACAACAATCTGGCTCATATTCAGGAAAAAGGATGGCGTTTCCTTATTCGTATCAAGGACAACACAAACGGTATTACTTCCGGCCTGATACTGCCGGATAAAGACGAATATGATCTCCCATTCCGTATCCGTCTTACCAGGAAACAGACCAATAGCGTTAAGCAGCTGCTGAAAGACAAGAACCACTACAAATTGATTCCTACCAGCACTCGCTTTGATTATTTGCCGCAGGCATCCAGAAAGCACGATCCCACAGTGTTCTATGATCTGTCTTTCCGTATTGTCCGCTTTCCACTTTCTGATACTTCGTGTGAAACCATTATTACCAATTTGGATGCGGAACAATATCCGCTTTCCGAAATCAAGCGGCTTTATGCTATGCGTTGGGGCATTGAAACCTCTTTCCGTGATTTGAAACATACCCTTGGCCTGTTACATTTGCACGCAAAAAAGGTGGAGTTCGTTCTCCAGGAAATCTTTGCAAAACTGACTATGTACAATTTCTGCGAATTGATTACCCAGTCCGTAGTCATTCAGCAGAAACAGAAAAAGTATGCCTATAAGGTGAATTTCTCTGACGCTGTACATATTTGTTTTGAATTCTTCCTGAGGAATGTCCCTCCACCCATTGTTGAAGCCATGCTTATGAATTATATTTCGCCCATTCGCCCCGGTCGAAAAGATACTCGTAAGCAAACACAGAAACCTGCATTCAGCTTCACTTATAGAGTAGCATAAATCTCCGTTTTTGAATAGCTTTTTTTAAGCGGATTTTGCGATCCGCTTACCTGCTATGCCCAAATTGCAGAAAAAGTGCATCCGTTGCCGGATGCACTCATTCTTTGATGGATTGCCTCTTGGACCAATGCCACTAACTTAGTGACATTG
>JAZQHM010000033.1:0-9113 GCA_045540575.1 Faecousia sp. | reverse complement strand
AAAAAACAGCCGCTTTCGCGGCTGTTTTTTTATTATTTACAGCAACGCGCTGCTGTCGCTATCCAGATAGAGAATCGCATTTTCATGCCGCCGCAGGATGGATGCAGGACAAGCTTCGCTGATCGCGCCGTGGATCGTATTCTTCACTGCCTCTGCCTTGGTCTTGGCAGGCACGATGCAGAAAAGATACTTGCCGGCAAACAGCGCAGGCACAGTAAGGGTCAGCGCAGTCTTGGGCACATCGTCGATGGTCGCAAAGCAGCCGTCATTGACCTGCTGGTTGCGGCAGATCTCGTCGAGTTTCACCGGCTTGATCAGCTTATCATCTTGAAAATCCGCCACCGGAGGATCGTTAAAGGCGATATGTCCATTCTCGCCGATACCCAACACCACGATATCCGTGGGATTGTCCTGTAAAAGCTTGGTATAACGGGCACACTCAGCCTCAGCATCCTGTGCAGAAGCATCGATATAATTGACGCTTTTAAAAGGCGCAAGACCGAAAATATGGTCATTCAAGAAGTTACCGAAACGCTGGGGCGCACCTTTCGGAAGACCGATGTACTCATCCATGTGGAACGCATTGACCCGATTCCAAGGAATGTCCTTATCTGTTGCCAGTGCAGCCAACACCTCATTTTGAGAGGGCGCAGCGGCAAAAATCATGTTGATACTCTCCTTTGTTTCCAAAAGAGAACGCATGCATGCCTTAATATCCGCCGCAGCGGCATCGCCCATTGCCTTGCGGCTTTCATAAATGTTTACCTTTAAAAGATCTTTTTTTAATGTTTTCATTGGATCAACCTCTTTATTCATTCCATTTTTTGATAAACTACTAAAGTACCGGCTTTTTCCGCAACGGGAACATACCCGTTTTCTGTCAGCAGCTTTACTACGCCCTCGTAGCCGCCATACTTTTTAAATGCGCTTGTGCTCTTTACATTCAGTGCAACATACTCGGTGCTGAGCATATGCTCTTTGGAGCAGTACTGAATGTCATAAAGGATCTCTCGCTGGGACAAATCGGTCGTATAGAATGTGGTTGCCGTAACCGATGCACCATCGGGAATCACATCCAGCACAGAGCGCACATCATCATAAAATGTCTCATAAGTAACGCAGTACTCAGCATAGTGCTTTGCCTTGGGCACATTCAAGCTGTAGAAAAAGCCCAAGCTGATGGCAGCCGCCACCGCCAGTGCACCTGCGCGGTAAGGATCAAGCTTGATATCCGCCATATTCACCGCCACAAGGTAAATCAGGCAGGCAGTGGAGCCAAAGGTATACTGGAAGAAAATATCGTGCTGGTACTGATAGTCCGACATCAAATTGATCAGCACATAAGGAATCAGCAAAATGTAGCGTTCAAACCGCCGGGTCAAAAGAGGAAGCCCCAGCAATGGCAGCATCGTTTGGGCGATAAATTTCAGTTTCTCGCTGTCGACGCACTCAAAAATCGCCTTCATTGGATTCATGACCACTGCTGCGATCACTGTCACCAAAGACTTGGAATCTCCAAACAGGAAATTATTGTAGCGATAAGTCATAACACCATCGCCGGAGGATGACAGATATCCCGTCACGGTGAAGAAGTAAACCAGCGCACCCAGAAGCAAACTGCCACCGGCAATGATGCCCCACCACTCCCCTTTTTGCCGTCGCAAAAGGGAGCGAAGCAGCAGATATACCGCCACGATTCCTACATACACAGCCGCATCTTCCTTGACCATAGCGGTCAGTACCGCAGCAATCGCTGTTACGGCAATACTCTTTTTGTCGATGCCGTAAAGCAGCCACAGAATCAGCGGCGTCAAGAAGCAGTTTTCATGAATGTCATAGCTTGTACCGCCGGAAAACGCAGGATACAGCAGCAGAATTGCGCATACCAGCGTCCGCTGCAAGCCGCTGAGTCCATGATGCTTTCCGATGAGCCACAGCGGAATTACCGAAGACGCCAGCACAGCCGCCTGCAGCACCTGTAATGTTGCCGGCTTGGGAACGATGCAGTAAAACGGCAGCATCAGATAGTAAATGGGCGACATATGCACCGCAAAATGTGAAAGCAAGCCGTCGCGCTCGATGGTGGTCAGCGGAAGACCGGTTTCTTTCATATAATAAAACATCTGCGAGAAAATGCCGAAATCAAAGCTGGGTGTACTCATGCTGCGCACCCGATTCACTGTCCAAGCGCTGACAAAAGCAAAGAATCCAATGGCAAGAGCCGCCGTAATGACCGCAAAAAGCGGATTTTCTTTTTTCTTTGTTGCCGCCTGCACAGAGCTGCTCCAGCCAAACAGCGCATACATGACAACCACCAGCAAAAGCAGCAGGCAAATGCACAGGAAAGCGGCTGAATAAGAAGCCACCAGCGCAACAATGGAAAGCAAGGAAAATGCAGCAACGATTCCCCAGCGCTCTACCTTTGTGGTATCCACGCATTGCCACAAGCCAAACAGAAAAGCTGTAAACATGCCGGTAAGCACGATCACCCTTGCAAAATTCATTTTCGCAAGTCCCTGCAGACCGGAAAGATCCCGAACTCCAGCCGGCAGCAGCAAAAATTCTATCAGCGCAGCGCACAGCCACGCAAAAACGATCTGCCGGACAAGGTCCGCCGCGGTATACTTACGGGTCCTCTTCATTATTCGGTCCCCTTTCAAACAGATACTCTTATTGTAGCCCAAGGTGCCTGCAAAAGCAAGTATAGAAAAAGCACCACTTTCGTGGTGCTTTTTGCTGATTACAGATTGTAGTACTTGTCGAACTCCGCAGGATGGGGAATCTTTGCCATTTCTGCGCACTCTGCACGCTTGGTCTTGATGAAGTTTGTCAGCAATTCCTTGGGGAATACGCCGCCGACCGTCAGATAATCGTGGTCAGCTTCCAATGCGTCCAGGGCTTGCTCCAACGTGGTGGGCAGGTGGTGCAGCTTTGCCTTTTCCTCGTCGGAGAGGTGATAGAGATTTACATCGTAGGGGCCCCAGCCGTTGGCATGAGGATCAATCTTATTCTTCACACCGTCCAGACCAGCCATCAAAATCGCTGCATAGCAGAAATAAGGATTGCAGGTAGCATCGGGATTGCGCAGCTCAAACCGGCGCAGCTCCGGGCTCTTGGCATAGGCAGGGATACGGATGACCGCACTGCGGTTAGATGTTGCGTAGCCCACAGTAACCGGTGCTTCATAGCCGGGCACCAGCCGCTTGAAGGAGTTGGTGCTGGGGTTGGTCAGAGCGCACAAAGAGGCAATGTGCTTGAGAAGACCACCCATGAAATAGTGGGCTGTTTCGCTCAAATGGGCATAGCCGTTGTCATCAGAGAAGACGGGCTTGCCATCTTTTAAGAGCAGCATATGCACATGCATACCGCTGCCTGCCTCACCGTAGATAGGCTTGGGCATAAAAGTAGCAGACTTGCCGTACTTCAGCGCGGTGTTGTGAATGATATACTTGATCATCATGGTAGCATCCGCCATGTGGACGACCTCACCCAACTGGGGTTCGATCTCAAACTGACCGGACGCTGCCACCTCGGGATGGTGGTAGTTGATCTCGATGCCCATGTCTTCCATGGTCATGCACATTTCGCTGCGGCACTCGTAAGAAATATCAAAAGGCTTGGCAATGTGATAATTTTTCTGCTTGGGCACGATGACGCCCTTGCCTTCCACATCGCTGTTCCAGTAGGACTGCTTGGCATCCACTGTGGCGCTGATGTGATCACCGGCGATGCCCCATGTTACATCGTCGAAAAGATAAAACTCGAACTCCGGCAGGATCTTCATGGTGTCGGCGATTCCGCAGTCCTTCATGTGCTGCACGGCAGCACGGATAATATTGCGGGGATACTGCGGCAGCGGACGGTTTTCGGGATTGTCGATGATCATGGCATTGCCGGTCATGGAGAGCGTGGGAATCTCGCAGAAGGGGTCGATCACCGCGGTATCGGGGTCGGGAATGAACACCATGTCGCTCTTTTCCACCACGGCATAACCATAGTTGGACGCATCAAAACCGATGCCGTTTTTCATGGTCGCTTCGGAGAAATTCTTTGCCGGGATGGTAACATGGCGGTATTGACCGTTAATATCCACCATCTTAAAGTCCACCATTTTGATGTCCTTTTCCCGGATGAGGTTCATGATATCCTGTACAGTTTTTGCCATAATCTCGCTCCTTTTTATATATTTCAATGTATATTTTACAAAAAAACAGCAACGGTGTCAACAAAAAGGAAGAGGACACTGCCACAAAATTTAAATAAAAATGTCATCCCGAGCGTAGCCGAGGGATCTTCGCACCAAACCGCTGCAAAGCAACAACGGTAATGCGTAGATCCTTCGACTTCGTGCCTGCGGCACTTCACTCAGGATGACAACATTTCTCAATATTGGGTAGGCTCGATGTGCCAGATCTCGTCGGCATACTGCCGGATAGTGCGGTCGGAAGAGAATTTCGCACCGCTGGCAATGTTCAGCAGGCACTTGCGACCAAATGCCAGCCGGTCGGCATAGTCACGGTTGACCTGCAGCTTCTTTTCCATGTAGGACGCATAGTCCAGCAGGACAAAGTAGTGGTCAGCCTTGTGCCAATGGGTGCCGTCCAGCAGCGCATGGTACAGCTCTCTCTGGTCGTCGTCGGTAGGCACAGTACCGTCAACCAGGGTATCCAGCGCACGGCGCAGATGATGGTCGATATCATAGATGCCGCGGCTGTAATAGTTATCCTTCTGGGCATTGATCTGCTCTACGGTATGACCGAAGATATACTCATTTTCGATGCCGGCTTCCTTGGCGATCTCAACGTTAGCACCGTCGAGAGTACCCAAAGTCACAGCGCCGTTGAGCATCAGCTTCATGTTGCCGGTGCCGGAGGCTTCCGTGCCGGCAGGAGAGATCTGCTCGGAAATATCCGCAGCAGGAATGATGTGCTCGGCATAGGAGCAATTATAATTCTGCACAAACACAACCTTCAGCTTATCGGCAACGGACGCATCGTTGTTGATCATCTTGGCAATGCGGTTGATATAGCGGATGATTGCCTTTGCACGAGCATAACCGGGTGCGGACTTGGCGCCGAAAATAAATGCAGTGGGCTGGAAGTCGGGCAGTTCGCCATTCTTGAGGCGGAAGTAAATATCCACGATGGACAGCGCATTCATCAGCTGCCGCTTATACTCATGCAGACGCTTGACCTGCACATCAAAAACAAAATCGGGGTTCAGCTGCACGCCTTCCTTTTCGGCAATGATCTTGCACAGCTGCTCCTTCTTGGTGCGCTTAATGGCATTGAACTGGCGCACCATATCGTCGTCGATCATGCTCTTAAGCTTGGAAAGCCGATCAAGATCCTTCAGGAAATCCGCGCCAATGCGGTACTTGATCATCTGGGTCAACTCGGGATTGCAAAGACCCATCCAGCGACGGGGCGTAACACCGTTGGTCTTGTTCTGGAAGCGCTCGGGGAAGGCCTCGTACCACTCCTTGAAGCAATCGTCCTTCAGAATCTGGCTGTGGATCTCTGCAACGCCGTTGACATAGCTGCCAACATAAACGCTGAGGTTTGCCATATGGGCGGTATTGTCACGGACGATGAACAGATTGGGATGCTCCGCTTTCAGCTTGGCATCAATGCGGCAGATAATATCCACGATCTCCGGCACAACGCTGCCCAAAAGATCCAGGGGCCACTTTTCCAGCGCCTCGCCCATAACGGTATGGTTGGTGTAAGAGAAGGTCTTCTGGGCAATGGCAAAGCTCTGCTCAAAGTCCATGCCCTCTTTCATCAGCAGGCGGATCAGCTCCGGAATGGACATAGCCGGGTGGGTATCGTTCAGCTGCACAGCATAGTAATCGGCAAAGTGAGTCAGATCGCTGCCGTGGGCAGACTTATACACCCGCAGCATATCCTGCAAGGAAGCAGAAGACAGCACATACTGCTGCTTGATACGAAGGCGCTTACCCTCCCAGGTAGAATCGTTGGGATACAGCACACGGGTAATATCCTCTGCCTTGTTCTTCTGAGCAAGGGCACGCAGGTAGTCCTGATCGTTAAAGGCATTGAAGTCCAGTTCTTCCTCCGCTTCGCACTGCCACAGACGCAAGGTGTTAATATTATCCGTGCCATAGCCGATCACCGGCACATCATAAGGAACAGCCAGCACGGTATGGTCGGGGAATTCCACCTTCACAGTGTGGTTATAGCGACGGTAAGACCAGGGATCGCCGAACTTGGTCCAATCGTCAGCGGCTTCCACCTGGCTGCCGTTGGCATCAACGCTCTGCTTGAAAAGACCGAAACGGTATCTCAAGCCATAGCCGGACAGCGGAATGTTGGTGCTGGCGGCGCTGTCAAGGAAGCAGGCAGCAAGTCTGCCCAAGCCGCCGTTACCCAGCGCAGCATCCTCTACATCCTCCAAAACAGCCAGATCCACGCCCCGTTCGGCAAACAGCTGCTTCATTTCGTCCAGAATGCCCAGATTGTACATATTGGAATACACCAATCTGCCCACCAGGTACTCTGCAGAAATATAGTATGCCTTGCGCTTGTGCATACGGGTATGCTTGGCATGATTCCACTTGTCGGAAATCGCCATCATCACCGCATTGCCCAGAGCCTCATGCAGCTCCTGAGGGGTCGCCTCCTGCAAGGATACGTCATAAGTGTACTTCAGCTGTGCCTCGGTCCACTTCAAAATACTTACGCAATCATAATTCATAGAATGTGCTCCAATCTTCAATATGGAAAAAATCAGCCGCCCAAACGACCATAAAGCTTGGTAAGGTTATAAAACCGCTCAGCCAAAGCAGGATCCATGCAGCTTGCATCCGCGCGCCAGGTCCAGTTGGCATCTGTCATAGTGCCGGGGAAATTCATTCTTGCTTCGCCGCCCAGATCCATCAGGTCCTGTATCTGGATCACACAAAGATCGCTGACGCTGGACATCGCCGTACGAACAACACCCCAAACAAGTCCTTCGCTTTCGCTCAGGCGCATATATTCCTTGGCATATTCTACAGCCTCAGCATCTGCAGTTTCCAGCCACTGGCGCATGGTCATATTGTCATGGGTGCCGGTGTAGCAGACGCTGTTGCGGGTATAGGTATGGGGCAGATAATCGGAAGGTTCTTTGGAATCAAACGCAAATTCCAGCACCTTCATGCCGGGGAATCCGCTGCCGTCCCGCAGGTCCAAAACCGCCTGAGTCAAGAAGCCCAAATCCTCTGCGATCATACGGATATGGGGCAGCTGCCGCTTAATGGAATCGATAAAATGCATATCCGGACCCTTGATCCACTGACCGTTTTTGGCAGTAGCATCGCCAAAGGGCACAGCCCAATAGCTTTCAAAGGCGCGGAAATGGTCGATACGGACCACATCATACAGCTTTCCGGCAGCCTCCAGCCGGCGGATCCACCAGCTGTAGTCATCCTCCGCCATCTTATCCCAGCGGTACAAAGGATTGCCCCAAAGCTGACCGTCCTCGGAAAAAGCATCCGGAGGACAACCGGCAACAGCCGTAGGATTCATGCCCTCGTCCATCTGGAAAAGCTCGGGGCTGCTCCAAACATCGCAGGAGTCGTAAGGCACATAAATCGGCACATCACCGATGATCTGAACATTGTTTTCGTGGGCATATGCGCGCAGCGCATTCCACTGCTTATAGAAAAGCATCTGCACAAAGCTGTAAAAACGGATCTGCTCCTTCAGCTCCTGCCGTGCATTCCAAACAGCGCCGGGATCCCGAAGCTTCAGCTCTTGCTCCCACTGGTACCAGGGCAAGCCGCCATTTTTATCCTTAAGCGCCATAAACAGGGCAAAATCCGGCAGCCAGCTGCTGTTTTCCGCGCAAAAGGCATCCAGTGCAGCGGTATCCGTGAAACGGTCATAGGCAAGGCGCAGCACATTAAGCCGGTTCTGATAAAGAATACCGAAATTGACCTTATCTTCCCGATCGCACCAGTGGATGGATGCCACTTCCTCTTCCTGAAGCAAGCCTTCTTCGATCAGCTTTTCAAGATCGATCAAATAGTGGTTGCCGGCATAGGTAGAGCAGGACTGATAGGGGGAATCGCCATAGCCGGTGGGGGCCAAAGGCAGGATCTGCCAATAGCGCTGACCGGCTTTCTTAAGAAAATCGACAAACGCAAAGGCTTGCTTTCCCATGGTGCCGACACCGTAAGCGCCGGGCAGGGATGTGATGTGCATCAAAATGCCACTTTCACGCATAGCAATAGCTCCTTTACAATATAAGATATGTTTGTTCCGGCAGATTGGGACTATCTGAAATACAGCACAAAACAAAAGTATCGCCTGTACATTTTTTCTTCAAACCAATGGTAAAAAACTTCACATTACAGCTAGCCAAATCTACTGATTAGAGAATAAAGCTTTTTCCCCAATTTGTCAAGAGAAACCCGTTGCGCAAACGGATTATTTTCTGGATTTTGTGACAAAAATCAAAAAAACGGGCCTGCCCAAAGGCAGGCCCGCAGCTTATGTAACTTAAGCTTCCAGATTGATGCCGGTCTCCTTGCTGAAGACGTGGCAAACATTGCCGGGGAATGCGAACTTGACGTTCACGCCGGCGGACAGAGCGGAAACTTCCGCACCGGTCATGTTCATGGTGGAGATGATCATAACGACATCCTGACCCAGAGCGCTGACGTGCAGGTGGATGGAAGAACCCATCAGCTCGTGAACGTCGACCTTGGCATCAATGCCGTCATCAGCCAGAGAGATGTGCTCGGGACGGACGCCCAGAGTGATCTCCTGCTCTTCGACGTTGTTAGCAATCAAACGCTCCTGCTTGTCAGCAGACAGTTCAACGGTCAGACCGCCCAGCTCGACAGCATACTTGCCGTCCTTCTTAACCAGCTTAGCATTGAAGAAGTTCATCTGGGGAGCGCCGATGAAGCCGGCGACGAACAGGTTGTAAGGATGATTGAAGACCTGCTGAGGAGTGCCGATCTGCTGGATGAAGCCGTCCTTCATGATGACGATACGGTCGCCCAGAGTCATAGCCTCAGTCTGGTCGTGGGTAACATAGATAAAGGTGGTATCGATACGCTCACGCAGCTTGATGATCTCAGCACGCATCTGGTTACGCAGCTT
>JAZQHM010000032.1:0-11946 GCA_045540575.1 Faecousia sp. | reverse complement strand
CATCCGATGATAAAAAACACCCGACCACGAATGTGGTCGGGTGTTTTTTGGCAGAGGATGAGGGATTCGAACCCCCGCGAACGGAGTCAGAGTCCGGTGTGCTACCGTTACACTAATCCTCTGTATGCGTCAAGCACGGATATTATTATACGCAATCGCCGGAAAATGTCAAGAAGTTTTTTCCTTTTTCTCAAACTTTTTCTGCCCGGACAAACCTATCTTGTCCGGGCAGTTGGCTTTTTATTCTTCCCAGGGGAAGCTTTTTCCTTTCAGCACCTGCTTTTTCAGGTAGCGGAATGTCCTTTCCTCCCCTTTGTCCCGCAGCATGGTCAAAATATATTCCAGCTGCTGCCGGTTTTCCGGGTGCATCAGCGTCCGCTCCCGGCTTTTCATAAAGTACTCCAGCTCCGAGCCGGGATGATAGTTTTTTCCTTGATAGACCATGCAGGCTGCCCGCCTGTCCATCACCTGCTCCACCAGATATTTTCGCGGCATGGGCACGGATTCATAAACCCGGGTCTGCATATTCATGTCGGTCCAGTATTCATAGTGATGGCGGTTTCTGCCCTTGTGGTGCATCCACGCCTCTGAGTAGCCCTTATCTTCGCGCTCGGCTGCATTGGGGCTGCGCACACCTTGATAATACTTAGCGCCTGCGCCAAACTCCACCCGGGAATACTTGCTTAAGTCATGGACAAGACCCTGCCAGTAAAGCCCCACGCGAAAGCATCCCTGCCGCACCAGCCAGCGATGCCATGTAATGGTCTTAAAATGTTCCCAAGCTTTCATCCTGCGCCTCCAACCAGCATTGTCAAAATCGCGTACAGCAGCGGGATCGTGAGGATCGCCCCCACATGGGAGATCATCGCCATACCCGCGCCGGTGTGGGTATCGCCGTCATAGGCAGCGGGAACCACCACAGTATTAAGCCCCAAAGCTGTGGAAAATGCAAACATTCCCATAAACAGCGTGCTGTTATCCGCACCAAGCAGCCACAGCACCGCCACGATAACTGCCGGCAGCACGATCAACCGCAGCAGCGCCACGGCATAGACCCTGCCGTTTTTCAGCAGCTCCGGAACATGATAGCCGCCGATGACAAAGCCGGTCAGCAGCATCGCCACAGGACCCATACAAGCTGCCAGATTATTCAGCGCTGTGCTGACAAAGCCGGGCATAACCTTTCCTACGCCCAAAAGTCCCAGCACAATGCCGGCAAACAGCGAAATGCAAACGGGGTTTAAAAGATTTTTCCACCCCTTCTTCTGCTGCACCTTTCCTTCAGGGATCAGGCTGTTGATCGCCCAGGCATACAGCACAATATTCAGCGGAATGCAAAAAAGCATGTAGTCGTACATACCCTCTTCGCCCATGATGGCAGGCACGATGGCATTGCCCAAAAAGCCGTAGTTGGCGATCATCAGGCTGTAGCGGTAGATTTTCTGCTCATTTTCTTCCTTGGAAAACAGCTTTCCAAGCGGAATCGCCAGCGCCACAGAAAGCGCGGTGGCAAGGGAGCCGAAGAGCACCACGCTATACCGGCTCGTAATGGATTCGACGGTACAGTAGGTCAAAAATGTTCTCAAAATCGTTGCCGGCAGGAAAGCATTGAGCTCCAGCTTCGACAGCACCGCTGCCGTATTCTCCGGCGCAGCCTTGGTCTTGCGCAGGATAAAACCAACGGCAATGCAGATCAGCATCACAACCATAGGCGAAAGAGTCGCCAAAAAAGTATCCAACATCCAGTCACACTTCCTTGTTTTTCGTTCCCGCCTACCATACCACGAAAGCCTTCATAAGTCAATGGCGCGAATTTTGTCGAATTTTAATGCCGTTTCGCAATTGCCATCGCCTGCCAATCATGGTATGTTATACTTATTAAGACAGATCCGAGGAGTTCGTATGCAGAAGATCCTGATTGCCGACCGGTCAGACGACCTGTGCTTTGTTCTGAAAAAGCTGCTGGAAAAAGAATATGATGTTACGGTCTGCTACGACGGAGAAACTGCGTTGTCCCTGACCCGGAAGATCCAACCCGATGCCCTGATCCTGGATCTTCGCCTGCCGAAGACAGACGGTCTTACCCTTTTAGGTGAGCTGCAGGGGGATCTTCCGGCGGCGATCATCGCGATTACTGACGGCGGTACAGACTATGACCACCGCATGGCGGTACAATTAGGCGCAAGATGTGTGCTGCAGCGGCCCTTTAACACCCGCGCGGTGCTGTTTCACATCAAATGGCTGCTGTACTACGCCCGGGACCCTCAGCATATCCCCCTGGACCCGCGAACCATTATAAGCGCTCATTTATCCCGTCTGGGGCTGGATTGCTCCCACGACGGCTATCAGCAGCTGCGGCTGGGAATTCCGCTGTTTATGCAGGACCCTTCCATGCATCTGGGCAAGGAGCTGTTTCCTGCCATCATTGCCATTTGGGGTCGGGGCGATCCGGTGTCCTTAGAGCGCACCATCCGCAGCGCCATTGAAGCTGCCTGGAAAAAGAGGGATGTGGCAATTTGGGCAGAATACTTCCACGATTGCGAAAAATGTCCCAGCAACAAAAAATTCATCGCCCGGCTTTCTGAGTTTACCCAATATCCGCAAAATTAAAGACCACCCGTCGGGGTGGTCTTTTTATCATACATTTACTTTTTTCTTCTTCGCAAAGAAATACACCTGATAAAATCCGCAGATATACACCAAGAACAGCACCACCACACCAACGGGATAGAGCACCTTATGCCCACCCAGCAGATTATAGAGAATGTCGTAAGGTGTGCCGTCGCCTGCCATCAGGAACATATAATTCGTTTCCAGCAGCATGTTGGCGATATACGCTGCAATGCAAAAAACCGCCAAAATAGCAAAGGTAATGGGCACATTTTGCTTTTTCATACTCGCCATACCGCTGATCAGGATATACAGTGACGCAAAGCCCGACATTGTATGGGTCAGCCCGGACACCACATTGTCAAAGGAAAGCACCGGATAGCTGCCATAGTTGTTCCCTGCGCCGTAGGTACCCAGCACCGCACCGATGATACCGAAAATACTGACAAAATCCAGCGCCGCCTCCTGTATCCTGCCTTTTGAAAATGCTGCCAGCGGAATGGTGATCAGCTGGATGCTGCAAAGAAATAACGGCAGATTGTTCAGCCAGTCCAAAGGGTCTTCATTACGGATGCACATCAAGATGATCTTAAACAGCTCCGTACTGTCGATGGCGATAGCTGTTGTGATCAGAACTTTGTTCTTATCCGCAAAGCTTTTTCCTCTGTTTTTTCTGCCAAAGATCACTGCCAGGGCGATCATTGCAGTTGTCAGCAGCGTCACAAACAAAAGGTGCTGCCAGGACAAAAAGCCCTCTGCCGGGCGCTGATATCCGCCAAATCCAAAAAATTCTCTCATAACGCGCTTACTCCAATAGGGTTGTTTCGAACGCTATTATAGCAGGTTTTTCTGACTTGTGGCTTTTTGTCGAAAAATGTAAGAAAATCTTAAGAATCAGTGCGTATGCTTCAGGACTTTCTCCTGAAAGCGCACCTTCTTCACCTTCCAATCCTCTGCCAGTGCAGCATGGTCAAAAATCACAGCCAAACCAAAGGACAGAGGAGTCACCAGCACATACACCGGCACGATCAGCCAAAACCAGGGCCAGTATTTTACCTGCCCGGCAAACTCGCCCACCGGCACTGTCTTGAAGATATCTGGGGTGAACAGCGCCAAAAACTCGCCAATGGCATCGTTGGTTCCGGGTCCCCAGATATAAGAGGTATTCTTATAGCCGATGCCAAAGAAATCGCCCCGGTCCCGCAGGGGGATGTAGCCCAGCTCAGACTGGAAGAGCTGATTGAGCATGATAAACAGCATCAAAAGCAGCAAGCCTGTAGGCGCGCTCATAAGCCGCTTATAGCTGAGCTTGTGATGCCCAAAGAGCACCATCAGCAGCGGCACTGCCAGCACCATCCAGTGGTGATAGTAAAATCTTACGATATCCAGCTGCTCCGCAAGCTGATCCACCTTGGCGATAGGCTCCTGAGGATAAAACAGCGCGATCAAACCGCTGATAACGCCGATGTAGAACATATAGTCCTTGATCTTCTCGCTCTTGCTCCAGAAGAAGAAGGGGAACAGCGCGATATTTGCGCCGCAGATATTGACAAACCAGCTGTCGCGCAGCATTCTTGCCTCGTCCACGGAGTAAGGCGGAATGTACACCTTCAAAAAGTGCATCAAAAAGCCTGCCACAAGCAAGCCGAACAGCACCGCCTTCTGGGTTTTTTCCGAGCGCTTGCGCAGGGCGAAATACAGCCCCGCCGTCACGCCGGTCCAAAACAGCAGCCAGAAGAAATACCAGCCGTTAAACATTGCGATGAACATAGTGCTACCTTCTTTTTGGTAATATATACCTGAAGATTACACCCCTGCCCAGCCATTGTCAACGCCCTTAAAAAACTCTTAAGATTCCTTTTAAAAAACTTAAACTTACAGCAGCGGAGCCACTACCTGCGGGAAAGTGCGGTAGTCATCGATGGTCAGATAGGGAAAATCCGACTGATATACACTCTCGTCGTTGCCACCGGGACCGTAATCATCGCCGATGTAGACCACATTTTCCGGCTTCAAGCCGTTTTCCTCGCAGTAAAGCTCCAGCGCGTAGCGCTTATTGTAGGGCGCAGGCGCCATATCAAAGGAGGACGAGCCTCCCACGAAAACCGTATAATCGCTGAAAACCTGACACACATCGGCATAAATGGCTCTGCGCTTTTTCCGGTCAGGGTCAAATGCCAGCTTGTCCTCCTGCAGCGCCTTCGTGCCCAGCACCGGGAATGTGACGCAGCCGGAGGGGTGAAACTCGGTGTTTTCGCCCCGGAACTCCGTAAAGCCGTACTTTTCCCGCAGCATGGTCACCCGCTTATCCACGCTTTCCCGGTCGCAGGGAAACACCGCGTCACGAACGATGTCCAAGCCCTTGGTTTCGGCGTTATACTTTCCGTACTGCAGACCGTAGTTGCCGATGACATCGATGGGAAACTGCTCCAGCTGATTGAAGATCCGCATCACCTGTCCCGCGCCCACCATCAAGAGCTTGTATTTCTTTGAAAGTGCCACCAGCGCCGCCCGGTTTTCCGGAGTCAGGGGCTGCTTGTGCTGGGTCAGCGTGCCGTCTAAGTCCATGGCGATCACTTTGATTTTTTCTATATTCATTCTCTTAACCCCAGTTCTTTTAATTTTTTGATGATCCCTGCAGGGTCATTGGTGGTAACCAACCGCGCACCATAGGCGGCGCGGAAAGCTTCCATCGTGTTCTCAAAATAGTTATGGCTGTCGCCCCGATGTCCGGCAACATTCATTTTATACCGAAAAGGAAAGCTCATAGCGGCTGTCCTCCAAACAGATCAAAATACATCCACAGCACCGTGTAGCGATCCTTCAGATCCTTCGCCCAGATAACGGCATCTTTGATCTTTTCGGGGCTGTAGAGCTTATAGAATTCCTCCATGTCAAGCCCCACGGCAGCAAGCATCTGCTTGATCTTGGCAGCGCTGGGCATCTGCTCCAGTATTTCCCGAATTTGGGTTTCTTTTTCCAAATAGACCGGCACCATTTCCTGGGCGTAGCGACCCATTTTGTCCTGCAGCGCCACACAGCTGCTGCCTACGCTGCCGTAAATGCGGTCCATTTCCGCCTCATAGTAATCTCTTTTCGGACGGTACTGCTCGCCCGTCCAGCATTCTTTCAGAAGCCGCTGCCGCAGAGCAGCCGTGATGACGGTAGAATATGCCACATCGATGCCGTGGGGGAAATATTCCTCCCCATGGACGATGCCGGTGATCTCAAAGAAATGGGAAAGGTGGTGCTCACTGCCGGAGGCAGGACGGGAAGACCCCGCAAAGCTCATGGCGATGCCCACCACGATCAGCGCCTCCATCAGCACGCCTACGCTTTCTTCCTCCCGCTTTTGAAGACCGTCCGCAAGCTGCAGGGTCTTTTCCACCATTTCCATGGTCAAATCGTAAATGTAAGGGCACAGATATTCTCCGTTTACCACATGGCTTAAGCGCCAATCGTTCAGCGCAGAGAATTTGCCCACAATGTCGCCGTAGCCAGCCCGGATCATCTCCATAGGCGCGTCCTTCAAAACCTTGGTGTCGGCAATGATGGCTTCCGGCACTTTTGCAGAAACCGTCTCTTTCATGCCGCCCAGAATCATGGCAGCGCCGGTGGAGGTGTAGCCGTCCATGGAAGGAGCGGTGGCGACCACATAATAGGGCACACCGCTGAAGAAAGACACATACTTGCAAAGATCCTGGATCACACCGGAGCCGATGCCGATGATCAGCTCAATGCCTGCCATATTTTCATTTACCTTTTCGATGGCAGCCTCATTGGGGATCAGCACGGTTTTGCCGGAGAAGATCACCTTGCGTACGCGCTTGCCCGCCAGTGCCGCTTCTGTCTGCGCACCGGCTGCGGCGAAGGTATTTTCGTCCGCTACCAAAAGGATCGTCTGATATTTCTGCGTAATGCCGGCAAGCCCGGCAATGACTCCGGAGCCGATTAAAACATGTTTGATATCGCAGCTATGGTGCTTGCCGCAGGCACAATCAAAGCCTTTTATGAGTTCATTGATCTGCATGGTATCTCTCCTTTTCTGCTTGCAATTTTTCGATAATTCATTATAATGAAATCGTGCAAAACAATCAATCATTTTGACCGATTTTGATCGATTTTTGAATAGTGATCGGGAAATTTCGATCGTTTCTGGAGGGAATATGAAAGAACGAACAAGAGATCAGCAGGTGCTGGACATTTTAAAAGAGCAGGGGCACACCAGCGTCCACACCCTTTGTCAAACCCTTTACTTAAGCGAAGCCACCGTCCGTCGCTGTCTTGCCGGGCTTGCGCGCAGAGGACTCATCCGCCGCACCCATGGCGGCGCAGCCCTGCTGGAAAACTATACCCATGCCAGCCCCTTCCGCAGCCGGATCATTCTCAATTCCGCTGCCAAGCGGGAAATTGCGGAAAAAGCTGCCAGCCTTGTGCCGGACGGCAGCATTGTATTTTTAGACCAATCCTCTACCAGCTACTATCTGGCAGAAAAGCTCAAGGAAAAATCGGCTCTGACCGTGGTGACCAACAACATTGAAATCGCCGCCTGCCTTTCCCAAACCGATTTTCAGGTGTATCTTTCCGGCGGTCATCTTTGCAGCGATGCCCGGATGTGCCTTGTGGGAGCAGATGCCCATACGATCTTTCAGCAGGTCAATGCGGATTTTGTCTTCTTCTCCACCCGCTCCTTGTCCGCCGACGGCGTGCTCTCCGATTGCAACCGGGAAGAGATCAATGTGCGAAATGCCATGCTCCAAAATGCCGAGCGCCGGGTCTACCTCTGCGACAGCTCCAAATTCGGCACCTCTTCCGGCTATGTGCAATGCGCCCTTGACGATGTAGATATTCTGATCAGTGAGGGCGATGCCGCCCAGCAGTATGCCCACCCCCACCTCAAAACCCTGTGAGCCAGAAAAACTGAAAGCTGAGCGTGGAGCAGAGCCTCCACGCAAAAGGACACAACCCGATTGGGTTGTGTCCTTCTATATGTTACAAGCGAATTACCCCAGTCTCCAGATCGGAGATCACCTGGGCGATGGCGTGCTGCTCATTGCTGACGGTTACATAGTCCGCCGCTGCAAGCGCTTCCGGACAGGCATTTGCCACAGCTACGCCAATCTTTGCCGCCTGAAACATGGAAATATCATTATTATAGTCGCCAATGGCGACTGTCTTATCCGTGCCCAAATACTCCGCCAACTTATTAATGGCTACCCCCTTATGAATCCCTTTCGGCAGGATCTCAAGGAGCGTCCTTTCCGAGCGAATAAAGTCAAATTCCCCTGCCAATGGGTGGGCGGTTATGGCCTTCTGCACCGCCTGCATTTCCTCTTCGGTTTCGATGCCGAAAATAATTTTCGCGATAGGCTCTTCCACCTGCGAGTAATGACAAACCAAATCCGGCAGATTCACGATTGCCCGGAACCGACTGATGACAGCATTATATCTGGTAAAGTAGGTTCTATTGAACGCGTTGGCATGGATTCCCACAGCGGGGAAGGTTTTCTCAATATGTTGAATCAGCGGGAATACGCTCTTCCGCAGCTCCCGCGTCCAAATATATTCCTTCGCAACATGGTCATAAATTCCACCGCCATTGACGGCGCCAAAGGGCACATTGGGCTTGATTGCGTTGCAGGTATCCATGGCATAGTAGGGCATTCTGCCGGTGATGAAGGTAAAGTAGCCGCCCTCTGACTTAAAATATTCGATTGCAGACAGATTCTCCTGAGAAATTGTCTTGTCCTTCCGCAGCAGCGTGCCGTCAAGGTCGGTGCAAATCAAGATTCCGTCAAATTTACCCATAGTAACAACCCTCTTTGTGCAATATCAGCTAGAATCATAGCATACACACACGCAGATTTCAAGAAACAAATGGGCCACCATCGGTTGAGATGGTGGCCCTTTGGTCAAATGCCAATATATGCGTTGTTCTTCTTCAATTCGTTTTGCAGCTGCTTAACGTCTATTTTCCGCACACCACAGCCGTCCTTTGCCGCCAGCGCGATGGCTGCACCTGCAGCTTCGCCGATGCAGCACACAGTGGTCATGACTCTGTAAGATGCCTGGGCACCATGGTCGGAAGAGATGCATCTGCCCGCGACCAGCATGTTTTCTGCTCCCTTAGGGATCAAGCAGCGATAGGGAATGGTGTAATACGCGCCCTTGGGGAAGAAATAGTGGCTGGTACCCGTCCCCTCCGGATTGTGAATGTCGATCTCATAGTTGCAGGCAGCAATGGCATCGTCAAATTTCACACAATTTACGCAGTCGCGCTCCGTCAGAACATAATCGCCCAGGATCTTCCGGCTCTCTCTGACACCGATTTCCGCAGCTGACATCATAAGGAAGCTGTTTTCCAATCCGTCGGCATGCTTTTTCATGAAAGCATAAATTTCCTCGATCTGCTTACGGGCAAAAATCTCCGCCTCGGTCACTTCAATGGGATCTGTGGGATTCTTCTTTGCCACACGGGTGGTGTTAAAGTGCAGGACATTATTGATAGGATACCGAAATGCAAAAATGTCCTCTTTCTGATTGATGAGCTCCCCTGCTGCCAGGCTTTCCTTGTATGCCTTTTGCAGCCGGGATTGGCTGGCATAGAATTTGTCCCGGTCAATATTTCCCACCCGGAAGCAAAGGGTCATAGGCTGGCACAGATTGTCCTCTTCTCTTCCAAGGGTCGTGGGGCAATCCGCAAGATAGGCAAGCTGGGCGTCGCCGGTGGCATCGATGAAATATTCCGCCTCGACCTGCATTTCACCGCTTTTGGTAGCAACAGACACGGACACAACGCGCCCATCCCGCTTATTTGCCTTGAAAATGTACGCGTGGAACAGCAGATCGATCCCCGCCTCCAGCACCATATCATTCAGAACAAATTTCAGTTCCTCTTCCAAAAAGGTTTCGCCCCACATCGCCTGCCGGGCTTCCAGCCGGGCACGAATTTCCTTAAAAATTCCCGCCGAAAGATCCACGCGCTCTCCATTGATCTCCGTCCAATAGGGCATAAAAGGGTTTACAAGACAGTTTGTTGCCGCACCGCCGAGGCAGTTTGCTTTTTCCACGATCAACACCTTTGCGCCGCCTCTTGCCGCCGCCAACGCAGCACCAACTCCCGCAAAACCACCGCCAATGACGGCAACATCGTACTTTTTCATAGGATCCCCCTCTTGGTTTTTCTTTGATTGTAACATCGCAATATCTGTTTGTCTTGTCCAAAGGGCAGAAAAATATTGCACAGACGATACTTTTATAGTATTATAGTGAAAATACATATAGTTAGGATAATGCTTATGCAAAATCTTCAAAGCCTCATCGATATGCTCACAAAAGGAAGAAAGCTTCACATCTGCATCATGGATGTAAGCGGACTTTTGTCTGCACCTGCCACCAAGGTTTCCGGTGAAAACGGAATGCATATCAAGGAATTTTGCAACATCGCCAAATCAACAGACAAAGGCTATGCCCTTTGCATGGAATGCAAAGGGCGGGCAAACACCAAGGCGGTTACGGGCAAAAAGCCTTTTTGCGGACACTGTAGGTACGGTCTTTACGAAGCCGCCCATCCCGTTGTGATCGGTGAAACCGTAGCCGCTGTGGTTTATGTGGGAAACGCCGTCATAGATTTGGAGCAAACCAAAGCCAGAATTAACAGCGCCTGCCCGAAAACAGGCGTAGACACGCAAAAGCTGTGCGAACAGCTATCAGAATGTGAGCCGCTAAATAGCGCAGAGGATCTTCTTGCCATCGCCGAAATCGTTGCCGATTATATCAAGCTTCTTTATAGGAAAGAGGAAAAGCCAAAGCAGCAGCTCCACTGGCTGGCTTTGGCTATGAAGCAGTATGCAGATCAGAATTATCTCATGAACCCCATGCTGAAGCAGCTGGCTGTGCTATACCAAAAAAACGAAAAGTATATGGGCAGGCTGTTCCAAAAAGAGATCGGTATGCCCTTTCGCGAATACTGCCTTCTGCTGCGGCTGCAAAAAGCCGCGTCGCTTTTAGAAGACCCCACGAGCAAGGCAATCGACGTTGCCATTGAATGCGGTTTTGACAACATTTCCTATTTCAACCGGTCATTCAAAGCGCAATACGGCGTCACGCCTATGGAATATGCCTGCAAAAAACAGCAAAAAGACACCGCCTGAGCAGTGTCTTTTTTCTAAATGGTCGTGAAAAATGCGAACTGTATGGGGCAAACTCATACACTTTCTTTATCGTCAATCTCCAGTTTCGGCAGCTTCCAATGAAGCTTTGCCGCAAGCAGCCGCACCGTCACCGTAAAAATCAGCACAAATACGGTTGCAAAAACCGTAAAACCAAGGCGAATGCCCAGCAGATAATACAGGCAGCAGCCGCAAACGGACACCAGCGCATAAATATGCTTGGTCAGAATGTAGGGCTTTTCGTTTACCAGCACATCCCGCAAAACGCCACCGCCGACACCTGTGATCACGCCCATCACGATCACCAGAAGCACATTGTCTTTCTGATTTGCCATGCATGCCACTTCCACACCGGTGATAGAAAATGCCGCAAGTCCCAGTGCGTCAAACAGCAGATTGACCGTGTCCACAATTTCATTTAATTCCTGAAATTTCTTCCGGTACAAATATGCGATTTGAAAAACGATCATGGTGGTGACCACCGCGACAATTACGATGACCGGATCAGAGAAAATTTTGGGTGGCACATTTCCCAGCATGCAGTCGCGCATGATGCCGCCGCCAACCGCCGTGATCGCGCCGACCGTAGCAACGCCAAAAAGATCCAGCCTGTG
Organism: Faecousia sp.; assembly: GCA_045540575.1. Taxonomy (GTDB): domain Bacteria; phylum Bacillota; class Clostridia; order Oscillospirales; family Oscillospiraceae; genus Faecousia. Next base: position 551 of record JAZQHM010000032.1, on the reverse strand, counting down.
GCGGATTGCCACAAGAGCGCCGGATGTGGCAAAAGAGATCGTACCGATCCATTCCATGATTAACAAGATAATTTCACTTACCAAAACCATCACCGCCTAAAACGTATTGTATCACACCGATGACTATGGTGCAAGAAAAAAGGACATCCAAATGGATGTCCTTTTCTTGGCTCCCCTTGTTGGACTTGAACCAACGACCTGCGGATTAACAGTCCGTCGCTCTACCGACTGAGCTAAGGGGGAATGTTTGTGTTGGCATTACCTATTTTCCCGGGCAGTCACCCGCCAAGTATCGTCGGCGCGAATGAGCTTAACTTCTGTGTTCGGTATGGGAACAGGTGGACCCTCATTGCAATCAATACCAACTCGTAAGCGGAAGAGTTTGACTCTTCCTATATAAAGCTGCTTCTTCACGGATTTCTGTTATTCGCCGTCTTAACAGCTTATTTTCCTTGGTGACCCATACCGGATTCGAACCGATGTTAACGGCGTGAGAGGCCGCTGTCTTAACCACTTGACCAATGGGCCATGGTGCACCTTCAGGGACTCGA
>JAZQHM010000031.1:0-5794 GCA_045540575.1 Faecousia sp. | reverse complement strand
AGCACTTCAAAAGCAAAGATTTTTGTTTCAAGACAAGAAAAAACGCTATGGTAAGGCTGACGCCTACCATAGCGTTTTTGTGCAGTATTGGATAAAAAGATTGCTTTTGAAGCGGATACTGTCTTATGAAGCCCCGCCTTTTGCCGGCTCTTATTTTTTCGTTGCAATTCGGGTAGAATGTGCTATGATATATTTAATATTTAATGTATGGAGGGGTAACTCTATGCTGGATTTCATTCGAATCGCCTGCGCTGTACCTGCTGTGCGGGTAGGGGATGTAAAGAAAAATGCCGAGGACATCTGCGCCTATATGGAAAAGGCGGATGCCCAAAACGCGGATATTGTGGTATTTCCGGAGCTGGCACTGACGGGCTATACCTGCGGTGATCTGTTCTTGCAAAACAGCCTTTGCAGCGCTGCTGCGGAGGGGTTGCGCAAGATCGTTTCTTGCTCCAAGGCGCACCCCGGTTTGACTACGGTGGTGGGCATGCCTTTGCGCTTAAATGCCAAGCTGCTTAACTGCGCTGTGGTGGTTGCAGACGGCGGCATTAAGGGCATCGTGCCCAAGACCTACCTTTCAGGCAGCGAGAGCAGATGGTTTGTTTCCGGCGATGAACTGAAGGAAACTGCCGCCGGACTGGATGTGTTTTGCTACGAGGAACTGGGATTCTGCTCTGTAGGAACAGACCTTCTCATAGAGCTGGGTGACGGCGCGGTGTTGGGTGTTGAGATCTGCGAAGATTTGAATGCCCCCATTCCGCCTTCTTCCTTGCTGGCGCTGAACGGCGCGAATGTGATTGTGAACATCTCTGCTGCCAACGAGCTGGCAGGCAAGCGCGGCTCTAGAAACGACATCGTCAAGCACCAATCTTCTGCCTGCAACTGCATCTATGCCTACTGCTCCGCAGGTTACACAGAGTCCACATCGGATCTTGTGTACTCCGGTCACAGCGTGATTGCGGAAAATGGCGAGATCCTGCAGCAGAATGCAGGCACGGTGGCAACGGACTACATGATCATTCAGGATTGCGATTTGGGCAAGGTCATTGCCGACCGGCAGAAGAACAGCGCTTTCCGGTATGCGGCTGCTTGCTATGGCTCCCGTGAATATTTGATCGAGCCTATGCGCGGCAATAAACATTTGCGCTCTGACGGTATGCTGTACCCCTTGCAAAAGCTTTCCTTCGTGCCCTCTTCCAAGGAAGCACGTGCAGCTTATTGCAAGGAAGTGTTCCAGCTGCAGGTCACGGGTCTAAAGCAACGCTTAAAGTCCATCGGCGCCAATGCAGTAATTGGTATTTCCGGCGGCTTGGATTCTACGCTGGCGCTTTTGGTGGCAGTAGAAGCCATGCGGCAGCTTGGTAAGCCTGCTACAGATGTTTACGGTGTGACCATGCCTTGCTTCGGCACCTCGGACCGCACTTATAACAATTCCTGGGAGCTGATGAAAAAGCTTGGAATCACTGCTAAGGAGATTAACATTCGCGACGCGGTGACTCAGCATTTTAAGGACATCGGTCATGATATGTCCGTGCACAACGGCACATTTGAAAATTCCCAAGCTCGGGAACGCACTCAGATCCTTATGGATTATGCGGGTATTGTAGGCGGCATAGTAGTCGGAACCGGCGACTTGTCGGAGCTGGCGCTGGGCTGGTGTACCTACAACGGTGACCACATGAGCATGTACGGTGTCAACGGCAATGTGCCCAAGACGCTGATCCGCTGGATCATTGAAACGGTGGCTGAGATGCCGGAATTTTCCTGCGCGAAGGCGGTGCTGGCGGACATTCTGGATACACCCATCAGTCCCGAGCTGCTTCCGCCGGATGCAAGCGGCAAGATCGCGCAGCAGACGGAAGATCTGGTTGGCCCTTACGCGCTCCACGATTTCTTCCTCTATCATATGCTGCGCTACGGCTTTGCACCGGAAAAGATCTACACCCTTGCCTGCCGCGCTTTTGCAGACGACTTTGACAGCGCCACGGTGAAAAAGTGGCTGGTGAATTTCTACCGCCGGTTCTTTACCCAGCAGTTTAAGCGCAACTGTATGCCCGATGGCGTGAAGGTGATGGCAATTGGACTTGGTCCTCGTGGGGACTGGCTGATGCCCAGCGATGCTTCCGGTCGGATTTGGCTTGAGGAAACGGAAAAACTCTAAAGCTATGGAAAAGACAAAAAGTAAAAAGATTAGAAAACTGCTTCTGATAGGTATTGCGGTGATCGGTGCATTGGCGGTTTTGGGTGGTATCGCGCTGCTGAGCGTGGATGCCTATGTTCGCTTAAGCACCCAAGACCGAATCCTTACGCAGGAGCAGGCTGCCCAGCTTACGGATGTGGATTGCATTGTGGTGCTTGGCTGCCTTGTCCACGATGACGGAACACCCAGCCACATGCTGGAGGACCGGTTGAAGCGGGGCGTTGCGCTGTATCAGCAGGGTGCTGCACCGAAGCTTTTGATGAGCGGCGACCATGGTACGGTTTCCTATGATGAAGTGGATGCCATGAAGCAGTATGCTGTGAATGCCGGTGTTTCCTCGGAAGATGTATTCATGGACCATGCCGGTTTTTCCACCTATGAAACTGTCTACCGGGCGAAGGCAATTTTTGGCGCGGATAAGATCATCATCGTCAGCCAGCAGTATCATCTGTACCGTGCGTTGCATGTTGCAGATGCCCTGGGAATCGATGCCTACGGTGTTTCGGCAGATTACCGCAGCTATACCGGACAAGCCATGCGAGATGTGCGGGAAATTCTTGCCCGGGGAAAAGATTTTGTGATGGGCATTTTTAAACCCGAGCCCACATATCTGGGAGAAATGATCCCCATCAGCGGCAACGGCGAATTGACCCACGATGAAAACTCAAACTTCCATTAAAAAGCAGAGGTGTTATCACCTCTGCTTTTATTTATAGTAGAATAGGCTGCAGTTGGCAGCCTGCCAGCGCGGCATCCAATGCCTGGGGTATCTTTTCAAAATCCGCAACCATGGATGTAGGCTTTTGCACAGCGTCATCTTGCCGGAAGGGCACAAAATAGTAGTGCTTACGGGCAAGAAGCCTGCCGATATTTTCGGAAGCTGCCGCCAATGCGTCGTTGGTGGACACTGCAATCAGCACGGGTCTGCCGTTTCGTAAATGACTTTTGGTCGCCATAGTCACAGAGGTGTCCGCGATCCCGTGGGCAAGCTTTGCCAGAGTATTCCCGGTGCATGGGGCAATGACCAGTGCATCCAGTAGTTTTTTGGGTCCGATTGGCTCAACCTGGGCAATGGTGTGCAGCGGCTCTTTGCCGCAAATCTGGGTTGCCCGGGCAATGTGGGCAGTGGATGTCCCAAACCGGGTATCCGTGGAAAAGCTGACGGGGGAGAAGATGGGGGTAATGGTATGGTTTTTTGCCAGCTGCTCCATAATGGGAAACACCTGGGAAAATGTGCAGAAAGAGCCGCACATCGCAAAACCGATATTCATTGTGTCACCTCCTTTTGCGCCAGCAGAAGGATAACGCTTTTTGCAATCAGCAATCCGGAGGATTCCGGTGCGTCCTTACCCGGCAGACCTCGCGCCCATATTACACGATTGCTATCAATTCCCAATTTGGATGCGAGGTCAATGAAAATACAATCCGGTCTGCAGAATTCGAGTTGCTCTTTGCTTAAAACGGAAAATGGTGCAGTGTTGAAAAACACCCGGTAACGTGAAAGACTTTGCATTAACTGAGCGGTATCTTCTGCGCAATATCCCAAAGCCCGGAGTATGGCGCGGTCGGATTCCTTTCTGGTTGCGACCGTAACATTTGCGCCCATTGCCCGCAGCTGGGCGGCAAGACATTTCCCAATGCGCCCCCAGCCGATGATAAGTACGCTGCAGCCGCGAAATACAGCCGGAAGATTTTGCCCTAGTATGCGGATGGCGCAGTCTGCGGTGATGGCTGCGTTTTGCGCCAAATACGATTCTTCCTGCAAAAGATCAACAGTTTTGTAGCCTGCCAGAGAGGGATGCTGCAGATTTCCGCCGATTACGGTGATATTGTCCGGCAAATCTGCTAAAATATGGGATAATATACCGCCGCCTTTGATCCTGCCGTCTGCTTCAAAACTGGGGACGGGGAGAAGCAAATGGGTCACATCCGGGGCGGGTGCATCTACAACGCTTATGCCCCGGTCGCGAAGCTGCCGGCTTGCAATTTGCAGCGCAGCGGTGTTTCCTGCGGTGTAAAGGATCGCATTGTTCAAATAAATCACCCTTTCAACCCACAATATGTGTCCAGTCGCCGGGATGTGCTTGATTTTTTACATTGTTTCTGTATAATAAAAACAAGAGGTGATGTGTGTGCAAAGACTGGGATATATCCATGATATGATGGATGTGAAGGTTCTGATTCTGTATGTAACTGCTCGCAGCGACTATCCGCTGAGTGTGCAGGAAATATATGAGCTGTGCTACCAGGATGATTGCCTGAGTTATTTTGATGTGGTCACTGCAATTCCGGAAATGGTTGCCAGCGGTCATCTTGCCGAACAGGAGGATAAGAAGATCGTCATTACGGATAAGGGCAGGGAAGCCGGCGATTTGACGGCGGATTCCCTCGCTTTTACGGTAAAGCAGAAGGCAGAAGCGGCTGTTGCCCGTTTTAACCGCCAGACCCGCCGCTCCAGCTTTATTAAGACCCGGGTCGCTGCCAGAGAAAATGGAGAATACTCTGTGATCATGGCGCTGGATGACGATAAGGGAAATCTGATGACCCTGGAATTAATGGCTCCGGATAAACCACAAGCTACCCGTTTGGGAAAATTGTTCGAAAAGCGGGCAGAGGAGTTATATAGCCTTACGATGATGGCTTTGCTGGACGGGGAGGACGAAGAGGAATAATTTGCGCACCCCTTGTCGATTTGTAAGAATCGTGGTATAGTTAAATTACACCGAATAACGGTGAAACGAAAGGAGCGACCGCATATGAAATTTCAATTTAGTGAGAAGAAAGTTAAGCTGCCCGGTAATGTCCATGCTTATGCCGAGAAAAAGGTCATGAAGCTGGCACGGTACTTTGAGGAGGATGCGGAAGCACTGATCGTATTTTCTGTAGAAAAGAACCGGAACAATGTGGAGCTCACCGTCCACGGTGCAGGTACCTGGTTCCGGGCAAGCGAAAGCACTTCTGATATGTTTGCATCCATTGATGCCGCTGTGGGTACCATCGAGGGTCAGATCCGTAAGAATAAGACCCGCCTTGCCCGCCGTCTGCGCCAGGATGCATTTACACGAACGGTTGAGGAAACCTCTTTTGCGCAGGATGAGGCAGAGGATGATCTGAGCCTTGTGCGTGTAAAGCAGTTCCCCTTCAAGCCCATGACCCGTGAGGAAGCGGTGCTGCAGATGAATCTTTTGGAGCATAATTTCTTCGCGTTCCGGGATGAGGATAAGGATGGTGCCTTTGCTGTTGTCTATCGCAGAAATGACGGCGGCTACGGACTGATTGAGGATGTTCAGTAAGATTAAAATGATATGGGGAGCCTCGAAAGAGGCTCCCGAATTTTTTTGAAAAATATGCAAAATAGGGCTTGACAAGGATGCGCAGTTTTGATATTATATGCGGGCGCTCAAGTGAAGCACGGCGAAAATAGCAAAAAACCAAAGAAAAATTTGTGAGAAATGAAAAAAGTTCTTGACAAGTATTGGTGAATGTGCTAGAATGAGCAAGCTGACCGTTTTTGGGAGGCGACTGTACCTTGTAAATTGAATAATGTGAGACAAACTATAACACCTTGGACAATTTATAAATGGATTGTTTGAG
>JAZQHM010000030.1:0-9134 GCA_045540575.1 Faecousia sp. | reverse complement strand
CCGAAGAAATCTTTGCGGTAACTACTTGGCCAATCTTAAAATCTCTACTTGGTTTAATATTAGCAAACGCAAGTTCCATTTCCGACTTTGATGATACGTGTTGACCGGATTTCAAAAGCAGGAGGCCGGTACAATCCATGCTTCCGTTGTGGATCACGGTACCTTTGCTGATCGTTCGTGGCATCAGATGCCCCGAGATCAGGTTCTGCTGGGCAGCCGTCAGCTTGCCCCAAACAGGGAAAAAGTTTTTAAAGTCCATACCTCAACCCCCTTTTTGATAATAATTATATAGAATATCATAATCCATGTCAATAAATTTGCAGGCGTTGGTTCGAATACGGTTACCTGCTTGCGTGATGTCATCACGGAAGGCCTGGTTGCCTTGCGATATACTGTGGTCAAACAAAGAAAAGGAGCTGATCTCTGTGAAAGCGAAACTGAAGAATTGGTTGATCCCGTTGCTGTTTACCCTTGGCGGCGCGCTGGTGGGGCTTGCTTATTACTATTTTGTGGGATGTGCCACCGGAAGCTGCGCCATTACTTCCAATCCCATTAACCCTATGGTCTACATGGGACTGATTGGCTGGCTTCTGTCCGCTAGTAGTTGGTGATATATCACTAGAATAACACAGAATATTCTCTTTTTCAATGCGATTAGTGACAATTCACTAATATACAGCTTTGGTTTGGGGTATCATATATAGTGATAAATCATCCGGAGGGGGAGCTATGGATACACGAGAAGCCATTGCGAATCGAATAAGGTGTCTGTGCAAGGAGCGGAAAATCACCCCCAATAAGCTTAGTTCAATCTCTGCTGTTCCCCAGGCCACAGTGAAAAGTATTTTGAATGGGGAAAGTAAAAATCCCGGCACCGTGACAATCAAGAAGCTGTGTGATGGTTTGGAGATTACTCTGGGAGAGTTTTTTGGAACTCCTGAATTTGATGCACTGGAACAGGAAATAAAATGAAGCACATCTACCGGGGTAAAACCGATAGATGTGCTTTTTGTATTATAGATTCATTACTCTCTAAGAATGGCCTTCAGATCCTCTTCCGGAGCGGTAATGGGTGCGATGTTAAACTTCTCCACCAGGAATGAAAGCGGAATCAGTATTCGTTATTTTACAGTTTCTTTTTGATCATCTGACAGGCGGGCGGTAGAAGGTACCGTTTTCGTCCATATAGACCCACTTGCCTCTGGGGCCGCCGTCGGGCAGGTCATCGTAGTATCGGGTGACTGGGATCTTCCGGCCGTTTACCAGGGCGGTATAGTGGTCATCGTTGGGCCGGGATGCCCACAGGCCCAGCCGCCAGACTCTGAAGGGGATGCCGATGATGTACACGCAGCCGGCGATGGAAACACCCCACAGGAAAATAAAGCCCACAGACTTCCAGAAGAAGGATTTAAAGGCATCCATAGCCATTCCCTCGGGAGAATACTTCCGGATCGAGTGAATGCCGGGCAAATACAGCAAAAAGGCGATAAAGAAGGTAAACAGGGCACAGATCGGGAAGATCAGCTTTTCCCCGGCGGTGATATCCGGGAGGGTAAACATATAAATGGCACCGATCACCACAAAAATGGCAGCCAGCAGGAAGGTAAAGCCCAGGTAACCGGCAAGAATCAGCGCGCCGGTGCTGTATCTGGGTTTGACCTCCACATCCTGATAGATCCGATACCGCGGTGCGGCGGGTGTGTAGGTACCCACAGGTGTGCCGCAATTGGGGCAATAGTTGCCCGGCACCGGTGTGCCACAGTCCTGGCAGTAATACATAGCATAGCTCCTCTCTGATTTGGGATGACACTCCTTAAATGTCTCCTTTTGTCAAATTTTAACACTGAACGGTGAAAATAACAACCTGTGTCCCCAAGAAATAAGAGAATCTTAAGAAAAACCAAAGAATTCGGCCAGCGGCCGTTTTCACGCAGGCTTGACTTTGGGACGCAACCTGCTATACTGAAATTACCGCCACGCAGCACCGGCAGTTTTTTTAGGAGGGCACAATATGAAAATCCAAGTGATGAGTTACAACACACAGCACTGTTTGAACTTTCTGACGCGAAAGATCGATTATGCTATCATGGCCGACACCATCCGCAATTGCGGTGCCGACATCATCGGCCTCCAGGAGATGCGGGACGAGGGCCCGCAGGCAGACTATGAAGCCCAGGCAAAGATCCTGGCACAAAAGCTGGGCTATCATTACTATTTTGCCGAGGCGATCCGTTTTAACGGCCGGAATCCTTACGGAAACGCCCTGCTCTCCCGTTATCCCATCACGGCAGCGCAAACCATCCTCATTCCCGACCCGGAAATCCGGAAATACGACGGCTACTATGAGACCCGCTGTCTTTTGAAGGCCCACATTGCTGTGGGCGGCGGACTGGATGTGCTGGTAGGACACTTCGGCCTGAACCCCGACGAGCATGAAAACGCCGTGGCCACCGTGGTTGCCAATCTGCCGGAAGAACGGTGCGTTCTCATGGGCGATTTCAACATGGAGCCGGAAAACCCGCTCTTAGTCCCCATCCGGCAGCGGCTGGATGACACCGCCCGTCTATTTGACGGTCCCAGACTCAGCTGGCCATCCGATGCCCCCACGGTGAAAATCGACTATATCTTTGTCAGCCCGGACATCACCATCCATGCCGCAGACATCCCCGCCATCGTCTCCTCCGACCATCGGCCGCACACAGCCGCCATCGAGGCATGATACAAAGCTACCACCCGGGTAGCGCAGAAAAAAATCCGCAGATCGGCCATGCCGTCTGCGGATTTCACTTTAAGAACATAGAGCAAATCAGCAAAAGCTTTTGTCAGTCAGCTTTCGGGAATTGGATCATAGGGTCGTATACATCCACCGTCTGCGGCTCATCCCCCAGGAATATGCTCATGGGAAGATAGACCTCCCGGATGCCGCCGTACATCTCCGGCGTGCCGCATTCTCCGTAGGTCAGTCCGTTGATCACCTGGGTGTGGGGCTTGACGGTGTGCTTTCGGAAGTAATACTGGTCCTTAATTTTATCGGTTTCGTAAACAGGGATCTTCCGGCCGTCAATGGACAAAGCAGGCACCTCTATCACCAGCTCCTCGTCCGAATTGTTGCGGATCCAGATGCACAGGTCGGCGGCTTTTTCATGTGCGCTTTGGTCGGTTACCAGGTATACTTGCACCTTCCCGTTATCAAACGCGGTGATAAGCTCCTCGCTAAGTCCCCAGTTGTTGATCGTGAAGGGCGCTACATGGGTGATCCTGTCGCTGATGATCTGCGTATCACTTTTTGGGAAGCGTACACGGATCCTGAAGGCGATCTCCATGGTCTCGGCGGTGGGAATGTAGCTTTCGGTCACTCTGTTCGGGCCGGTCACGATGGTCTGCCCGGGCTCCACCCAGTTCTTTATAGAGCCGGGATAATATTCACTGATACCGTTGATGGTAAGATCGTCGGTATAGATGTTCAGCTCACTGTCGGTGTTGTTCACCAGCAGATACACCGGCCAGTCATCTACGATCTTATACTGCACCGTCACACCGTCCTGCTCCAGGACGGTCGTGCCGTCCATATTCAAGCTGCCGCAGCTGCCCTCCTGGAAGACCCGCACCGTAACCGGCACCGCATCATAGGAATACTGGGTTTCCAGGCACAGCGTGAAGGTCACGGTCTCCAGCTTGTCCATGCCCCAGAGAAAAGCCGTACTGCAATCCATGGTAATGTCAACCGTGCCTGTGGCCCTGGTTGGGAAATAGCCGCTGCATTCGGCCGGAACATTCAGTCCGTTCACAGCCGCATCTCCCACACGCACCTCTAATCTTTCCGTACCGGTGTTGTTCACGGTTAGTTCCAGCTTGTATTGGGTGCCTGTCTGGGTGATCGCCTGAGCAGACACGGTAGCATAAGGCTTTTCAAGCAAGACAGCCTGTTCCACAGACAGGGCAGGCACCTTTTCTGTGGTTTCCGGAGGATTCTCCTCCTTGACAGCACAGCCAGAAACTGTGCCGGTCAGCAAAATCGCAGCCAGCAGAATACAGATTGCTTTTTTCATGCCGTTCTCCTTTTGTTGTTTATTTATCACAATTGTAGCGAAGAATGTGGAAAATGTCAAACCATTCCCCTGCATATATCATACGACAGCAAAAAAATCCTGTTGCCATTCTCCCCGGCAAATGCTATACTCGTCAAAAAGAGAACTTTTCCCCTAACACCCGCAAATCCTTCCACCAACCACTTTTGAAAGGAGCAGCCCATATGTCCGACCAAACCGCCGCTTACCGCCTGGAAACCTACGAATGGGAGGAGACCTGGTGGGAACAAACAGGAAACCACACCGCCAGACGAATTCTATACATCGGTGATTCCATCTCCTGCGGCATCCGTAAACTGATCACCAAGCTGTCCAACGGGACCGTTCTGTGCGACGGCTACGGCACCTCCAAGGCCGTGGACAATCCCTGGCTGATCCCCGCCATCGGGCTGTGCCTGCAGCAGAGCAGCTGTGATGCCATTTTGTTTAACAACGGCCTACACGGCGGCCATCTTTCCCCGGAGGACTACGAACGGCATTACGAAAAGGTTCTCCTTTCTCTGCTGGAGACAAAAAAGCCCATCTATATTCTGCTCAGCACTACGGACATCGTCAATCCTACCCGCAGCGCCCGGGTTCCCGTCCGCAACGCCGTAGCGGAAAAGCTGGCCCAAAAATACAGTCTGCCCCTCATTGACCTGTATACCGTGGCTGTGGAGAATGAAAAGCTCCACGCCCCCGACGGCGTCCACTTCACCCCCGAAGGCTATGAGCGGATGGCCCAATATATCCTGGATGCCATCGGATGAACCCTATAAATCTATTTTTAAAGGAGAGTTTTATGAAAAAGATCCGCTGGGGCATTGCCGGTCCCGGAAAAATCGCCAATAAGTTTGCTGTGGCTCTGAAAAATCTGGACTGCGGCGAACTGACCGCCGTAGCCTCCACCAGCCAGGAGCGGGCAGCGGCCTTTGCCGAAAAGTATGACATCCCCCATGTTTTTTGCGGCTATGAAGCCATGGCCGCTTCCCAGGAGGTAGACGCGGTCTATGTGGCCACGCCCCACTCCCACCACATGCAGGTCGCCCAGCTGTTTCTGAACGCCGGCAAGCATGTGCTGTGCGAAAAGCCCATCTGCGTCAACGCCCGCCAGGCCCGGCAGCTGAAGGAATGTGCCGCAAAGAACGGCGTATTCCTCATGGAGGCCATGTGGACCAGATTCCTTCCCGCCATCCGGGAGGCCCAGGCCATCATCACCAGGGGCGAGATCGGCGAAATTCGCGGTATCCACGCGGACTTTTGCTATGCTATGGAGCCGGGCGCAAACCGGGCCTATCTAAACGAATTGGCCGGCGGTGCCTTGCTGGATGTGGGTGTTTACGGCCTGCATTTTGCCGCCGCCTTCCTGGGCAGCCACCCGGAAACGATCCTGGCTCTGGCCCACACCAACGGCCAGGTGGACATCCATACCAATGTGCTAATGAAGTATGAAGGCGGTGCCATTGCCAACATCACATCCGCTATCGGTGTCAAAAAGCCCGACGGTGCCTGGATCTACGGCAGCCGGGGCCGGATCTTTGTCCCCGGCTTCTACGGTGCCACGGAGCTGTTTGTCACCGTGGGCCAGGAGGAAACCCACATTGTGAAAAAGCCCCTGGGCGCCGGCTTCGAGGAGGAGATCCTGGAGGCCTGCCGGTGCATCGCCGCAGGCAAGCCGGAAAGCGACATTCTGCCCCTGGACGAAACCATCGCCGTCATGGAGCAAATGGATAACGTCCGCGCCCAGATCGGCATCACCTACCCCTTCGCAGACGAAACATAATTTTTTATTAACAACGAGGTGACGATTGTGAAAAGAGCATGGGTAGTTTTTGTTATGGTTCTTTGCCTGCTGATGAGCGGCTGTTCCGCCGTACAGGCAACACTTGCAGATTCTTTGGAATCTTTGTACGGTTACGAAGGCCAAACATTCGAGGAGCATCAGGAATACTATCAAGCCGAATGGGACGCTTTGTATGCCGACATCGGAAAGCTTTTTGGCATTGCCACAGAGGAAGCTGAAAAGTTTGTGGAAGATAAAATTCAAGATGCCGTGGAAGAGATTCTGGGCGGTGAAGAAAAGAAAGTTGAAAACAGAATTCAAGAATTGCGTGACACCTACGGAAACCGATACAACGGTTCCGGCCAATGCAAAGGTTTTGCACGCAAGGTTTTCGGCGATTTATTTGGCCCAGGTTCTGTTGTGCCCTCCACCGCAGATAACAATTATGAATTCATAGAAACCGCCGGGGATTCCGTTGATAAGGTAGAGACCATACGAAACATCCAGTCTAAATCGGATGCAGAAATAAAAGAAGCGTTTTCAGACGCACGGCCCGGTGATCTTGTTCAGATGAGACGAACCCACGGCGGTCCGCATACGGCGGTCATCATTTCCGTCAGCGACGAGGGAATGACATGGATCGAAGCCAACCTCGACGGAAATAACGGCATTGTCGTTGAGGAATATACCTGGAGCCAGATCCGGGACGGTAAAAACGGATATAGAAAAAATGAACATTTAACGATCTATACCGCCACGGATTATGCACTGCATGGGCAATAAGGAAAAGAAACAGCCATGGAGGGATCCGCAATGTACAGATACGAAACACACCTGCATACCGCGCCTGTCAGCCGCTGCGCCAGGGCCGGTGTCGAAGAAAGTCTTCGATTCTATAAAAGTCTGGGCTACGACGGGGTGTTTATTACCAACCACTTCCTGGACGGCAGTATCAACATCGACAAGAGCCTGCCCTACGAGAAACAGATCAATTTCTATTTTTCTGATTATGAAAAGGGCGTGGAGATTGGCAAAGCCCTGGGCATCAAAGTTTTCTGCGGCGTAGAGCTTTCCGACTGGGGTCCGGATTTTCTGATCTACGGGCTGGACAAAAACTGGTTTCTGCAGCATCCCGAGATCATGGACATGAAAAAGGGCCAGGAGCTGGCATTGATGCGGGAGCATGGCGCGCTGATCATTCATGCCCATCCCTTCCGGGAGACTGTGTCCACAGAGCAGTTCCGACTCTATCCCCGGCATGTCCACGGGGTGGAGATTGTCAACGCCGGCCATAACCCGGAATTCGACAAGATGGCCGCGCTGTATGCTGAGCATTACGGTCTGCTGCCCTTTGCGGGTTCTGATAATCACAGCGGAAGCGGTGCCAAAAGGCTGGCAGGTGTGTGCTGCGAGGAGCCTATACAGGATGAGCAGGACTTCATCCGCAAGGTAAAAAGCGGCAGGATGCAGATCTTCACAATGGCCAATGAATAATCAGAAAAGGAAATCTGGCATCATTTTCTGTCTTTCATAATTCACCGTATCTATAAGGGAGGGTCTTGACCCTCCCAACCGCAAACTGCGTAATAAAATCCGCCCGGGTCTTCCCCAATGTCATTAAGTTAAGAAAAACTGGACTTCACAGAAATGTGGAGTCCATTTTTTTGTAACTATTTTCAAAATAATGCTTGACAAAAGAAGGAAAATGTGCGGCCTTTTTGCTAATTGCGATTAGCAAAAAGGCCTTTGTAATTAGAGGTGTCCCCTGAAAATTACAAGGAGGTTTTCCGGATGTTAAACGAAATTAGTATTGTAAAGAAGAAACTGATGGAAGCAATTTCCCAGCTCTGTGAGGTATCGTGGATGTTTGTAAAAGACCCTGATCGCAATTTCAAAAAGAAAAGAAAACTGCCATTTGATAAAGTCGTTTCTTTTCTGTTGGCTATGGAAGGCGGCACCCTTACCGCAGAACTGCTGAAATATTTTGGCTGCACACCAAGTATTGCAACCACATCTGCTCTCGTTCAGCAAAGAGGAAAAATTGACGCATCTGCATTTTCTTCTCTGTTTGATTTGTTTGTTCAAAAAACAAACAAAGATCTGTACTACAAAGGTTTTCGCCTGCTTGCTGCCGACGGTTCTGATATTCAGATTCCTACAAATTCAAACGATCCAGATTCCTATTTCCCTGATAAGGAAGGACAATCCGCATATAATCTGCTTCACCTTGATGCAATGTACGATTTGCTCCGGCATACTTATACAGATGCTGTTTTGCTTGGTCAACGAAAAGCGAATGAGCGAAGCTCTCTTTGTGACATGGTTGACCGTTCCTCTATGGAAAATGTTCTTGTTATTGCTGACAGAGGGTATGAAGGCTTTAACCTTATGGCCCATATTCAAGAAAAAAGCTGGCATTTTCTGATCCGTATTCAGGATGTTCTCAATTCGAGAGGGATTGCCGCCGGTTTAAATCTGCCAGACACGGATGAATTTGATTTATATGTTGACTTATCACTGACGACGAAGAAAACAAATGTTGTTAAGAAACTGGCTGAAAACAAAAATCAATACCGAATCTTGACGAACAATCGTGACTTTGATTACCTTCCTACAACAAATCGTAAGCATGATCCGACTGTTTTTTTCAGACTGCCCTTTCGCATCGTGCGCTTTCAAATTGCGGATGGTGTATTCGAGACGGTTGTCACCAATCTAGACAGATGCAGCTTCCCGGCCTCAGAATTAAAGCATCTATACAATATGCGTTGGGGGATTGAAACCTCTTTCCGTGAACTGAAATACACTATTGGCTTACTTCACTTCCACGCAAAAAAGGTGGAGCACATATACCAAGAGGTCTTTGCCAGACTGATCATGTACAACTTTACTGAGTTGGTTACCTCGCCCGTAATCATCCAGAAAGCCGACTGTAAGTACGCCTATAAAGCAAACTTCTCAGTCGCGGTACATGTCTGCAGACAATTTCTCCTTGGTAATGTGTCTCCACCCGATGTTGAAGCTCTCATTCGTAAGCATGTTTCTCCAATTCGCCCCGGTAGAAGCAGGCCTCGCAAAATGACCGTTAAGCACGCGGTTAGCTTCATTTACAGAGTAGCATAAATTCTGTGCTTTGAATAGTCTTTTTTCAAGCAGATTTCTCGATCTGCTCATTTGTCATGCCCTTTTTGCAAAAAAGCACCTCCAAAACAGTTACCTGTCTTGGAGGTGGCTCTTCTTGGCTGTTATCCTTTACCGACTATGCCATAAACTTAATGACATTG
>JAZQHM010000029.1:0-12051 GCA_045540575.1 Faecousia sp. | reverse complement strand
AACGACTCGCGCCTGCCAGTGTCACCAAGGTCATGACCATGCTGCTGATCATGGAAGCCATCGATTCCGGCAAGATCGACTGGAACGATACGGTGATCGCTTCCGAGGCGGCGGCGGCCAAGGGCGGCAGCCAGATCTATTTGAAGGTCGGCGAGAGTATGCGTGTGACAGATATGCTCAAATCCATTGCCGTTTCATCAGCCAATGACTGCGCCTGCGCTATGGCGGAGCATATCGCCGGCAGCGAGGCAGCTTTCGTAGAGATGATGAACAGCCGTGCCGCGGAATTGGGCATGAACGATACCCATTTTGTCAACTGCACCGGACTGGATGATGACGAAAGTGCAAAAGAGCATCTGACCTCTGCTTATGACATTGCCGTTATGAGCCGTGAGCTGATGAAAAATCACCCGGACATCCAGAAATTCACCACCATCTGGATGGATACGGTGCGTAATGGAACGTTTGGTCTTTCCAACACCAATAAGCTGGTGCGGTTCTACCCTGGGGCAACGGGACTGAAAACCGGCTTTACTTCCTCTGCCGGGTACTGCCTGGCGGCAACGGCGCAGCGCGACGGCCTGGGCCTGGTGGCGGTGGTCATGGGCTGCGAAACATCCCAGGACCGGTTTGGTGCCTGCAAGCAGCTTTTGGATTACGGCTTTGCCAATTTTGCTCTGGTAAATCCGGAGATCCAGGTGCTGACGGTACCGGTGAAGCTGGGCACAGCCGATTCTGTTGTGGCAGTGCCGAAGGAACCGGTGCAGCTTCTGGTGGATAAAGCCCAGGTCAATCAGGTGCAGATCTGCACTGAGCTGGAAGAACAGCTGGCTGCACCGGTGAGCAAAGGGCAGCGTCTGGGAACGCTGACGGTAAAGGTAGGGGATCAGACGGTTACCCAGATCCCCATGGTGGCGCAGGAAGCTGTGCCCCGGCTGACCTGGTGGGATATTTTTCGCATAGTCCTGGGTAGATTTGCTATGGCAAAAGGCTAAATTGGGATTTATGGAGCACCTTATGGTGATGCTGTAGGGGCGGATATGGAATCCGCCCGCCGGCATACGCCAACGTTTTTTACGGGCGGATATGGAATCCGCCCCTACGGTTTATCGTGCCTAACTGCGCGATAAACTGATATTTACACGACGCATAAACAAAATAGCACCCCCGAAGCATTTGCTTCGGGGGTGTGATGATTGTCAATTACTCAGCAACCTAGGGCAGCAGAGCGATCTGACGTGCGCGCTTGATGGCGCTGGTCAGGTCACGCTGGTGAGCTGCGCAGGTACCGGTGGTACGGCGGGGCAGGATCTTGCCGCGCTCGGACAGGTAACGGCGGAGCTTTGCAGTGTCCTTGTAATCGATGCTGGTCACCTTATCCACGCAAAATGCGCAAACCTTCTTGCGCTTGCGGGGGCGAACACGCTGTTCGTTAGCCATAACAGATTACCTCCTTGTAGAATGTGAAAAAGTTCAAATCAGAACGGCAATTGTGCATCGTCATCATCCAGCATCGCAAAATCAGATGCAGGCGCAGATGCCGGAGCGCTGTATGCGGGAGCAGCGGGGGCTGCATAGGTGTTGCCACCGAAAGAGCCGGCGCTGTCACCGTCACGCTTGCTGTCGCCGAAGTAGACATTGTCTGCCACGACCTCAGCAGTGCGGCGCTTGTTGCCATCCTTGTCTGTCCAGCCCCGGATCTGGAGCCGGCCCGAAACCACCGCCATGCGGCCCTTGGCAAAATACTTGGAGACAAATTCTCCGGTCTGACGCCATGCAACGCAGTCGATGAAATCGGTTTCCCGTTCGCCGCCGTCACGGCCGCCGAAATCGCGGTCAACTGCCAGAGTGAAGCTGGCAACGGCAACGCCTGTGCCTGTACGGCGCAGTTCGGGATCGCGGGTCAGACGACCCATAATTGTGATGTGGTTGAGCATAGATTAGCCCTCCACGACGGTGGTCAGGCAGCGCAGGACACCCTCGGTGATCTTCATAACGCGCTCCAACTCAGCGGGGAACTCGGGCTTGCTCTCGTAGTTCATCAGAACATAGTAGCCCTCGGGCAGATCGTTGATGGGGTATGCCAGACGACGCTTGCCCCACTCATCGATGTTAGTCAGAGTACCCTCCGCTTCCACCATTGCCTTGAACTTTTCCACCAGTGCGGCGATGCCCTCTTCGCCCTGAGCAGGGTCGACGATGTAGAGCACCTCGTACTTGCCGGTGATCTTAGCCATGTTGTTTGCACCTCCTTTTGGACTTTTGGCCCGCGGTCGCGCCGCGAGCAAGGATTACCCGCATACGCAGGCTAGTGTATTATAGCCGCTTCCGGCACATTTGTCAACTAAAATTTCCGCAAATTCCCTCGGTTTCCTCTGTAAACACAAGATATTGGGTTTTTTACCCAAACTACATCTACCCCTTGCATTTTTGCGTTTCTCTGCTATAATGAGTTATGTAAATTCTCGTCGGTTTCTGTCAGCCAGATACCGGGAAAGGACTCTTTTATGAACGCTTTTGTAAATGCTTTGAAAAACGCATTCATGAACGCTGTGAGCTTTTTTAAGAAAAAGCCCATTTTTCTGGCAATCGTTGCCGGTGCGCTTGTGGTTGTGTGCGTTGTTCTGGTGCTCTTGCTGAACTCCTGCTCCCCTGAGGAAGCTCAGCCCACCCAAAGCACTACGATTTCGGAAACTGACGCACCGACTGACCCTCCTACTGAAGCTCCCACAGAAGCTGTCGTGAAGTATGTGCATCCCTTGACAGGCGAACCGATGGAGACGGAGATGATGACCGCCCGTCCCTTCTGCGTTATGCTCAATAACTATAGAACCTCCATTCCCATCCACGGTAACTCTCAAGCTGATATTTATTATGAGGCTCTGACCGAGGGCGGCTGGACCCGTTGCATGGGCGTTTTCACTGACATCGCCTCCGTTGAGGAGTTGGGTGCCATCCGCAGTGCCCGTAAGTATTTTGCCAGCGTGGCTTTGAGCTATGATGCCATCTATGTCCACTACGGTCAAAGCAAAGGTACGGCAGGCGCTAAAGAATTCATCGAAAAAGCCGGAATCAATAACATGAACGGTACTGCCAGCGGCTGGCCATACTTCTTCGAAAGTCAGGATCGAAAGAATGACGGCTACAATCCGGGTGACGAGTGTCACTTCCTGGTAGGTCAAAGAGCCATTGACTTTGCTGTAGATAAAGGCTATCCTTTGGAGCGCGAGGAAGGTTTGGACTATGGTCTGCGGTTTGACGACGAAAGGATCATCGTTGGTGAAACCGCTAACACTGTTACTGTTTATTTCAATATGAGTGGAAACCCCGGCAGCGGCACCAAGTACACCAAGTTCACCTACGACAAAGAAACCAAGCTGTATATGTCCTACCAGTATGACAAGGACAACATCGACGGAAACACCGGCGAAACCTTGGGCTTCCGCAACATCTTCGTCCTGAAAGCCCCTACCAAAAAACTTAAAGGTTCTGAGCGCGTGGATATCACGCTCAAGGGCGAGGGCGAGGGTTATTATGCCTGCAACGGTCAGCTGGTTCCCATCAAGTGGAGCCGTGCATCCGAGCAGGATCCGTTCACCTACACACTGGAAGACGGCACGCCTTTGACTCTGGGCGTTGGTAAGAGTTATATCGCCATCGTGCCCACTGGCGCAACTACTGAGTGGCAATAAACTTTCTCATAAAAATACCGGCATCGCAAACGCGATGCCGGTATTTTTATTGTGTTCCTTTTGCCAGCTCCAAAATGCTCTGCGCCAGCGCGTGGGCTGCAATCAGCGCTTCTTGGTGGGTATTTCCCGCAGCGCCCACCTCTATCAAAAGGCTCCCGGCTGTGAAATCCATATTAAACCGCTCCGCCCGCAGGCTGATGGGACGGCAGATGCCGGGATTGTTTCGCTCCAGAAGGGCATTTAGCTTCAGCGCCAGCGACAGATTCTCCTGCCAATCGGGGTGATAATTTCCGCCGGCATCCGTGCCCACTACCATCATCAGCTGGGCAGATTTTTGTCCTCCCGCCGTTGCGGAGGTGATCAGCTGACCCTCAGCAGAATCATTAGCATCCCGGTGGATATCCAGCACCATTTCAATGGTGGGATACTGCTTCAAATACGCATCTATGGTGGCTCTGGCAGCAATATAGGAATTATTATAATCCGGGTAATCGTGGAGGGTCTTGACATGGATCACCTCCACACCGCCTTGCTGCAGCACCCGGGCGATCTCAGCGCCTACGGATACCATATTATATTGCTCCTGCAGCGTCCGGTAAGTGCCGGAATACGGAATATTTTTGCCGGTGTAGGTTTCTGTGGCATGGGTGTGGAGGATCAGCACCTTCGGGCCGCCGGTTGTCAGATCCCAGTCAAGGGGCTTTGTCAGCAACGATTGCAAATCGGGACGGTAATCGCAGTGATAATTCACAACGGACACCTCTTCACCGGAAAAAGAGGGCAAAACAGGCTCCGGCGGTTGGATGGGCTTCGTGGATACGGGCTCCGTGGGCACTTGGAGTTGCGGTGGGGGCGGAAGCTCCGCAAACCTGACCACATGCCCCGTTTGCACATACATTAAAAATGAAACCACCTGAGGATTCCGCAAAAACGACAAAATCGGCGTAAAAAAACCGGCTGACACCAGCCGAATGGCTGCTGCCAGCACGATTACTGCCGCACCCAGTCGCAAAAATTGCCGCCGGTGCTCCATAATATCCCTCCAAAAATCTGCCCGTCACGGGCGCTTCCACTTTGGTCTGCTGCGCAGCTCCACCCGCAGGTCCCGGAAAAAATCCGACAGCACCGCAGCACATTCTTCCTCCAAAACACCCTTTGTTACCTCCGGGTGGTGATTAAACTCCATAGAAAACAGATCGCAAACCGAGCCGCAGGCGCCGCATTTTGTATCGCTGGCGCCAAAAACCACCCGGGGGATCCGGGCATTGATAATGGCGCCTGCGCACATGGGGCAGGGCTCCAGCGTGACATACAGTGTGCAATCCCACAGCCGCCAGCCATCCAAGGTTTCGCAAGCCTGCCGAATCGCGTCACACTCTGCATGAGCAAGGGCGGTCTTATCCTGCTCCCGACGGTTTCTGCCCCGTCCGACGATCACACCGTCCCGGACGATCACGCAGCCAACAGGCACTTCGCCCTCTGCTGCTGCTTCCTTTGCCAGCGCTAAGGCTTCCTGCATATATGTAATATCTTCCATGGAGCATCCTCCTTACTATTATATATGTATGATACTCCAAGAAGACCGTCTTCGTCAAGGCTCCATCAGCAGCGCCGCCAGCAGCACCGTAAGCTCCTGCCGGGAAAAGGGAATCTCCTTGCGACTCAGCAGCTGCTTTTCCGCAGCCGTCACACTCCCCAACAGCGCACCGGAAAACTGATCCCGGTCATGGCTGGTAGAGGGCTTGCCCGTTACCAGATAGTCTATGGTCACATCAAACAGCTCCGAAAGCTCAATGAGCATCTGTAGCGACGGCTCTCTGCGTCCCTGCTCATACATGCCCACCGCGCTGGGGCTGATTTTCAGCCGACCTGCAAGGTCTGCCTGACTCCATCCTGCTGAGCGTCTTAATGCTGCAATGCGCAGCCCAATCATATGTACCACCTCTATATATTATTTTTTGTGTCCAGTATAACATACATAATAGAAAAAAATAAGAGAAAATCGCACACTACACGTTTCGACGGACATCACACGATTCGTGTAGTATCTTTTTAGAGGAAATAGTCGGCAAATGTGCGATCTCGACAAGATTTTACCAGGAGAGGATGATGCATGCAGTGACTTACATAGAACAAATTCTGTTTCCAGACCCTCAGGCGACGCGCCCAGCCGCATTCTGCGCCCATTGCGGCGGCGAGCTGTATTCTCCCAGTCTGATGTGTCTGCGCTGCCGGCGTCGCAAACCATGACCCTTGCGCAACTAAGCAAAGATTACGAAGCCTCCGCCCAGCTTCTGCGCAAGCGCCTGCGGCTGCTGCGGCAGCTTCTGGCACAAGAAACGGATGCCGAAGAGATCTGGCATCTGAAGCGGCGCATCGCGGAGCTGACCCCCATGCTCACTCAGATGAACGAACTGGCTGAGCTCACCGCCCGATATTATGAGAGGGGATACTACCGCAATGAAAAATATACCCTTTGAACAGACCGCATCCATCCGGCTGCCCCGAAAGGTGCAGCTGCAGCGGCTCAACCGGGTGATCCGGGAGGAGCTGACCGAGCTGCAAAGAGAAACGATCCTTGCCTACTATTTCCGGGAGCAAAGCATCGTCGAGATTGCAAAGGAGCGGGGTGTAAACAAAAGCACCGTCTGCCGGACGCTCCACCGGGCAGAGGAAAAGCTAAAAAGATATTTAAAATATTAGTTTTTTTGCCGTGGCTGTCCGCCACGGCCCTTTTTTCAAATTTCAGTTTGACGGGCAGCTTCAAAACCTTCCCCTTGGGGGGAAGGTGGCGCGTAGCGCCGGATGAGGGGATGAAAAACATAGATATTTCCCCTCATCAGTCAAAAATCAAAGATTTTTGCCAGCTTCCCCCAGAGGGGGAAGCTTTCGCGGCTTTGCCGCGAATTGCCCACTAAACCGCAATTTTGTCTTTTGCATAAAATCTGCAACCCGTTCAAAAATAATTTATATTTGTACCCCTTGACATTTTTAGCACTCTGGTGTATAGTGTGCTTAGCACTCAAAGACAAAGAGTGCTAACAAAGTAGAGGAGGTCATTATGGAACTGACAGAACGAAAGAAAAAAGTGCTGCGCGCCATCGTGGATCTGTATATTTCCACCGCCGAGCCCGTTGGCTCCAAGGCAATCGCAGAGCTGCCGGACATGAACTACTCCTCTGCAACCATCCGCAATGAAATGGCAGATCTTCTTTCCATGGGTTATCTGGAACAGCCTCACACCTCCGCAGGTCGCGTCCTCTCCGCTGCCGGCTACCGGCTGTATGTGGACGAACTAATGGCAGATTACCGGCTGAGCATGGACGAAACCCGCTCCATCAACGATGCCATTGAAGAGAAGATGCAGCGTGTGGACAAAATGGTGGAAAAGGTGGCAAAGCTGGTTTCCCAAGCTACCGATCTTCCCGCCATCTCCGTGGCATCCCGCCGGGGCGGCGCTACGGTGAAACGCTTTGAGCTGATTGCCGCCGGAAACGGAAGCTTCATTCTGGTTGTGATGCTCTCCAATGACGAGGTGGTCAACAAGCTGATCAAGCTGCCGCTGAGTGTGGAGGATGCCGATCTTAAGCTGCTGAGCGCAGTTTTGAACGCGACCATGACAGAGCTTGCCCCTGAAGAATTCACCGCCTCCCTTTTGGAGCGGGTGATGTGCTCTGCCGGCAATGCCGCAACGCTGGTGCCCGTCATCGTGGAATTCACCACCGACACCCTGCGCCGGCAGGAAAGCACAAATATGGCGGTTGCAGGTCATGTGCGGCTTTTGGATCAGCCGGAATACCGTAACATCGACCGGGCACAAAAGGTTTTGACCAGCCTTGACGAAGACGCCCTCTCCAACCTGCCTGCCGTGATGCAGAACGCAAACGGCACCAAGGTGCTGGTTGGTCCTGAAAATGTTGCCGAAGAGCTGAAAGACACCTCTGTGGTCATGACCAAGTTCGATATCGGCGACGGTCTGCAGGGCATGATTGGTGTGGTTGGTCCCACCCGGATGGATTACGCGAAGGTCACCGCACGGCTTAGCTATTTCGCGGAAAGCTTAAGCAAAATGTTCTCGAAACCCGAGCAGCCCCAGCTGCCGGAGGCAGAGGAATAAAGGAGAATAGATTGTGGCAAAGAAGAAAAAGGAACAGGAAATCAAGCCCGAAGAGGAAACCGTAGAAACTCCCGTGGAGGAAGTCGCAGAGGTTAACCCCTTCGAGGAAAAATATAACGCTGAGCACGACGCTCACCTGCGGCTGGCTGCAGAGTACGATAACTTCCGCAAGCGCACCGCCAAGGAAAAGGAGCAATCCTACACCAACGGCAAGTGTGACGCTGTAGAAAAGCTGCTGCCGGTTTACGACAACTTAGAGCGGGCGCTGAACCAGGTATGCGAGGACGCCGCCTACAAAAAGGGCGTGGAAATGACCATGAATGAGCTGGTGAAAATCCTCACCGCCCTGGGCGTGGAGATTTTCGGCAATCCCGGCGACGCTTTCGATCCCAACATCCACAACGCCGTCATGCACACGGACGACGACAGCGTAGAGGAAAACACCATCACGCAGGTATTCCAAAAAGGCTTCAAGCTGGGCGAAAAGATCGTTCGTTTCGCCATGGTGCAGGTTGCCAACTAACTTTGTAAACTATTAACATTTATATAGGAGGAAAATTATTATGGGTAAAATTATTGGTATTGACTTGGGTACGACCAACTCTTGTGTGGCCGTTCTGGAAGGCGGCGAGCCCGTCGTTATCGCAAACGCTGAAGGCGGCAGAACCACTCCCTCTGTTGTGGCATTCAGCAAAACCGGCGAGCGTATGGTAGGTCAGGTGGCTAAGCGCCAGGCTGTTACCAACGCCGACCGCACTGTTGCTTCCATCAAGCGCCACATGGGCGAAAACTACAAGGTCACCATCGACGGCAAGGACTACACCCCCCAGGAGATCAGCGCTATGACGCTTGCCAAGCTGAAGGCAGATGCCGAGGCTTACCTGGGCTGTGCTGTCACCGAGGCTGTCATCACCGTTCCCGCTTACTTCTCTGACGCACAGCGTCAGGCTACCAAGGACGCCGGCAAGATCGCCGGTCTGGATGTCAAGCGCATCATCAACGAGCCCACCGCTGCTGCTCTGGCTTACGGTCTTGATAAGGAAAACGAGCAGAAGATCATGGTCTACGACCTTGGTGGCGGCACCTTCGACGTTTCCATTCTGGAAATCGGCGACGGCGTTGTGGAGGTTAAGGCTACCTCCGGCGACACCCGCCTGGGTGGCGACGACTTCGACCAGAGAGTTATGAACTACCTGGTTGCCGAGTTCAAGAAGGCTGAGGGCATCGACCTGAGCGCTGACAAGGTTGCTATGCAGCGTCTGAAGGAAGCTGCTGAGAAGGCTAAGATCGAGCTTTCCGGCATGACTTCCACCGCTGTGAATCTTCCTTATATCACCGCTGACGCCACCGGTCCCAAGCACCTGGATGTGACCATCACCCGCGCCAAGTTCAACGAGCTGACTGCTGACCTGGTGGAGCGCACCTTAAAGCCCGTAAATCAAGCCCTGTCCGATGCCGGCATCAAGCCTAACGAGCTGGATAAGGTGCTGCTGGTTGGCGGCTCTACCCGTATCCCCGCTGTTCAGGAAGCTGTTAAGAACATCACCGGCAAGGAAGGCTTCAAGGGCATCAACCCCGACGAGTGTGTCGCTGTTGGCGCTGCGATCCAGGGCGGTGTTCTGACCGGCGATGTGCAGGACATCCTGCTGCTGGACGTTACGCCCCTGTCTTTGGGCATTGAGACCATGGGCGGTGTGTTCACCCGTCTGATCGACCGTAACACCACCATCCCCACCAAGAAGAGCCAGATCTTCTCCACCGCCGCTGACGGTCAGACCAGCGTTGATGTCCATGTTCTGCAGGGCGAGCGCGAGATGGCTCAGTACAATAAGACCCTGGGTCGCTTCCAGCTGGGCGGCATTGCTCCCGCGCCCCGTGGCGTACCTCAGATCGAGGTTACCTTCGACATCGATGCCAACGGCATCGTAAACGTCTCTGCCAAGGATCTTGGCACCGGCAAGGAGGCAAACATCTCCATCACCGCTTCCACCAACCTCTCTCAGGAGGACATCGACAAGGCTGTTAAGGAAGCTGAGCAGTACGCTGCTGAGGATAAGGCCCGCAAGGAAGAGGTCGATACCCACAACATGGCGGATCAGATCGTCTATCAGACCGAGAAGACTCTCGGCGAGCTGGGCGACAAGATCACCGAAGACGAGAAGAACGAGATCCAGACCGCTGTTGACAAGCTGAAGGAGCTGAACAAGGGCACCGACATTGCTGCCATCAAGGCTGCAACTGAGGAAGTCCAGCAGGCATTCTATAAGGTTTCCGAAAAGCTGTATCAGCAGGCAAACCCCCAGGGTGGCCAGCAGCAGCCCGGCGATGACGGCGTTGTGGATGCCGACTACGAGACTGTTGACTAAACACCAAGCCCGAGGGGCGGCAAAACGCCGCCCCTCTGTTGTGGTATTTTGAGGTGATAACCTATGGCAGAAAACAAACGCGATTATTACGAGGTGCTGGGTGTCCAGAAGGGTGCCAGTGCCGATGACATAAAGAAGTCCTACCGGAAGCTGGCGATGAAATATCACCCCGACCGGAATCCGGACAACAAAGAGGCAGAAGAAAAGTTCAAAGAAGCAGCAGAAGCCTATGAGGTGCTCTCCGATGACGACAAGCGCGCCCGCTACGATCAGTTCGGCTTTGCCGGTGTAGATCCCAATTACGGCGCAGGTCAGGGCGGCGCTTACGGCGGCGGCTTTGGCGGTTTCGGTGATTTTGGCGACCTGGGCGATATTTTCGGCTCTTTCTTCGGCGGCGGCGCAAGCCGCAGCAACCCCAACGCACCCCGCAGAGGCGAAAATGTGGGCGCGCGGCTGGAGCTGACCTTTGAAGAAGCTGCTTTCGGCAGCGAAAAGGAAGTTGCCGTTACCCGCATTGAAAACTGCTCTGCCTGCTCCGGCACCGGTGCTGCAGACAAGGCTGTGGAAACCTGCTCCATGTGCCGCGGCAGCGGTCAGGTCCGCACCACGCAAAACTTTATGGGTATGGCTATGCAGTCTACCACCACCTGCCCCCAGTGTAGCGGCAGAGGCAAGATCGTCAAGAATCCCTGCACCACTTGCCGTGGCAAGGGCAAGGTCCGCCGCACCCAGAAGATCAAGGTCAAGGTTCCCGGCGGTGTGGATCACGGACAGAGCGTCC
Organism: Faecousia sp.; assembly: GCA_045540575.1. Taxonomy (GTDB): domain Bacteria; phylum Bacillota; class Clostridia; order Oscillospirales; family Oscillospiraceae; genus Faecousia. The sequence goes on along the minus strand of JAZQHM010000029.1, from coordinate 1,095 downwards.
GGGTCCGCGGCGAGGGCTGCGTCGGCTCCAACGGCGGTCCCAACGGCGACGTGCTGGTGGAAATCTACATCAAGCGCCACCCCATCTTCACCCGGAAGGACTATACGGTTCTGTGTGAAGTGCCCATTTCCTTTGCTCAGGCAGCTTTGGGCGCGGAAATCCAGGTGCCCACGCTGGACGGCAAGGTTGCATTCGATCTTCCGGAGGGCACTCAGACCGGCACGGTCTTTACCCTGCGGGAAAAGGGCATTCCGGTGGTGGGAAGCCGCCGTCGCGGCGATCAGCGCTTTACCGTTGTGGTGGAAACGCCCACCAAGCTTACCAAGGAGCAAAAGGAGCTTCTGCGGCAGCTGGACGGCACTATGGATGTGACTCCCAAGCGCAAGAAATTCTTTGACTCGATCAAGGATCTATTTGACTGATTTTATGAGAAAAAAGCAGGATAAGACTTGTTCTTGTCCTGCTTTTCGTGTATAATGGGAGAAAACCACGATTTTTGGGGAGGATTTCTATGAAACGCACCGACTACATCAACTGGGACGAATACTTTATGGGCATCGCCATGCTGGCAGCCAAGCGCAGCAAAGACCCCAACACGCAGGTCGGCGCCTGCATCGTGTCTACCGATAACATCATCATCTCCACCGGCTACAACGGCATGCCCAAAGGCTGCAGCGACGATGTGTTCCCCTGGGATCGCACCGGCGAGGAGACAAAGTATCCCTATGTGGTCCATGCGGAGCTGAATGCCATCTTAAATGCCAGCGGTCGTGACCTGCGGGGTAGCCGGATCTATGTGGCGCTGTTCCCCTGCAACGAGTGCGCCAAAGCCATTATCCAAAGCGGCATTTCCGAGGTACGATACCTTTCTGATAAGTACAAGGACACCATGGGCAACCTTGCCTCCAAGCGGATGCTGGATGCCGCCGGTGTCAAGTACACACAGCTTCGCACCAATGTTAAAACCCTCACTCTGGATTTCACTCCGGAAGAAGAAAAATAATTGTCCCCCGGCTTCCCAGGAAGCCGGGGGTTTTTATGAATAAATCTGTCACCCGCGGCAAACAATACATCCGGGTACCAATTTTAGGGGGG